>JACCTL010000168.1 GCA_013812395.1 Euzebyaceae bacterium
ACGACGAGGAGCTGCTGGAACTCGTCGAGCTGGAGGTCCGAGAGCTGCTGTCGGCCTATGAGTTCCCCGGTGACGACATCCCCGTCATCACCGGCAGCGCCCTCAAGGCACTGGAAGGCGACGCGGCGCGGGAGCAGGAGATCCTTGGCCTCATGGAGGCCGTGGACTCCTACATCCCCCAGCCCGAGCGTGAGATCGACAAGCCGTTCCTGATGCCGGTGGAAGACGTCTTCTCGATCACCGGGCGCGGCACCGTTGTCACCGGTCGGGTCGAGCAGGGCATCGTCAAGGCCAGCGACACTGTCGAGATCGTCGGTATCCGGCCCACCACCACAACCACGGTCACCAGCGTGGAGTTCTTCCGCAAGATCCTCGATGAGGGACGCGCCGGTGACAACATCGGCACGCTGCTGCGCGGCGCCAAAAAGGACGAGGTCGAGCGTGGGCAGGTCCTGTGCAAGCCGGGCACGATCACGCCGCACACCAACTTCGAGGCGCAGGTGTACATCCTGTCCAAGGACGAGGGTGGCCGTCACACCCCGTTCTTCAACAACTATCGACCGCAGTTCTACTTCCGGACCACCGATGTGACCGGGACCGTGCAACTGGGCGACGGCACCGAGATGGTGATGCCAGGTGACAACACCGAGATGACCGTCGAGTTGATCCAGCCGATCGCGATGGAAGAAGGGCTGCGTTTCGCGATTCGTGAGGGTGGCCGGACCGTTGGTGCCGGCCGCGTCACCAAGATCCTCAAGTAGCCGCCTGTTATCCCCGCTCCTGCGCAGGCGGGAGGGTTGTCGGAGGGCCGCTGACCCGCCCGCCCTCCAAGGCCCTCGACCAACCCTCCCGCTGCCCCTGACCGACCACCCGCCTAAGCCTCACGCCCACCACCCACCCGAGCAGAACACCGCTGACCCGGACGGGGCCCGCGGGCGAAGCGCAGAGAAGAGAGCTAGAGATGGCTGCTGAGCAGAAGATTCGCATCCGGTTGAAGGCGTACGACCACGAGATCATCGACCAGTCGGCGCGCAAGATCGTCGACACGGTCGAGCGCACCGGTGCGCGGATCACGGGGCCGGTGCCGCTGCCGACGGAGCGCAACGTGTACTGCGTGATTCGCTCGCCGCACAAGTACAAGGACTCGCGCGAGCACTTCGAGATGCGCACCCACAAGCGGCTGATCGACATCCACGACCCGACGCAGAAGACCGTGGACTCGTTGATGCGCCTGGACCTGCCGGCCGGGGTCGACATCGAAATCAAGCTATAGCCCCTCCTTGCTCCAGAGCGAGGGCAGCAACGAGAGAGAGAAGCGGAAGACATGGCTAGCAAGGGAATCCTTGGCACCAAGCTTGGGATGACGCAGGTCTTCGATGAGGAGGCCCGGGTGATTCCGGTGACGGTGGTGCGGGCTGGGCCGTGCCCCGTCACGCAGGTGCGCACGGTCGAGCGTGATGGCTACGCCGCCGTGCAGCTCGGCTTTGGCGAGGTCAGGGTCAAGCGTGTCAACAAGCCGCTGGCCGGGCACTTCGCCAAGGCCGGAGTCGAGCCGACCCGCCACCTCGTCGAGTTCGAGATGGCCGGTGAGTACAACCCCGGCGACGTCGTGACCGCCGAACAGTTCCGCATCGGCGAGTACGTCGACGTCACCGGCACCAGCAAGGGCAAGGGGTTCGCCGGTGTCATGAAGCGCCACGGCTTCAGCGGCCTCGGCGCCGGCCACGGCGTGCACAAGGTGCACCGCGCCCCCGGTTCGATCGGTGCCTGCGCGACCCCTTCGCGCGTGTTCCGCGGCACGCGCATGGCCGGCCGCATGGGCGCCGAGCGCGTCACCGTGCAGAGCTTGGAACTGGTGGGCGTCGACCCCGAGCGTCGCCTGCTGCTGATCAAGGGCGCTGTCCCCGGACCCAACGGCAGCCTGGTCATCGTCCGTGACGCGGTCAAGCGCCCGACCCCCTTGGGGAGTGACGCCTGATGCCCAAGATTGCGCTGCACAACCGCGACGGCTCCAGCAACGGCACCGTCGACTTGGACGACGCGGTGTTCGACGTGGCTGTCAACGTGCCGGCCATGCACCAGGTCGTGACGGCCCAGCTTGCGGCTGCGCGCTCCGGAACGTCCAAGACCAAGAGCCGCGGCGAAGTTCGCGGCGGCGGCAAGAAGCCCTGGCGCCAGAAGGGCACCGGCCGAGCGCGTCAGGGATCAATCCGGTCGCCGCAGTGGTCCGGCGGTGGCATCGCCCACGGTCCCTCCGGCGAGCAGAACCACGTCAAGCGGGTCAACAAGAAGTTGAAGCGGGTCGCCTTGCGCTCGGCGCTGTCGGACCGGGCGCGCAGCGGGGACGTCCGCGTCGTGGACGACCTCGTCTTCGAGGCACCGAGGACCAAGGACGCACTGGCCTTCCTCGACGCTCTGGAGATCGGCTCGCGCAGAGTGCTGGTCGTCATGGCCGCCCGCGACCAGGTCACCGGCCGCAGCTTCCGCAACCTGCGCCGCGTGCACCTGCTGACCGTCGACCAGCTCAACACCTACGACGTGCTCGTCAGCGACGTCGTCATCTTTCAACGCGCGGCCCTGGACCACATCGGCAAAGGCAGCCGGCCCGACCTCGGTCAGCGTGGCCGCAGGCCGAGCGCAGGTACGAGGTCTGATGATGCTGACCTCGGTCAGCGAGGCCGCAGGCCGAGCGCAGGTTCGAGGTCTGATGATGCCGATTTGGTTTTGACCGGGAGGGAGCAGGAGTGAAGGACGCCCGCGACGTCATCCTGGCGCCCGTCGTCAGCGAGAAGAGCTATGCGCTGCTCGACGAGGGGCGCTACACCTTCATCGTGCATCCCTCGGCGAACAAGACCGAGATCAAGCAGGCCGTGCAGACCATCTTCAGTGTCAAGGTCGCAGCAGTGAACACGCTCAACCGCAAGGGCAAGCGCAAGCGCTTCGGCATGACCTACGGCCAGCGCAAGAGCAGCAAACGAGCAATCGTGACCCTCGCCGAGGGCGAGTCGATCGACATCTTCGAAGGGGGCTTGTAATGGTCCTCAAGCGACGAAGTGGTGGGACTAGATAATGGGGGTGCGCAAGTACAAGCCGACGACGCCAGGGCGTCGCGACATGAGCGTGTCGGACTTCGACACGGTCACCGTCGATCGACCCCTCAAGTCGCTGACGAAGCCCAACCCGAAGAAGGCGGGGCGCAACGCCAACGGGCGCATCACCACCCGTCACCAAGGCGGTGGGCACAAGCGTCGCTACCGTGTCATCGATTTCCGCCGCAACAAGGACGGCGTGCCCGCGAAGGTGGCCACGGTCGAGTACGACCCGAACCGCTCCTCGCGGATCGCCCTGCTGCACTACCTGGACGGCGAGAAGCGCTACATCATCGCCCCCGAGGGCCTGAAGGTTGGCGATGGCGTCGAATCCGGAGAGGGCGCCGACATCAAGCCCGGCAACGCCCTGCCACTGCGCAACATCCCGGTCGGTACCATCGTGCATGCGGTGGAATTGCGCCCGGGCGGTGGCGCCAAGCTCGGCCGCAGCGCGGGCAACCGCATCCAGCTGCTGGCCAAGGAGGGCAACCGCGCCGCCCTGCGTCTGCCGTCCGGCGAGATCCGCACGGTCCTGTCGGACTGCCGCGCCTCGGTCGGCGCCGTTGGCAACGCCGAGCACGAGCTCATCAGTGATGGCAAGGCCGGTCGTTCGCGGTGGAAGGGCAAGCGCCCCACGGTTCGCGGCGTGGTCATGAACCCCGTCGACCACCCGCATGGTGGCGGTGAAGGCCGGACCTCCGGAGGGCGCCACCCGACCAACCCGAAGGGCAAGCCCGAGGGCCGCACCCGCAAGAAGAACAAGACGTCCAATGCCGAGATCGTCCGTCGCCGCGGCAAGCGCCGCCGGTAGGAGCACGCCATGCCACGCAGCTTGAAGAAGGGCCCCTTCGTCGACGAGCACCTCGCCAAGAAGGTGTCGGAGCTCAACAGTAGGGGCGACAAGCGGGTCATCAAGACCTGGTCGCGCCGCTCGGAGATCGGCCCGGAGATGGTGGGCCACACCATCGCGGTGCACGACGGGCGCAAGCATGTCCCCGTTTACGTCTCCGAGTCCATGGTCGGCCACAAGCTCGGCGAGTTCGCGGCCACCCGCGCCATCAAGTGGCGTGGCGCCGGCGAGAAGCAGCAGACCAAGGTCCGAGGAGCACGCCGCTGATGGCCGCCACCCATGTCAAGGCCACGTCACGCTACGTGCGCGTGGCACCGAACAAGGCACGCCAAGTCGTTGCGCACATCCGTGGCCAGCGCATCGACCATGCGCGCCGCGTGCTGGCGCTGTCGCCCAAGGGCGTGGCCGAGCAGGTGCTCAAGACGCTCAACTCGGCGGTGGCCAATGCGGAGAACAACCTCGATCTGGACGCCGACGACCTGTACGTGACGGCCGTGGTGATCGACGAGGGGCCGCGGCTCAAGCGGTCCCAGCCGCGAGCGATGGGCCGGGCTTACCAGATCTTCAAGCGCACCAGTCACATCACGATCTCGGTTGGCACCGAGAACGTGGCGCCGCCGCGCCGCAACGCTCGTGACGCCAACCGCCGTCCCGCGGCCAACGCCGCGGCCAAGGAGTAATCCGTGGGCCAGAAGATCCATCCGTACGGCTTTCGCCTCGGCATCATCCGGGACCACAAGTCCCGCTGGTTCGCCAACGCCGAATACGCCGACTACGTCATCGAGGACGACCGTATCCGCAGCTACATCCGGGAACGGGTGCGGCATTCCGGTGTGTCCTCGATCGACATCGAGCGCACCCGAGACCGGGTGACCGTCGACGTCCACACGGCGCGACCCGGCATCGTCATCGGCCGGCGCGGCGCGGAGGCGGACGTCATCCGCAAGCACCTCGAGGACATGACCCACAAGCAGGTCAAGCTCAACATCCTCGAGATCAAGCAGCCCGAACTCGACGCGCAGGTGACCGCCCACAACGTGGCCGAACAACTGCGCGGTCGCGTGGCCTTCCGACGGGCGATGCGACGGGCGACCCAGAACGCCGTCAAGGCGGGAGCCCAGGGCATCCGGGTCCAGTGCTCCGGGCGCCTCGGTGGCGCGGAGATGAGCCGCACCGAGTGGTACCGCGAGGGCCGGGTGCCGCTGCACACCCTGCGTGCCAACATCGACTACGGCTTCGACGAGGCCCGCACCACCTACGGGCGCATCGGCGTCAAGGTGTGGATCTACACCGGCGAGGTGCTGCCGTCGGGTGAGCAGCGCGAGCAGCAGCTGGCCCGCCGCCGTGCCGAGCGCGCGCGCCAAGATGCACAGCGCGCGCGGGCAGGGGGCGTCAGCCAGCCGGGTTCGGCTGCCACCGCCGGCATGGGCGACGCTGCGCCCGAGCGTGTTCGCGAGGCGGTGCCGTCGGCCACGGGGGAGATGACCCCGGGTCACACGCCCTCGGGGCAGCCGGCCAACGCCACGCCGGGCAACGTGCCTGCGGAGGTGCCGGCGCCGGCCGACTCCGGCCATGACCTAACCGCGGACGCCCCCGCGCTCGAGGGGCCCGACACCACGGCGCCCGACACAGCCAATGATCCCGACACCACCCGTCCCGACACCGCCAACGATCCCGCCCGCCCCGAGACCGCCAACGACTCCAGCAGCGACGACGCCACCCCGCCGGCCTCCGGCGACGGCGCCTAGCCGGCCGTTCGAGGAGCAGAACGATGTTGTCCCCACGCAAGGTCAAGCACCGCAAGCAGCACCGCGGCAACATGCGCGGGCTCGCCAAAGGTGGTACCGAGGTCGCCTTCGGCGACTTTGGGCTGCAGGCGCTCACGGCCGGATGGATCACCAACCGCCAGATCGAGTCCGCCCGTATCGCGATGACGCGCTACATCAAGCGCGGCGGCAAGGTGTGGATCAACATCTTCCCGCACAAGGCCTTCACCAAGAAGCCGGCCGAAACCCGCATGGGTTCGGGCAAGGGTTCGCCAGAGGGCTGGGTCGCCGTCATCAAGCCCGGCCGGGTGATGTTCGAGCTGAGCGGTGTCTCCGAGGACGTGGCCCGTGAGGCAATGCGGCTGGCCGCGCACAAACTGCCCGTCAAGTGCCGCTTCGTGACCCGAGACAGCGAGTGACGCTGCGCAAGCAGCGAAGCGATAGGACCAACCCATGAATACCAGCGAGCTGCGTGAGCTGTCCGACACCGAACTCGTCGAACAGCTGGCCGAGTTCAAGCAGGAGCTGTTCAACCTGCGCTTCCAGCTCGTCACCGGCCAGCTCGACAATCCCCGCCGCCTCAAGCAGGTGCGCCACGACATCGCCCGGGTCCTGACCGTCCAGCGGCAGCGCGAGCTGTCCGTCGACCAGCCCCAGGCGTAGGGAGCGACATGTCCACCACCGAGATCACCAGCACGCGCGGCGAGCGCAAGACCCGGCAGGGCGTCGTCGTCAGCGACAAGATGGACAAGACCGTCATCGTCAAGGTCGAGCGCCGGACCACTCACCCGCTGTATCGCAAGACGGTGACACGGTCGGAGCGGCTGCACGCTCACGACGAGACCAACGACGTGCACCAAGGCGACCGTGTCCGGATCGCCGAGACGCGACCGCTGAGCAAGACCAAGAGATGGCGTGTCGTCGAGGTGCTGGAGCGAGCCGTGTAGCACCAAACCGTCGCTGCGGGGGCTCACCGGTCCTCCGCTTCACATGAACCCTTTTACGTTGCGCTCCGGACCGGTGAGCCC
>JACCTL010000178.1 GCA_013812395.1 Euzebyaceae bacterium
ACGAGGGTGCTGACGATCGCGGTCATCGCCACCAGCGCGCTCATGAGCAGACGGTTGGGTCGGTCCCAGGTGAGGGCGAAGTACGCCCACGCGACCCCGGCGGTGCCGTAGGTCAGCCACACCCCAACGCTGACGTGACGCAGCCAGAAGTCCAGCTCGTCGTCGGTGGTGGCCAGGATCCTCATGACCCTAATGTCGGCAGGCCAAGCGACCGGCGTGAGCGCTTCTTTGCAAGACCCGGGCGGCCAATTCGTCGGCAGACCGGCGACATGTTCGGTGGTTGCGAGGTCTCGGTACGATGGCAGCAGATCCTGCATGCCCGTACCCGTCTCATCGAGCACAGCGAGGAACGTCATAGCGGTGGAACCGGTCGGTGGTCAGGCGCTGCGTGACGCTGGGCTGCGTGCCACCCGTCAGCGGCTGACGGTCCTGGAGGCGCTGCGGGAGCGCCCCGATGCGGTCACGGCGCAGGACTTGCACATGGAGCTGCGCCAGGCCGGCGAGCCGATCGGGCTGACCACCGTGTATCGCACCCTGACGGCGCTGTCGGACTCGGGTCTGCTCGACGTGTTCACCCGCGACGGGGAGCAGGCGTTCCGCCTCTGCGGGGACGGTCATCACCATCATCTCGTGTGCGAGACCTGCAACAGGGTCGAGGAGATCACCGCCCAGGAGGTCGAGCGCTGGGTCGGCCAGGTCGCCACGCGCCGGGGCTATGAGGTGACGGGGCATCGCGCCGACATCTTCGGCATCTGCGCCGACTGCCGCTGAGGCCCACGCGCTATCGGCGAGACGCCTCGCCCGGGTCGGCAACCGTGGCGGTGTGCAGCGTGTAGGCCGACAGGATGTCCGTATCCAGGATGTCGCTGCTGAGCAATTCGACGCGGTCCACGACGCCGTGCTCGGTCAGGGTGGCGCGGGTCGCGTCGAGGGCTGCGGGGTTTTCGTCGAAAGCGAAGACCGCCCCCTCGGGCCCGATCGCCTCGGCAAGCAGCGCCGTGAACCCCCGCGCCACAACCAGCGGCGGGCTGCGGCGCGGGCGCTGTGGGCGCGGGGTGACTACGCGACGTTCGGTGACCTGCTGGCGCCGGTCGGAGCGGCGCTGTGCGCCCGCATCGGGGTCAGCGATCTGGACGTGCTCGACGTAGGGACCGGCACAGGCAGCACCGCGCTGGCTGCCGCCGGCGCCGGCGGTCGGGTCAGCGGGGCTGACCTGACACCGGAGCTGCTCGCGGTCGCCCGGCGCCGCGCCGAGGCCGAGGAGCTACCCGTGGAGTGGCGGGAGGGCAACGCCGTGTCGCTGCCCTATGGTCGGCGTGTGCAGCTGGACCCCTGACGGGGTGTTCGGACGTATCGGCACCGTCGTGTCGGGCTTCCTGCCGACCCCCCCACCGCCGAGCCCAAGCCCTCTGGATTGGGGAAAGCCGGCAGCCGTCAACGAGTTCTTCTCCGGCTTGCCGGTCACACTGGCAATGGACCATGCGGCGGTGGAGATCGCATTCGCCTCCATCGAGGATGCAGTGGTCCTGTTCGAGCAGAAGTCAGGACCGATACTCGGCGCCCGCGACGCGTTGGAGCCTGCCGGCAGCTGGCCGCAGGCGCGAACGGCGATGGCGGAGCTGTTCGCCGAGGCCAACGTCGCCACGGACGGCACCTTGCAGCTGCACGCCGATTACCTGGTCGTGCTCGCAAGGCGATCAGTCTGACCTCGCACCGCTCCATGCTTGACCAGCGCTCGTCACGAGGACGCGCGCTGGAGGCTGCCCGCGAGGAGTCTGGTCAAGGCGGTAGCGCAGTAGGCGCCGAGCGCGACGAGCACGATGGCTGCCCCGGTTGGGGCGTTCGCGTAGAACGCCACGAGCAGGCCGATCACGGCGCTGGCGGCGCCGATCGCTGAGGCCAGCAGCAGCGTCGCGCGGTAGCTGGATGCGACTTGCGCGGCGGTCGCGACGGGGATGACCATCATCGCCGAGATCAGCAGCAGCCCGATGGAGGACATGCCGGCGACCACGACCAGCGCGACGACGACAGTGAGGGCGAGGACCAGCCCCTGCGTGGGCACCCCCGCGACGCGGGCGGCGGCTTCGTCGAACGCCAGCGCCACCAGCTGGGGATACAGCGCGATCACGATCACGACGACGGCCCCGGCCAGCGCGGTGACCGCCGCCACCTCGTCCCAGCCGAGGTTGAGCGGGCTGCCGAACAGGAAGCTGAGCACCTGGTTCTGGCCCCCGCCCGCGCGTGAGGAGAAGAAGAAGCCGGCGGCGATGCCGCCGTAGAAGATCAGTGCCAGGGACAGGTCACCGCCGACGCCCACCCGTGTCAGCCGGGCGAGCGCGACCGCGGCGACCGCGGTCAACGCCAGTGCGCCGACCAGCGGGTTGAGCCCCACCAGGAACGCCAGCCCCACACCGGCGAAGGCCATGTGGCCCATCCCGTCACCGATCAGCGACTGCCCGCGTTGCACGATGAAGGCGCCGACCAGTGGTGCGACGGCCGCGATGACGGTGGCGGCGACGAGCGCGCGTTGCATGAACCCGAACTGCAGGATCTCCATCACACGCTCTGGCTGGTGGGTGCGGGGGCTTGGGGATCAACCCGGACCAGACGGCCGGCGCGGACCTCGACGACTCGGTCGGCGATGCCGGCGAAGCCCTCGGGGTCGTGGCTGACGTAGACGACGGCGATGCCCTCGACCGTGACGAGGTGCTCCAGGGACTCGCGCAGGATCGCGCGGGCCTCGGCGTCCACGCCGGTGGTTGGCTCGTCGAGCACAAGCAGTCGCGGTCCGGTCACCAGGGCGCGGGCGATGAGTGCACGCTGCTGCTGGCCGCCTGAGAGCTCACTCAGCCGCTGGCGCCGCACCGCGGCTAGACCCATGAGATCCAGCACGTGCTCGAGCCGCTCGCGGTGCCGGCGCGTGCCGCGCCGACCTGGACGGAGCTGGCCCGCCAGTCCGGTGCGCACCACCTCTGCGACGCTGACCGGCAGGGAGGTGGCGGCGCTGGCACGCTGGGGCACGTAGCCGAGCCGCCAGCGGTCACGAAAACGGCTGACGTCCGCGCCGAACAGCCGCACGACGCCGTGGGAGGGTTGCAGCAAGCCGAGGCCCAGGCGCATGAGCGTAGTCTTGCCCGATCCGTTGGGACCGACCACGGCGACGAACTCGCCTTCGGCGATCCGTAGGGACGCCTCCCGTAGGACGGGCAGGCGACCGTAGCCGAAGGTGACCTGGTCGAACTCCAGGGCGCTTGGGTCCGCCATCGCCGTCATGCGCACCCGAGCGCGGTCGAGAACGCCTCGGCCTGCGCGCGGACCAGGTCGGGTAGCCCAGCAGCGGCCTGGTCGTCGGTGACCGCGTCGAGCGGGGAGATCTCGAGTAACTCCACGCCTGCCTCCGTCGCCACCGCCTCGGCGCCTTCGCGTCCCTCGACCGGTTCGGCGAGGACGTGGGTGAAGCCCTCCTCCTCGATCTCGCCCACGATCTCGGCGAGCTCGCCCGCCGCGGCATCACCCTCGGCGCTGACGTTGGTCACGGCGTGCTGGGTCTTGTCGTGGGCCTCGAGCAAGTAGGCGTAGGCGGCGTGGCTGACGATGGCCTCGTCGAAGCGGCAGTCCCCGCCCAGTAGCGCGTCCAGGTCCTCGCCCAACGCCGCCATCTCGTCGCTGACGGCTGCGGCGTTCTGTCGGTAGGTCTCGGCGTTGTCAGGGTCGGCGGCTGCGAACGCCTCGCCGGCAGCGGCGGCGACCTCGGCCATGATTGCTGGGTCGAACCACAGGTGCGGATCGACGTTGCCTGCTTCGTCGCTGTGTGCCTCGCCCTCCTCATCGGCGTGGGCGCCATCCTCGTTCTCGTGGGCATGGGCGTCGGCCGACCCAGCCAGCAGGGCGTCCTCGCCGGCCACCTCGGCGGCATTCACAACCTGCCCCTGCGTGGCGGGGATCGCCTCCTCCACTTGCGGCTGGTAGTCGATATCACCCGTATACAACACCACGTCGGCTGTCTCGATCGCGGCTCGCTGTGGCGGGCTGATGTCGAGGTCGTGCGCCTCCTGCGAGCCCTGGTTGAGCAGGTTCACCTGGCTCGCGGGAGCAACCTGCGCGGCAACCCAGGCCAGCGGGTACACCGCGACGACAGCCTGCAGGTCGCCGCCACCGGTGTCCTCGACGCCGGCCGGAGCTCTGGCAGCGGAGTTCGCTGTCGCATCGCCGCTGCCACATGCGGCGCCGAGCAATGACAGCAGAACGAGCGGCGGAAGCCAGCGGCGCACGGTGGAACTCCTCGGACAGTGGGTCCACTAACACTAAGAGAAATGATAACGGATATCAACTACGGCTATTGGGTTTTCGAAGAGCACGGCCATGACGCCGACCCACGACCCAGGCCAGGTGCGGTTCTCCGCGACGAGCACCGCCCACGCGATCCCGGCTGCCGGGATCAGTAGCGTGCCGGGCAGCGCGGGCGGCACCCCCCGACGAGGCCGACCAGCGTGGCCACGCCGTCGAGGGCGGTGTCGACCACGGTCAGACCGGCAGCGGCCTGCCAAGCACCTGTTCGGTGAGCTCCCACAGGCGCGCGGCCGTCGCCGGGTCCTTGGCGGAGGCGTAGACGTCGAGCAGTTCCGGCCGCCCGCGGAGATGGGCGAACCCGGAGGGAGCAACGAAGGCGCCGCTCGGCGTGCTGTGGTCGAGCGCCCGCAGCGTGGGCAGCGCGCCGGCGGCGGCCGATGCGAGCAGCACCCTGGTGACGACCTTGCTGACAGCGGCCAGCCGGTCGCGACCGGCTCGCTCGAGCTGGCGGGCGAACAGGTTGGTCGCGGCGGCGCCTGGGTGCACGGCGACGGCGCTGACCGGCGAACCGGCCTTGCCGCAGCGGCGGTGCAGCTCCTGCGCGAACAGCAGGTTGGCCTGCTTGGTGTTCCGGTAGACCTGCTGACCGTCGTACGGCGTTGGGTTGAGTAGCTGCTCCCGGGTCGTCTGCGGCGACAGCTGCCCGTCGCGTGCCTCGCCGCTCGACACCAGGATGACGCGCGAGGCGCTCGCGTGCAGCAGCGGCCACAATGCCGCGACCAGCGCGGCGTGACCCAGGTGGTTGGTGGCCATCTGCCGCTCGAAGCCCTGCGGGGTGAGCAGCAACGGCCCGCCCATGACGCCGGCGTTGCAGACCAGGGCGGCGAAGTTGTCGTGGCGGTCGAGCAGTGTCGTGGCGCAGCCCGTGACCTTGTCGAGGTCGGCCAGGTCGAGCTGCACGACGCTCGTCGAGCCGGGCCCCGCGAGGCTCGCCGCGGCCTTCTCGCCCTTGGCGGTGTCCCGCACCGCCAACACGACGTGGCCGCCGCGTCCGACGAGGTCGCGGGCCGCTTCCAGGCCGATGCCGCTGTTGGCGCCGGTCACGACGAAGGTGCGTCCGGTCTGCTGGGCCAGATGCCGTGGATGCCAGGTCATGCGGGGACCCCGTATCTTCCTGTGCGGGCCACCGCGCTTGGCCGGTGACCGTTTGGCGTGCTCAGATCGTGATGACGATCTTGCCTCGGGCGTGGCCTTCCACCACGTAGCGGATGGCCGTGGGAGGTCGCAGAGGGGATAAGTCCGGTCGATGGCAGGCTTGATTTTGCCCGCCTCGATGAGCACGTCGTAGCGGTCTTCGTCGTCGGCGAAGTCGTCGCGGATGTAGTCGATGACGTGGTCTGCGCTCCGCCCATCGCTCAATCGTCTGCCTCCCGGGTGAAGCGGTAGCCCATGCCGGGCTCGGTGCGGAAGTAGCGGGGCTGGGCGGGGATCGGCTCGAGCTTGCGGCGGATGTGGGCGAGGTGGACGCGCAGGTAGTTGGTTTCGTGCTCGTACTGGGGGCCCCAGACTTCCCGCAGCAGCTGGCGTTGGGCAACCAGCCGGCCTTCGTTTCTGACGAGCACTTCGACGATCTGCCATTCGGTCGGCGTGAGGCGGATCTCGCCGTCGGCGGTCGTGACCCGTTTTGCGGCGAGGTCGACGCGGAAGGCGGCGGTCTCGACGACGGGTTCCTCGGGTCGGTGGCCGCGTTGCGGCGAACGGCGGCGCGGACGCGCGCCAGCAGCTCGGCCATGCCGAACGGTTTGGTCACGTAGTCGTCGGCGCCGGCGTCCAGCGCGGCGACCTTCTCGGCCTCGGCCTCCCGGACCGACAGGACGATGATCGGAACGTCGGTCCAGGCCCGCAGCCCGTGAATGACCTCGACACCGTCGATGCCGGGCAGACCAAGGTCGAGGATGACGACGTCGGGGTGGAGGCTGGCGGCGAGCCGTAGCGCGTCTTCTCCCGTCCCGGCGAGGTCGACGCCGTAGCCGCGGATGCGCAGGTTGACGTCGAGCGCGCGGCGGATCTGCGGTTCGTCGTCGACGACGAGCACGCGGGTCGGGATGGCGGCCGCGGTCATCCGCTGACCGCCTGCAAACTGATGACCATGGTGGTGCCGCCGCCGGGGGGTGTCCTCCACAGTCAGTTGCCCGTGCATCGCCTCGGTGAAGCCGCGTGCGACCGCCAGGCCCAAGCCGACGCCGGTGCCGTTGGCGGCGTCGCCGAGTCGCTGGAACGGCTGGAAGATGCGCTCGCGGTCATCCCGCCCGACGCCGGGGCCGCGGTCGACGATGCGCAGGTCGACCCGTTGGTTCACCGCGCCGCCGCAGACCCGAACCGGCTGGTCGGGCGGCGACCAGGCCAGCGCGTTGTCAACGAGATTGGCGACGACGCGTTCGAGCAGCGCCGGGTCGGCCATGACTCGTGGCAGCGACTCTGGCACGTCCACGTCGACCCGGCGGTCGGGATGGTTCAGGCCAGTCAGCGCCGCCGGGACGACCTCCTCGAGCCCGACCGGGCGACTGGTGGGGGCGACCGTGTCGGTCTGCAGGCGGCTCATGTCCAGCAGGTTGCCGACGAGGGTGTTGAGCCGGTCGGCGTCGACGACGATGGCCTCGACGAACTCTCTGGTCGCGTCAGGTGTCCAGTCGACGTCGGTCTGCAGCAGGCTCGTCGCCGATGCCTTGATCGATGCCAGCGGCGTGCGCAGGTCGTGGGAGACTGCGGCGAGCAGGGCCGTGCGCAGCCGGTTTCCCTCCGCCAGGTGACTCGCCGAGGCGGCCTCGGCCTGCAGGCTGCGGTTGGAAACCGCGACGGCGAGCTGCGCGGCGAAGGCGGCCAGGACGCGCCGGTCGTCGGCTGGCGTCCGTGGGCCGTCGACCACCAGCGTGGTGTCGGCCGACAGCTCCAGCGCGTCGCTGCCGTCGGTGGGAGCGGCGGGAACGGGTGTACCGGCGGCGGCTTCGACCGACCAGGTTCCGTCGTCGTGGTGACGCAGGATGGCGGCGGCGTCCAGTTGGAAGGTGGTGCGCAGGTCCTGCACGAGGCGGGGAAGTGGGTCAGGGCTGTCGAGCAGGGTGCCGGCCAGCCGGGCGAGGGCCGCGGACTCGGTGCTGGCGCGGGTGGCCTCGGCGTCACGGCGAGCAGCGAGATCAACAAGGGTCGAGACCACGGCGGCGACGACGACGAAGACGATCAGCGCAAGGACGCTCTCCGGCGCGTCTATGGTCCAGGTGTGCAGCGGCGGGGTGAAGTAGTAGTTGCTGAGCAGCGAGGCGCCGACGGCACTGATGAGGCCCGGCAGCAGCCCTCCGACTGCGGCAATGCCGACCGTCAACGATAGGTAGAGCAGCAGGACGCTGGACAGCGCGATCTCGTCTGGCAGGCCGATCAAGACAACGCTGAGCAGCGGCAGGCCAACGGCTGCGAGCAGGAAGCCAGCTGTGCGACGCCGAGGTGAGACGGCCGCCAGCCGGCGGCGCGGCAGACTCGGCTTGGGCGCGTCGTCGGTCGGCGTGGAGATGACGTGCACGTCGATGCTGCCCGAGCCGCGGATCACGCTGTTGACCACCGAGCCACGCAGGAACTCTGTCCAGCGGCTGCGGCGGCTGGTACCGAGCACCAGCTGGGTGACGTGCTCGGCGCGCGCGACCGCGAACAGCGCCCTGGCCACGTCGTCGCCGACGACCTCGCGGAACTCGCCACCGAGCTGTTCGAGCAGCGTGCGGTGCCGGTCGAGGAAGGCCGGCTCCGTGGCGGCGAGCCCATGGGGGCGCACGTGCACACCGAGCAGCTCGCTCTTGGTCCGGGTCGCCATGCGGGCCGCACGGCGGATGAGGTCCTCCCTGCCGGGCCCGCCGGTCAGCGCGACCATGACCCGCTCGCGGGTCTCCCAGGGCTCGGCGATGCCGTGGGCGGCCATGTAGTCGTGCAGCGCGGCGTCGACACGGTCGGCGACCCACAGCAGGGCAAGCTCTCGCAGTGCACCGAGGTTGCCGGGGCGGAAATAGTTCGCCAGCGAGGCGTCGACCTTCTCCGGGGCGTAGATGTTGCCGTGCGCCATCCGCCGCCGCACCGCCTCGGGCGTCATGTCGACCAGCTCGACCTGCTCGGCGGCACGTACCACCGCGTCGGGGATCGTCTCATGCTGCTTAACGCCGGTGATCCGCTCGACCACGTCGTTCAGCGACTCCAGGTGCTGGATGTTCAGGGTCGAGACCACGTCGATGCCGGCTTCGAGCAACTCCTCGACGTCCTGCCAGCGGTTGGCGTTGCGCGCGCCCTGGACGTTGCTGTGGGCCAGCTCGTCGACGAGGGCGACCTGCGGGGCGCGGGCGAGGATCGCGGCGACGTCCATCTCCTCGAACAGCGCCTCGTGGTGCGTCAGCCGCCTGCGCGCGACGACCTCGAGGTCGCGCAACTGCGCGGCCGTCAGCTTGCGCCCGTGGGTCTCCAGGAAGCCGACCACGACGTCGGTACCGCGTGTGTGGCGTCGCCAGCCCTCGTTGAGCATGGCGTAGGTCTTGCCGACGCCAGGTGCGGCGCCCAGGTAGATGCGCAGTCGGCCACGGGCCATGCGCCTAGTGTCCTTCTCCCTCGAGCGCATCCGCCACCTTGGCGCAGCGCGCGCCGGTGATGACGAGGTCTCTGGTGTGTTGGCGCGGTCGGGTCACATGGTCGGCCGGGATCTACAGCACGCCGGTGATCAGCAGTCCTGCCACGACCGTGGCGATGCCGATCCGGTACCAACCGAAGATCCCGAGGCCTCGGCGGCTGAGGTAGCTGACCATCCAGCGCATCGCCGCCACCGCGGCGACGAAGGCGACGGCGAGGCCGAGCAGGGGCGTGGCCACGCCGAACGCGGCGACCATCTCGTCACCCGACAACAGGGTTTCGTACAGGGTCGCCCCGCCCAGCGTCACGAAACCGAGCAGGAAGCTGAATTCGACCGCGGCGGGAACGGTCAAGCCGATCGCGGTGGCGGCGAGGATCGTCACCAGGCTGCGGCTCACGCCCGGCCACAGCGCCAGGGTCTGGGCGAGCCCGATGATGAGGGCGCCACGCCACCCCAGCGCCGTGAGCGGGGCGCCAGCCTCCGGGGCGAGGCCGCGGCGGTGCCGCGCCACTGCCAGGATCGCGACGCCGCCGACGAACCAGGCCACGACGACAGGCCAGGGGCCGAACAGGCGCTGCTTGATGACGTCGGACAGCACGAGGCCGACGATCGCCGCGGGCAGGCACGCGACCATGACCGCGACCAGCGTGCGCCTGCCGGCGGGGTCGTCGCCCCGCACGCCGCGCAGCATCGCCGCGAAGCGCTGGCGGTAGAGGCCAAGCACCGCCAGGATCGCCCCAGCTTGAATCGCGATCGCATAGCTGTCCGCGGCGTCGCCGTCGATGCCGAGCAGCTTTTGGGTGACCG
Organism: Euzebyaceae bacterium; assembly: GCA_013812395.1. GTDB lineage: Bacteria > Actinomycetota > Nitriliruptoria > Euzebyales > Egibacteraceae > JACCTL01. The sequence goes on from JACCTL010000178.1 coordinate 9,755, forward strand.
TGAGGTGACCCGTGGAACTGATTGGCAGCCACTCGGTGAGGCCTTCGACGAGGCCGAGCAGGATCGCCGCGCCGGCGCTCAGGCCCTCGCCGGCGGCGCCGGTCGTCGTCTGGCCCGCGGCCGCCGGGAGGGTGGCGGCAAGCAGCAGGATTGCCCAGCCGAGCGGGTTGACGTGATCCGCGCGCGCCGCCACGGACCGTAGCCTAGGCGAAACGCGCCGGTACGCACCCGGGGAGCCGCTTGGTCCATTCAGCTCCCCTTCACCACCCCTAGCGTCGGGAGTGGCCGCGCCGGGGTGGTGGGGCAGCGTCCTGTGCGGCTACGGTGCCATGGAGGGGGTAAGGCACGCTGGTCACGACCACCCCGCGCTCGAACAGCAGCGCACCCTTGACGAGCAGCGCGGTCTGGTTGTGCAGGGGCCGGTGGTACCAGTGCGGCACGATGAACTCGGGCAGCACGGCGGTGACGACGACGCGGCGGCCGTCTGGGGCGAAGTCACGCACGTAGGCGCGCACGGAGTCCTCGATGCTGCGGAAGGGGCTGTCGAGCAGCTCCAGCGGGATCCGCAGGTCCCAGTCGGCCCATTCGTAAAGGATCCGCGACGAGTTTTCTGTGCTCAGGTTGATCGATAGCGCGCGCAACGACGTGGGGGCCAGCCGCTCGGCGTAGGCCAGCGCACGCATGGTGGCATTGTGTACACCGGAGACGAGCACGACGACGTGGTGCTCGACCGGCTCCTCCACGGTGTACGGCCCCGGGCCGCTGGGCGCGAGGATGTTGGTCACGACGAGGTCGCGCTCGGCCAGTAGCCCCGCCTTCAGCCGCAGGGCAAGGCGGTGGTGGCGCAGCAGCTCTACCCACGACTGCGAGCGGGTCTCGGCGACGATCGCTGTCGTGAAGGCGCCTGGGTGTTTGTCCCGCTCTTGTGACAGGGCCTCCCGGACCGCGTCGAGGACATCGCGACTGTTCGTCCCCCGAAGGATCCGCAGCGGCACGTCGCGCGTCAGCTCGGCCCAGCGGGCCTCAACGTCATTGTCAGGCAGCACCGCGAACGCCTGCATTGACGCGGGTGCGATCGCGTGCATATACGAGACAGCTCCAGCCACGGACTCGTCGACGCGGTCAAGGAGCACGACCGCGTGGTTCGGGCGGCCGAGTTCCGGCTCGGCCACGCCGGCGCGCAGCTCGAGACTGACCTGTTGGTAGTGACGGTGGATGCGGTACATGAGCAGCACCACGAGGGGGATCGCGACGATCACGATCCACGCGCCCCCGATGAACTTGGTGGTGGCGACCACCACCAGCACGACGCCGGTGACGGCCGAGCCGATGCCGTTGACGACCATCGAGCGCCGCCAGTTGCGCTCCTGGGTCTTCAGCCAGTGGCGGACCATGCCGGCCTGGGACAGGGTGAAGGAGGTGAACACCCCGACGACGTACAGCTGGATGAGCTGGGTCACGTCGGCGTCGAAGACGATCAGCAGCAGCGACGCCGCCACGGCGAGCACGAGTGCGCCGTTGCTGAACACCAGCCGATCGCCCAGCGCGGCGAACTGTCGCGGCAGGAATCGGTCGCCCGTTAGGACCGACGACAGTCGCGGGAAGTCGGCATACGCGGTGTTCGCCGCCAGGATCAGGATCAACGCGGTGACCACCTGCACCGCGTAGAACCCGAAGCCGCTGCCGAACACGGCGAGGGCTATCTGGGCCGTGACCGTCCGGGGCATGCCTTCAAACGCCACGACGTTGGTGGCCGTCGCCAGGTAGCTGATGCCCAAGAACAGCGTCACCGCGATGCAGCCCATGATTCCGAGAGTCGTGGCAGCGTTGCGACTCTGGGGGTAGCGAAACGCCGGCACACCGTTGGTGATGGCCTCGACGCCGGTCAGCGCCGTCGCGCCCGAGGAGAAGGCACGCAGGATCACAAACAGCGTGAGCGCGCTTTCGACCTCCAGCTCCGTGCCGGCCGTCGGGGCCTGTGGGCAGCCGCCGAGGCATTGGACGAGCCCGGAGACCACGAGCACGTACATCGTGACCACGAACGCGTAGGTCGGCAGGGCGAACAGGAGTCCAGCCTCCTTGACGCCTCGCAGGTTGGCGATCGTGACCAGTGCCACGAAGCCCAGCGCCATCAGCAGCCCGTACTCGGCCACCCCCGGCGCGGCGGACGTGATGGCGGCGACACCGGCCGCGATCGACACCGACACCGTCAGGACATAGTCGATCAGCAGGGCGCTCGCGGCCGTCAGTCCGGGCAGGTCGCCGAGGTTCTCGCGGGCCACGATGTAGGCGCCGCCCCCGTGGGGGTACGCGCGCACGGTCTGGCGGTAGCTGACGATCACCGTGACGAGCAGCAGCGCAACGGCCACCGCCAGCGGGCAGACGAGCGAGAAGGCGCCGGCCCCGCCAGCGCCAGGACCAGCATCATCTCCTGGGTGGCGTAGGCCACCGAGGACATCGGGTCCGACGAGAACACCGGCAGCGCCATCCACTTGGGTAGCAGCTGGTGCTTGAGCTCACGACTCGCCCGCGCACGTCCGATGACCGTGCGCTTGACGGCGGTGGGAATGGCTGCCACGCCCGCTCCTTTAGAGGTCGCTACGAGAAGGCGTGGGGGCTGGTCACTACGTCATCGCGATCCACGTCCGATCGACCATGACTCGAAGGCGACGGCCTCCCCGGCGATTAACGCCTTCTCAGCGCAGCCGGCGTGATTCGTACGGCTTGTAAGCGGCGGGGAACGGGAGCCAGCCCGCCGAGGTGTCACAGGGCCCCCATAGGATCGGCGGCCATGGGGAAGATCACGCTGCACACCACGCCGTACGGCCGACCGGCGCTGTGCTTGTTGCGCGACCGGATCGTCGCCGCCAAGGCCGACGACCCGCTGCAGCCGGTGACGGTCGTCGTGCCAAGCAACTACGTCGGTGTGTCGACTCGCCGGCTGCTGGCCAGCGGCGAGCTGGGGTCGATCACCAACCGTGGCGTCGGTATCGCCGGGCTCAACCTGCTCACCGTCTACCGCCTCGCCGAGCTGCTCGGGGCGCCGCGCCTGGCCGCGGGGGGACGCCGGCCGGTATCGACGGCGGTGATCGCCGCCGCCGTCCGGCGGGTGCTGGCCGCGGATCCCGGCATCTTCGCGCCCGTGCGGGAGCACCCGTCCACCGAGGAGGCCTTGGTCAACTCCTACCGCGAGCTGTCCGAGCTGCGCCCGGCGAGCCTCGACACGTTGGCTGCCACCGGCACTCGCGCCGCTGAGGTCGTGCGCGTCCGACGTGCTGTGCGGGCGCGGTTGGCGCCGACGTGGTTCGAGGAGGCCGACCTCATGGCCGCCGCC
>JACCTL010000143.1 GCA_013812395.1 Euzebyaceae bacterium
TTCTCTCGCATCAACGGCAACCTGGAGGGGCAGGTGCTGTCCTTCTTCGTCATGGTGGTCGCGGCCGCTGAGGTCACCGTCGGTCTGGCGCTCATCGTCAACCTGTTCCGCCTCAAGGCGTCCACCGACGCCGACGACGTCGACTCGCTGCGGTCTTAGGAGGTTGCGGTTGAGCGCAGTGCTGGCGGCGTCTGAGGGGGTCGTGCCGCTGACCCAGGTCCTGACGGCCCCAGGTGGGTCGCCGGTCGACCTCGCCTGGCTCATCCCGGTCGTGCCGGCGGTGTCGGCCGGCCTGCTGCTGCTGTTCGGCAAGCGGCTGGGCCGCCTGGCCGCGGCGGTGGCGATCACGGCGATGGGCTACAGCGCTGTCGCGTCGACGCTGGTGTTTGCGTTCCTCGGCAGCCAGCCCGAAGGCGGCCGCACCTTCGTGCGGACCGTGGGGACGTGGATCTCGGCGGGCCCGCTGCAAGTGGACTGGTCGTTGCTGGTTGACCCGCTGGCCTCGGTGATGCTGCTGCTGGTCACCTGGGTGGGGCTGCTGATCCACATCTACTCGATCGGCTACATGCACGGCGATGAGCGCTACCCGCGTTTCTTCGCGTACATGAACCTGTTCGCCGCGTCGATGCTGATCCTTGTGCTGGGCTCGTCGTTTCTGACCCTGTTCGTGGGCTGGGAGCTGGTGGGGCTGTGCAGCTACCTGCTGGTCGGCTTCTGGTTCGAGAACCGCGACTACGCCACCGCTGCCAAGAAAGCGTTCATCGTCAACCGCATCGGTGACGTCGGCTTCATGATCGCGATGTTCCTGGTCTTCTTCGCGTTCGGCTCGCTGGACTTTGCGCAGGTTCTTCCCGAGGCGGCGACGGTGCTGGGTGCCGGTTCGGTCACCGCCGTGGCGATCTGCCTGCTGCTGTTCGTGGGCGCCACCGGCAAGAGCGCGCAGATTCCCCTGTACGTGTGGCTGCCCGACGCGATGGCGGGCCCCACGCCGGTGTCGGCGTTGATCCACGCGGCGACGATGGTCACCGCCGGGGTGTACCTGCTGGCGCGGACCTCCCCGCTGTGGGCCCTGGTGCCGGAATGGGGGCTGCTGGTCGCCTGGATCGGTGTCATCACGGCGCTGGTAACCGCGCTGATCGCCTGCGCGCAGCGTGACCTCAAGAAGATCCTGGCCTACTCGACGATCAGCCAGCTTGGCTACATGTTCATCGGTGTTGGCCTTGGCGACCAGGTGGCCGGCATCTTCCACCTGCTGACGCACGGCTTCTTCAAGGCGCTGCTGTTCCTGGCCGCGGGGTCGGTGATGCACGCCATGGCCAACCGGACCGACGTATGGGGGATGGGCGGGCTGCTGCGCGTCATGCCGATCACGGCGATCACGGCGTTGGTCGGCGTGCTGGCGATCGCTGGGGTGCCGCCGCTGTCGGGGTTCTGGTCGAAAGAAGAGGTCCTCGCCGCGGCCGCGGACACACCGGGGGCCCAGCCGATCTGGCTGCTCGGGGCGATCGTCGCCGGGCTTACCGCCTTCTACATGGTCCGCTGGTTCTATCTGATCTTCCTCGGTTCACCACGCTGGCAAGCCGACGCGGACGGGTCGGTGCCGCACCCGCACGAGTCGCCGCTGTCAATGACGTTGCCGCTGGTGGTGTTAGCCGTGCTGTCGGTGATCGGCGGCCTGCTCAACATCAACCCCGAAACCGGCTTCCTGCACGGCTGGCTGGAACCCAGCGTCCTGCGCTACGCCGGCGAGACACCCTTCCTGGCCGAGGCCATGGCGATCGTGCTGGTGGTCGCCCTCAGTGTCGTGGGGCTCGCCGTTGCGTTGCTGGCCTACGGCCGGCGCTGGACCCGTCCGGCCCCCTCGATTGGCGCCGCCGGGGCGGCGCAGCGCGCCTTCTACGTCGACCGCTTCTACGAGACGGTTGTCATGGTCCCCGGATGGCTGCTCGCTAAGGGGCTGGCGACCTTCGACCGCCTCGGCATCGACGGCCTGGTGAACGGGTCGGGGCGGGCCACGCAGCGGCTCGCGTCGGTCACGCGCCAGCTGCAGACCGGCTTCGTGCGCAGCTACGTCCTGGCGGTCCTCGCGGGCGCGGTCCTGGTCGGGGCCATGTTCTTCGGCGCCGGGGTGGGTTGGTGATGCAGTCCGTGCCGCTGCTGACCCTGCTGATCGCCATCCCTGCGGCCACGGCGGTCGTGGTGGCGCTGCTGTCCCCAACGGCCCGCTCGGCGGTCAGGGGCGTGTCGCTGCTGGGCAGCATGATCACCTTCGCGGTGTCGCTGCTGGTACTCGCCCGCTTCGAGTCGGTGGCAGGTTTCCAGCTGCAGGAGTCCGCCGCCTGGATCCCGCAGTGGGGGATCAGCTACCGGCTCGGCGTGGACGGCATCTCATTGTTCCTGGTCCTGCTGACCACCTTCATCATGCCGCTGACCCTGCTGGCCGGCTGGGAGCAGTCCGAACGCATCAAGGGCTACTACGCCTGCCTGCTCAGCATGGAGGCCGCACTGGTCGGGGTGTTCCTGGCCCTGGACCTGGTGCTGTTCTACGTGTTCTTCGAGGCCATGCTGGTGCCGATGTACGCGCTGATCGGCATCTGGGGCAGCGCCAACCGGCGCTACGCGGCCATCAAGTTCTTCCTCTACACGCTGGTCGGCGGGCTGTTCATGCTGGTGGCGATCCTGTACCTGTACTTCGCCAGCGGGGCCCAGTCGTTCGCCTATGCCGACCTGCTGGCGGTGAGCCTGACGTCCACCGAGCAGGCGCTGCTGTTCGTCTGTTTCTTCGCGGCCTTCGCCATCAAGGTGCCGTTGTTCCCGTTCCACACGTGGCTGCCCGACGCGCACACCGAGGCGCCGACGGTCGGCTCGGTGGTGCTGGCCGCCGTGATGCTGAAGATCGGCGGCTACGGCTTCCTGCGCTATTCGCTCCCGTTCTTTCCCGAGGCGACGCAGCGCTTCGCGCCGGTCTTGCTCGCCCTTGGTGTCATCGGCGTGCTGTACGGGGCGCTGGTGGCGATGGCCCAGCGCGATATCAAACGGCTGGTGGCCTACTCGTCGGTGGCCCACCTTGGCTTCGTGGTGATCGGCATCTTCGCGCTGGACCCCACCGGGGCGGCGGGCTCCGTGGTGCAGATGGTCAACCACGGCCTGTCGACCGGCGCGCTGTTCCTGCTGATCGGCTTTTTGTACGACCGCACCCATAGCCGCGAGATCGCCGGTTACAGCGGGTTGCTGCGAGCCGTCCCCGTCTTCGGCGGCATCTGGCTGTTCGTCGTCATGAGCTCGATCGCTCTGCCGGGGCTCAACGGGTTCGCCGGCGAGTTCCCGATCCTGCTGGGAACCTTCCAGACCGTGCCGTGGGCGGCGGTGGCCGCGGTCTTCGGCGTGATCCTGGCCGCGCTGTACCTGCTGTGGCCCTACCAGCGCATGTTCCACGGACCCGTCGAGGGGCTGGCCGTCGGTCTGCGTGACCTGCGTCCCCGCGAGATCGCGATCATGGTCCCGCTGGTGGTGCTGATCCTGGCCATCGGCTTGTACCCCAAGCCGCTGTACGACCGCGTCAATCCATCAGTTTCTGCGGTGGTCGCCGACGCGATCCAACGCGCCGATGTCGCCGCCGCAGCGAACGCCGTATGGGAAGGCGAGTAGGTGCCCGCGATGACGGTCCTTGCACAAGTAGACCAGCTGCCCGTCAACATCCCCGACATCGCCTGGGCTGCCATCAGCCCCGAGCTGGTGTTGTTCGTGGTGGGCCTCCTGGCCCTGCTGCTGGACACCGCCGGTCCCCAGCGCCTGCAGGCGTCCTTCGTTGCCTTCGGCGTGCTGGTTGCCGGGGCGGTCTTCGCCGCCCTGCAGACCGGCAACGTCGTCCTCTGCGCGCTGGTTGGTCTGGCTGGCGTCACCCAGTTCGCGCTGACGGCCATCTGGCGCGACCGGCCCCGCATGCTCAGCGCCATCATCACCTCTCTGGGCTTCATCGGGGGTCTCGGGGTCACGGCCTGGCAGTGGGCGACTTACGCGGGCGGGGCTTTCACCGTCAGCGGCGCCGGGGTGCAGCTGCCGCTGGTCGCCACCCAGAGCGTGATCGGTGACATGGTCGCCGTGGACGGCGTGGCGCTGTTCAGCCGCTTCACGATCTGCCTCGCCGGACTGATCACGGTGCCGCTGGGCTTCAGCTACGCCGAGGACCGGCGGATCCACCGCGGCGAGTACTACCCGCTGTTGCTGTTCGCGGCCACCGGGATGACGCTGCTGGCCGCCAGCGCCGACCTCATCATGGTCTTCATCTCGATCGAGATCCTGTCGCTGGCGCTGTACATCCTCACCGGCTTCGCGCGGCGAGACCTGCGCAGCCAGGAGGCGGCCTTCAAGTACTTCTTGCTGGGAGCGTTCTCCTCCGCCCTGCTGCTGTACGGCGTGGCGCTGGTCTACGGGGTCACGGGCTCGACCAACATCGCCGAGGCCGGCCGCGCCTTCAGCGCGCTGACCGTGAACAGCGGGCTGACCCTGGCTGCGATGGCGTTGCTGCTGGTGGGGTTTGCCTTCAAGACGTCCCTGGTGCCGTTTCACATGTGGACACCCGACGTCTATCAGGGTGCTCCCACGCCGGTGACGGGATTCATGGCCGCCGCAACCAAGGCCGCCGCCTTCGCGGCATTCGTTCGTGTCTTCGTGGGTGGCTTCGCGGCGCTGAGCTGGTCGTGGGCGCCGGTCTTCTGGGTCATCGCGGTGGTGACGATGATGGGCGGCGCCGTGCTGGCCGTGGTGCAGACCGACCTCAAGCGGATGCTTGGCTACTCGGCGATCGCCCATGCCGGCTATGTGCTGATCGGTCTGCTGGCGGTCAGCCGTGCCGGCGTCAGCGGTGTGCTGCTGTACCTGCTGATCTATGCCCTGATGAGCCTGGGCTCCTTCGGCGTCCTGACGTTGCTCGAGCGTCGTGGCCACAAGGCGATGGCGCTGGACGATCTGCGGGGCATCGGCCGCCGCTACCCGGTGCCCGCGGGGATGATGGCGCTGTTCCTGCTGTCGCTGGCTGGCATCCCGCCCACCGCCGGCTTCACGGCCAAGTTCGCGGTGTTTCGCGCCGGGATCGAGGCGGGCCTGTCCTCCCTGGTCGTGGTGGCGGTCGTATCCAGCGTCATCGCGGCGTTCTTCTACGTCCGCGTGATCGTCATCATGTTCATGGAGGAGGAGCCTGCGGGCGCCGACCTCGACCCGCCCCTGGATCTGACGGCCGGGCCGATCATCGGGCTGGTGGCTACGACCGCCACCGTCGTCATCCTGGGCGTCTTCCCGGGCGTCTTCATCGACCTGGCCAGCCAGGCCGCCTCCTTCGCGGGCTAGCCATGGCCATCTCGCAAGCCGCCGTCGATGCCCTGGCCCGCAAGGGCGCGGAGCGCGGTGTCAACCTGCGCCCAGGTTTGGAGCTGGTCGAGGCGCGGATCCGCGAGGTGGTGGTGGCCGAGCTGCCCTTCGTCGAGGAGGCCTCCCGCCACCTGGTGGAGGCCGGCGGCAAGCGCTTCCGACCGATGCTGGTGTTGCTGTCGGGGATGGTCGGCGGCGCCGATCCGACTGA
>JACCTL010000033.1 GCA_013812395.1 Euzebyaceae bacterium
CGCCCAGGCTGCCGCTGCCGCCCAGGCTGCCGCTGCCGCCCAGGCTGCCGCCCCCACCACGGTTCCGCTTGCCGGGGCCGGCGCCGCGCCCGCTCCCGCCGCTGCCGTCCCCGTGTCGTCTGCTGAAGTCCCTGCGGGCGGTGTCAAGGTGTGCCCCGTCGGCGGTACCACCGGCTTCATCGACTCCTGGGGCTTCGCACGCTCCGGCGGACGAACCCACGAAGGCGTGGACATGTTCGCCGGGTACGGCACGCCGGTGCTGGCCGTGGCCGACGGCGTGGTAGAGAACGTCTACAACAACACCCTGGGCGGGCTGGCGATCAACTTCATCGACGACAACGGCGACAGGTACTACCACGCGCATCTGTCGTCGGCGTCGGTCTCCAGCGGCCAGCGGGTCACCGCCGGCACGGTCATCGGTGCCGTGGGCACGTCGGGGAACGCGGCCGGCACGCCGCCGCACCTGCACTGGCAGTACCACCCGGGCAACGGTGACCCGGTCAACCCGTATCCACTGGCCAGCGCCCTTTGCCTTTAGGCCAGTGAGGCGCTGGCCGACCTGTACATCCGCCCGCTTGCGGTCACCTCCTGCCGGACGCGGCCACCTTGTTCCAGACGGGTTTGTGGTCGCCTAGCGGACGTCGAGTCCGGTCGGTGTCCACGAATCCCTGACTCCACCGGTCGACCACACAGGGGGCGGGTGTTCGATGGCGGCGGCCTGGCCGACCGAATCGACGCGATCACCCCGCACGTCATGTCCGCCCTAGCCGGCAGCAGCGCGAGGCAACGCCTTGTGGAGCACGACGATGCGCTCGACGGGGGTGAAGCCCAGTCGCTCGTACAGCGCCAGAGCGCCGCTGGCGTTGCCGGTGTCGACCATCAGCGACGCCACGTCCAAGCCGGCGTCGGCGATGGCGCCCAGCGCCGCGCCGAGCAGGGCCGTTCCGACTCCGCGCCGGCGGAAGGCTGGCAAGGTGCCGAGGCGGTCGATCCATCCCTCGCTGTACCCCTTGCATGCCGTGTCTTGCAGGTAGTGCGAACCGAGGCAGTAGCCGGCGAGCTGCTCGCCGTCGTAGGCGAGCAGACTCAGATCCGGGCGGAAGTGGCCGGCGCCCGTGTAGCTGTGGCGCCACGCTTGGGCCTCCACCGAGGTCGTGCCCCAGTGGCCGGCGAAGGCCAGATTGTGGGCGATCCTCGTGGTCTCGTCGTCGTCGGGCGACCACGGGCGGATGCTGATGCCCGCAGGCAGAGCGACGTGCGCGGCCGTCGCCGCTCGCAGGTCGCGCTGCATCTTGCTGAACCAGCGCACCGGCACGAAGCCGGTCCGCTCGAACAGCCGGATGCGATCACCCAGGGCGATCTCGGCGGCAACCTCCAGGACGGCCGGCAGGTTCGGCGGCAGGTCGGCCGCGATCTGTTGACCCCGCGCCTGTAGCCACGCCAGCAGAAAGCGCCCGAGGCCCCGCCTACGCCACTCGGGGTGCACATCGCCCCACAGCCGGACGCGGTGGAGCTGCACGGCGCCAGGGGTGCACTGCACCCAGCCGAAGGCGAGTAGCGACCCGTTGTCGTCGAAGCCGAACAGCGCGTCGCGCCGCGGATCTGTCCAGGCGGTGTCGAACTCGTCGGCGAGCTCTTCGTCGTCGGGCACCTCGCCCTGGCCCTCGATGGCATCCACCGCGGCCAGCAGCCGCTGCCACGCCGGCACGTCGTCCCGGGTGGGCGCTCGCCACCGCAGTGCCGGCATGGCTGGCATGGCCGGCATGGCCGGCGGGGCAGGCAACCCCGTCATGCGCGCACCGTCCACCGCTTCAGCTCCCTGATCCCGCCCGCCGCCGCGAGGCTAACGCCCATGCCCTGCCCGGTTCGCGCGTCGGCATCCCGTGGGCGGGTATGCCAGCCAGGTGACCGTGCTCGTCGGAACGTCCGGCTGGCAGTACCGGGACTGGCGAGGCGCCTTCTATCCCCGCGAGCTGGCGCAGCGGCAGTGGCTCGACCACTACGCCGCCCGCTTCGCCACGGTCGAGATCAACACCAGCTTCTACCGGCTGCCACCGACCGAGCGCTTCACCGCCTGGGCCGCGACGACTCCCGCCGATTTTGTGCTGTGCCCCAAGGTCAGTCGCTACCTGTCCCACATGAAGAAGCTCCGCGACCCGCAGGAGCCGGTCGAGCGCTTCGTCGCCGCCGTGCGCGGCCTCGGGAGCAAGCTCGGCCCGGTGCTGCTGCAGCTGCCCGGTACGCTCCCGCTACATCTGGACCGCCTGGACGCTGCGTTGACGGAGTTCCCTGCCGGCGTCCGGGTAGCGGTCGAGCTGCGCCACCCCTCCTGGTTCACCGAGGACACCCGGCGGCTGCTGACCCGCCGACGTGCCGCGCTGTGCCTCGCTGACCGCGGATCGGTCGAGTTGACGCCAACCTGGCGCACCACAGATTGGGCCTACATCCGCTTCCACGAGGGGCGTGGCACGTGGCCGTGCTACGGGCGCACCGCGCTGGCCGCCCGGGCACGGATGCTCGCCGAGCGCTACGGGCCGAGCGCCGAGATCTATGCCTTCTTCAACAACGACCCGCGGGCCTGCGCCGTACGGGACGCCCGCTGGTTCGCCGCCGCCTGCCGGCGCGCCGGGCTGGTGA
>JACCTL010000088.1 GCA_013812395.1 Euzebyaceae bacterium
TCTGCGCGTCGAGGCTGACCACTAGCACGTCGCCGGGCTCGGCGGCGGCGATCCGCAGCGCCTCCGGGTAGACGGCGCGGTAGTCGTTCACCCCCCACGGATCCAGCGGGTTGCCGGGCGTGAAGCGCGGCCAGCGTGCCCGCAGCGCCGCCACCGCCTCGCTGCGCAGCGGCGGCAGGCGCAGGCCGGTGTCATCGGTGAGGTCGGCCAGCAGGTTGGCCTCACCGCCGGAGTTCGCCACGATGTGCAGCCGCTCGCCGGGGGGACGGCCGACGGCCAGCAGTTCGCCGGTGACCAGCAGCTCGTCGAGGTCATCGCACACAATGGCGCCGGCTTGGCGCATCGCCGCCATCGCGACCCGGTGGCTGCCGGCGAGCTTGCCGCTGTGCGCGGTCACTCCCGCCTGGGCCACCGCCGATCGCCCGACCTTGCAGATCGCCAGTGGCTTGCCGGCGGCGGCCAGCGCCTCGGCGGCGGCAAGGAACGCCGTCGGGTCGGCGACGGCCTCGACGAAGGCCAGCACCGCGTGGGTGTGCTCGTCGGCGGCGAAGAAACGCAGGTAGTCGGCGAGGTCGGTCACTGCCTCCGTCCCTGACGACACGGCGGTCGACAGCGGCACCCGGCCACCGGCGTTGATGACCGCCTCCACGACCGCACCGCTCTGGGCTACCACGCCGATCCTGCCGGCGCGGACCTGCGCGGGGACCGTGCCGACGTAGGGCGCCGCGCCCGTGACCATGTCCACGTAGCCCATGCAGTTTGGGCCGGCCACAACGACGCCGGTGTCCGCCGCCAGTGCGCGCAAGCCGCGGATGACCGTGTCGGCGGCGGCTCCCGAGTCGGTGTGGCCAGCACCGGGGACCACCAGCCCGCGCACGCCACAGTCCACCGCCTCACGGGCCGCGTGCAGGACGCGGTCGGCTCCCACCAGCAGCAAAGCGACGTCGGGGGTGTGGTCCAGCTCGGCCAGCGATCCTGCCGCCGGCACCCCGTCGATCTCGGGTCGCCGGGGGTTGACCGGCGTCACGGTGCCCGCGAAGCCAAGCGCACGCAGGTTGCGCAGGGCGATCCCGCCGACGAAGGTCCGCGGTGAGGCACCCACCACCGCCACCGATCCGGGCCGCAGCAGGCGCGCCACGTCGGCGACAGCCGGCCGCGGCGGTGGCAGTGGGCGGGCGGTCACGAGTCGAAGCCGATGCCCGCGGCATCAAGGGTGCGCAGCAGCAGCCCACGCCGCCCACCGTGAAGGTCGGCCGACGCCAGCGCCCGGCGCACCAACGTCACCGCCACCCAGCGCAGCGGCTCGGGGGGGAAGGGGAAGGGGGGCTTGCGGACGTAGCGCAGCGACAGCAACGGCGAGCCTGGGTCGGTCAGCCGGTCGGCCAGTACCCGCGCGGCGAAGCGCGTCGCCCCCACGCCGAGGCCGGTGTAGCCCAGCGCGTACACCAGCCGCCCGCCGAGCGCCTCCCCGAAGACCGGGGTGAACCGCGTCGTGGTGGCGATGGGCCCGCCCCACGCGAAGGGGATGGGCACGTCGAGCAACGTCGGGAACATCTGCCCCAGGTGCGCGCGCAGCCGCGCGAAGGTCTCCGGCCGCTCGTCGAAGCGCGGGCCGATCCCGCTGCGAAAGGCATAGATCGCGTCGTAGCCGCCCCACAGCACACGGTCGTCGGCGGTGAGGCGGAAGTAGTGGAACTGGTTGCCGGCGTCGTCGACGCCCTGCCGCCGTTTCCAGCCCAGCGACGCCAGCAGCTCAGGGCTCAGCGGCTCGGTGACCAGGATGTAGTCGTGCACCGGGATGTAGTGGCGGTTGCTCCGCCGCAGCGTCTGGCCGCTGTAGGCGTTGGTGGCGAGGACTGCCGAGGATGCGCGCACCGTGCCCGCCGGCGTCGTGGCCAGCACACCGCCCGCGGTCGCCTTCACCGCGGTCACGGGCGTGCGCTCGTGGATGTCGACGCCGGCGGCGGCCGCGACCCGGGCCAGCTCCGCGGCCAACTTCGCCGGGTTGAGGACCCCTCCGGCGTCGGGACGATGCAGCCCGGCCAGGGCCTTGGGTGAGCGCAGGTGCTCGGCGACCTCGCCGGCGTCGAGGAACTCGGCGCGCTGGCCGTGGCGGACGTGCAGCTCGGCTGACTCACGCAGCTCGTCGACCTGGTGCGGGGCGACGGCAACGTCCAGCATCCCTGTCCCCTCGAAGTCGCAGGCAACCTGGTGGCGGGCGAAGAAGGTCAGCATCCCGGCGTAGTTGTCGTCGGCGAGGTGTTGCAGCCGGTCGATCTCGTCGGGGAAGTGGGCGAGGCCGTTGGCCAGGCCGTGCGTCAGCGACGGGTCCAGGAAGCCGCCGTTGCGCCCGCTCGCGCCGAACCCGACGGTGTCGCGCTCGCACACCACGACGCGCATCGACGGGTCGCGTTCGACCAGGGTGAGCGCGGTCCACAGGCCCGTGTAGCCGCCGCCGACGACGACCACGTCGGCGGTCACGTCGCCGGCGAGCGGTCGCGGCTGGGACGCCGGGACGGTGGCCGACCAGTAGTTGCCGCTCACGACCGCCGGAAGCGACGCGTGACCTGCCCGACGAGCAGCACCACGAAGGCGACGGCGAACAGTGCGGTGCCCATGACGTTGATCTGCGGCGGGATCCCCCGCTGGGCGGCACCGTAGACGAACAGCGGGAACGTGGTGGTGTTGCCCGAGTTGAACAGCGTGATGATGAAGTCGTCGAACGACAGCGCGAACGCCAGCAGCGCCGCCGCGACGACCCCCGGGGTCACCAGTGGCAACGTCACCCGCCGGAAGGTCTGCCACTCGTCGGCGTACAGGTCCATCGCCGCCTCTTCCAGGCGCGAGTCCATACCAAGCAGGCGAGCCTTCACGGTCACCACCACATAGCTGATGTTGAACATGATGTGACCCAGCAGGATGGTCAAGAATCCCGTGCGGACCCCAACGTTGAGGAACAAAGCGAGCATCGCCGAGCCCAGCACGACCTCGGGCGACGCCATCGGCAGGAAGATCAGAAGGTTGGTCATGGCCCGGCCGCGGAAGCGGTGGCGTACCAACGCGAAGGCCACCATCGTGCCCAGGGCGGTGGCGACGATCGTGGACACGATCGCGATCTGGATGCTGCGGATCATGGCCTGGCACAACCCCGCCACCCCGCAAGGGTTGAGCCACGAGTCCAACGTGAAGCCTTGCCAGGTGAAGTTGAACCGCCCGACGTTGTCGTTGAACGAGAACACGATGACCACGAAGACGGGCAGGAACAGGTACAGCAGCGCCAAGGCGGCGTAGAAACCGACCAGGTTGCGGGTGACCCCACGCCACAGGCGCCGGCTCATCTTGGTCCGCTACCGCCGACGGCTACTTGAGCGCGTCCTCGGCTCATACGATCGTCTCCGTGCCGGCTCGCCGGACATACAGGCCGACCAGCAGCAGGATCGCCAGCATCAGCGTGAATGACAGCGCCGCGGCCGTCGGGTAGTCCAGCACCACCAGGAAGCGACTTTCGATGACGTTGCCGATCATCGACTGCGACGGGGTGCCCAGAAACCGCACGTTGACGAAGTCGCCCGCGGCCGGGATGAACGTCAGCAGCGTGCCTGCCACCACACCGGGCAGCGACAGCGGCCAGGTCACCTTCCAGAAGGCGGTGAACGGGCTGGCGTACAGATCGGTCGCGGCCTCGATCAACGAGCGGTCGATCTTTTCAAGGCTGGCGTACAGCGGCAGCGTCATGAATGGCAAAAAGTTGTAGGTCAGCCCGGCGATGACGGCGACCGACGTGGCCAGCAGCCGACCCTGCTCCGGCAACAGACCCAGGGTCTGGAACGTGCCGACGACCCAGCCACTGTCGGACAGGATGATCTTCCACGCCAGCGTGCGGATCAGGAAACTGGTGAAGAACGGTGCGATGACCAGTAGCAGCAGCAGGTTGCGCCAGCGTCCCGCCTTGAACGCGATGAAGTAGGCCAGCGGGTAGCTCACGACCAGCGCCAGCACCGTCGAGGCCGCGGCGAACAGGAACGCCCGGGAGAACTGGGCGGCGTAGCGCTGGGCGGCTTCGGTGTAGTTGGCCAACCGCCAGGTCAGCTCGTAGCCCTGCGCGAGACTGCCCTCCTGCAGCGAGGTTGAAGCGACCGTCAGCATCGGCAGCACGAAGAAGATCGCCAGCCACAGCAGCCCCGGCAGCAACAGCAGGTACGGAATCCAGCGGCCACGCCTGCGGACCGGCGGGGCGACGTCGGCACCGGTGTCGGCGGCGGGAGCGACCAGCGGCTGGGTCACGGGGCCACCGCCGGTTGCGGCGCGGCCGCCGACGTTGGGGTGTCGGCGTCGAGCACGAAGGCGTGTTCGGGCCGCCAGGTCAGCCGTACCCGCGTCCCGGGTGCGACGACGTCGGTATGGCGGTTCTGGGCGAACACCGTCAGTTCCTGGTCCCAGCCGGTGCGCACCAGGTACTGGGTGCTGGTGCCCATGAAGCTGGTGTCGACCACCACGCCCCGCAAGGCGTTGCGGCCTTGCGGCACCGGATCGTCCACCGGCGCCAGGTCGAGCTTCTCGGGGCGCACGCCGACGTGGACTTCGCCGGAGGCGGTCAGCATCCCGTGGGACAGCATCTCGGCGGGCACGACCAAGGTGGTGTCGGCGATCCGCAGCGTCACCAGATCGCCGTCGCGTCCATCCACGGTGGCCCGCAACATGTTGGACTGGCCGAGGAAGTTCGCCACGAACTGCGTGCGGGGACGCTCGTAGAGCTGTTCGGGGTGCCCGAGCTGTTCGATGCGGCCCTGACTCATCACGGCGATGGTGTCGGCCATCGTCATCGCCTCCTCCTGGTCGTGGGTGACGTGGAGGAAGGTGATCCGGACCTCTTCCTGGATGCGCTTGAGGGTCAGCTGCATCTCCCGGCGCAGCTTGAGATCCAGCGCGCCGAGCGGTTCGTCCAGCAGCAGCATCTTCGGGTGGTTGATCAGCGCACGGGCCAAGGCCACCCGCTGGGCCTGCCCGCCGGAGACCTGCGACGGGCGGCGACGCTCGAAGCCGGTCAGCTGCACCAGCTCCAGCATCTGGCCGACCTGTGCCCTCACGTCCTTGATGCCGCTGCGGCGCAGGCCGAAGGCGACGTTCTCGTAGATGTCCAGGTGAGGGAACAGCGCGTAGCTCTGAAACACGGTGTTGACCGGCCGCCGGTATGGCTTGAGGCCCGTCAGGTCGGAGTCGCCGAGCAGGATCTGGCCGGCCGTGGGAGCCT
The DNA here is from genome assembly GCA_013812395.1 of Euzebyaceae bacterium. GTDB lineage: Bacteria > Actinomycetota > Nitriliruptoria > Euzebyales > Egibacteraceae > JACCTL01. The sequence goes on from JACCTL010000088.1 coordinate 5,252, forward strand.
CCAGACCGGCGACCATCCGCAACGTGGTCGTCTTGCCGCAGCCCGATGGGCCAAGCAGCGCGATGAACGCGCCGCTTGGCACCCGTAAGTGCAGGTCGTCCACCGCGGTGACCGGCCCGAACCGCTTGGTCAGCCCGATCAGCCTCAGCTCAGCGTCCTCGGTGGGTTGCGGCGTGGTCACGCGCCGATCACATACCCAGGCGCGGTCACGCGCCGATCACCCCCTGGAACAGGTCCTGGTACTCGCGCTCCTCCTCGGCTGACAACTGCTTGAAGTCGAAGGTGTTCGACAGCGTCTTCGGGCTTGGGAAGATGAGCTCGTTGTCCGCCAGCGACTCGTCGATGT
>JACCTL010000098.1 GCA_013812395.1 Euzebyaceae bacterium
GCCGATCTTCCTCCGGACCCAGGTGTGTCGCACGATGCTCACCCATGATGACCATCGGTACGCTCTGGTGATGCAGCGCGTCCTGAGAGCGACCGACCTCGGAGATCATCGCGAGGCGATCCTCGCGGCCGCCGAAGCGCACGGGGTGCGGCACGTGCGAGTGTTCGGCTCGGTCGCACGGGGCGAGGCAAGCGGGAGCAGCGACGTGGACCTGCTCGTCGACCTGGAACGGGGTCGCAGCCTGCTGGATCTGGGCGCATTTTTGATGGACGTACAGGACCTGCTCGGCTGCCCCGTCGACGTGGTCACCGAGGCGGGGTTGAAGCCGCGGCTACGCGACCGTGTGCTGTCAGAAGCGGTCCTGGCATGAGAGCGATACCGAACGGGTGCGCGACATCCTCGAGGCCATCGAGCGCATCCAGCGCTACACCGCAGCCGGCCGGCAGAGCTTCGAAGTCAGCGAGCTTGTGCAGGCGTGGGTCGTGCACCATCTCGAGATCGTCGGCGAAGCCGCCTGCCGGCTGTCGGATGAATGGCGGCGGGACCATCCCGACGTGCCGGTGCGCGGCATCGTCGGAATGCGCAACGCCCTGGCTCACGGCTACTTCGAGATCGATGCGGTCGCGGTGTGGAACGTCGTGGAGCGTGACCTCCCGGTGCTCGCCGGACGTCTTTCGAGCGTCAAGGAGCCTGCTCGTCATGACACCGGCCAAGATGATCGGGCGGCGAGGGGCGTTCGGCGCAGATATGCGCCGGGGGCTGCAGACACTGAAGCGGGAGCTGAACTACAACGCGTCGCGGTTCGCGCAGATGCTCGGGTCACTCGGCGGCGTGGGCACCGCGAAACGCCTTCTGCGGGAGGGCCGGTACTCGGAGGGGTTCACGACCTTGTGGGAGAAGGGCCGGCTCGAGATGAGCGTCGAGTTCTTCGTTCTGCTGCCCTGGTACGCACCGCTGTGCAATGACGCCGAGCGCGAGCGCGCCCGCCGGCGGTTGGAAGACCACCAGTTTCGATGTCGAGGGCCGATTAGGCGCAGCCCGAAGTCAGTCGCCAGATTGGTGGCAGTGAGGTCGCCGCACTGACTCGCAGTAGTCGGCTCAGCGTCGCGTTCCGCGAATCAAGAGCGAGAGCACCTCTCGGCTCGTCCCAGTGGTTTCAAGTGACTCGATGTCGTTCCTGGTGGAGGACGCATCCGCCTGGCATCGAACAAGTCCTCGATCACCCTGTTGACCGAGCGGTGCCTCACAACGATCTTGCTTCCCGAACGATGTCAGCGTCGCGGGGCAAGAGGGCTCCGGCACTGACGATGTCGACAGGAGAGTCCAGGAGTTCCGAGAGCTGTCTGCGAAGCCGGCCAAGCATGAAGAAAGTGACTCCTGGACCCAAGTCGACCAAGAGATCGATGTCGGAGTGGGCGGAGTGGTCACTGCGAGCCACGGAGCCGAACACGCGCACGTTGCGGGCGCCGTGCTGGGTGGCGATGTCGAGCACCTGATCGCGGCGGTCCTCGAGTCGCGAACGAAGCCGGCCCGGGTCGACATGGCTTACGCTCCGCAACGGGACCAGCCTCCTTCCGATTCGTAGAGAAGCGACCGGGCCGTTCGTTCTAGGGCCGCCGTGTTATCCGTCTCAGCGCTGTGTGGCCCTCAGTCTGCCGCACGACCCGCCGGTAGACACTCGCCCGTCCGTCGCTGGGGCGAGGCAGCAGGAACCAGTCGGTATGGACCGCGTCAACCCCAGAAGATCGCCGTCGGATCCTCGTCGATCTCGTCGATGACGCGTTGCACGTTGCGCTGTGGCTGCAGCGTGTCGTAGCGGTGCCAGCGGCCGTTGCGGTTCGCCCAGTACAGCGTCCACCGCGAGGACCCGGGGTCGCAACGCAGCTGCGCGATCCACATGCGACTCCACTCCGGCCCAGCCTCCGGCCGCCACGGGGCACGGCGTTCGACGACAGTCACCGACTTGCCACGGGTTTGCACCTCGACGCGAACCTGGTCCAGCGCTTCCCCAGGAACCCGCTGCTCAGCCCACCGCTGAACGCGTGCCAGGTCCAGCTCCGGCACGCCCAGCCTGCGTCGCGACGTCGCCCGCGACGCCGCACGGCCCCGCTCCGGCTGGGTCTCGTTCATCCGACGGCTCCTTCTCCGGTAACCCGGCAGCGGCATGCCGCATCAGACGAGCATCTCATCTAGCGACCAGTCACGGGCAGCCTCGGCGAGGCTCCCAGGCCGCAGATGCAGACCCGCTCCGACCGCCTCACGCACCGCCCACTCGGCCAGCTCCTCGGCGGCATCTTCGCCTGCGTAGCCGAGCACCGTGCCGTCCTCGGCGTCCCGGCAGCGGTACAGCCCGGCGACCAGGCCCAGCGCGAGTTGCCCTGCGGCGTCGGTCAGTCCCAGACGCGCGCGCCGTTGCAAGTCGTCGACGTAGGGCTGCACGGTCTCTTCGAGCAACGCCCAGGCCGCGTCGGTCTCGTGGACGTATCCCCCGCGCCGACGGCCCGCGCCAGCTGCGAGCGCCTCCAGCGGTATCCGCTGCAAGTTCCTCGCGACCTCGTTGGCGACGACCTCGGCGTCTTGCCGCTGCAGGCGCCCCATGGCGAGGCGCTCGACGTCGGCAGAAAGGTCGGCCCGC
>JACCTL010000107.1 GCA_013812395.1 Euzebyaceae bacterium
CGCCGACCTCGCAGCCGGCCAACGCTACGTCGTGGCCATGGAAGAAGACAGCTTTCGCACCAACGAGTGCCTGGTCAGCGAGGCTGACCGGGCGTTGATCGCCGCGTTGGCACCGGAGCGCAGCCGCGAGCCGGTGCCGTCGGGCGCGACGGGTGCGCGGCCGCCTTTGAGCCCGCTCGTCCTGAACCTCGCAGGGCTGATCGTGATCGCGGGACTACTGGTCTTTGGTGTGCGCAAGGCGCGGAGGACGACGAGGTGAAGGGGTAGCGGTTTGGTCGTGGCTGACGCCTTTGGCGCGCACGTGCCGGTCTTCCGCGAGCTCACAGCGTCCGCGCAGGAGCGGGCCTGGCTCGCCCGGCTCCCGAATCTCGTGACCGCGCTGGAGCGCCGGTGGGATATCCACACGGGTAGCCCGTACCGAACGGGTGTCGCGGCCTGGACCGCGCCGGCCATCACCAGCGACGGTGCCCTCGCCGTGCTCAAGGTGTCCTGGCCGCATCGGGAGGCGCGCGGAGAAGCCGAGGGGCTACGTTTCTGGGCAGGCGACGGCGTCGTGCGGGTGCTGCGCAGCGACGACGTGCATTACGCGTTGCTGTTGGAACGCTGCGAGCCGGGCCAGGCGCTGAGCGAGGCCGCCGGCTCGGCGGAGCAGCGGCTCGCGACCGCCGCCAGGCTCCTGCGACGTCTGTGGTCACGTCAACCCGCCGGCGGGCTCGCACTCGAGCGTGTCGGGGATGTGACCGCCGAGTGGGCTGAGTTGGTTCGCGAGCGGTACCGGCGCCTCGGGCGACACCTCGACAGCGGGATAGTCGCCCTCGGCGCCGAGCTGCTGGTGTCGCTGCCGACAACGGCCACCAGCGAGGTCGTCGTCCACGGCGACTTCAATCCTGGCAACGTCCTGACCGCACGACGGCAACCGTGGCTGGCGATCGACCCCAAGCCGATGATCGGCGACCCCGCCTACGATCCGTGGGCGATGCTCACCCAGATGGGCTCGCCGTTCGACGGTCCGGACGCCGTCGGCGTGCTGGGCGCCCGCTACCGGCTGTTCGCCGACCTGGTCGGAGAGCCGGTCGAGCGCCTGCTCGCCTGGTCGGTCGCGCGCGCCGTCGAGTCCGCGCTGTGGGCCTTGGACCGCGGGCATCCCGACGCCGCTCACGGCCAGATGGCCGAAGCCGGGCTGCTCGCCGGCATCGCCGGTCTGTAGCCCCGGGACGGGACGCGAGTGGCACAACACCCGGCGAGCGTGGAAGCCGGCGACCGCAAGACGTTCGCGGCCGCCACCGGATGACCTGGCTGGGGGAACCTGAGCGCGCTCGTCGTCGTCGTATACCTATGGTCTTCTACCGCTTAATCGTTGTCTTCGCCCTGGTGTCTGCCTTCATGGTGGTCGGTGGCCCGGCGTACGCAGCGTGCGCTCCTCCGGCCGGAACGTTGCGGCAACGCGTCGCCAAGGTCCGATGGGCGTTCGTCGGTACGGTCGTCGAGCACCTGGAAGGCGATGACCGTGCAGCCAAGGTCGTCGTGGAGTCCGTATGGAAGGGCAACCTCAAGAAGAACGTCGTCGTCCTGGGCAGCCATTTAGTGATCGAGCCATACAGCCACAGCTCCGTCGACCGCAGCTATGACGTGCATACTCGCTACCTCCTCACGCCGTACAAGCACCGGCGATCCACGGGCGAATACATCGACAGCATCTGTACCGACACACGGCCGTGGTCCCGCAAGGTCGATGCAGCAAGGCCGCCGGGCGTCCCCGCCCTACCACCCGCAGAGATCATCCGGAACACGCGGCAGACAAGAGCAGCGTCGTCTGAGCGCGCAGCCTCGTCAGTCGCCGGGCCCTCGTCTCAGCAAGTTGAGAGTACGGCTGATCGTGAAGCTGCAAGGCAGGGGGCGAGCCCTTGGGTGTGGACCCTTCCGGCTCTCGCTCTTACTGCTGTTGCGGCTGTTTTCGCTGTCCGCCGCTCGCGACCATGAGCGTCCCTCCCGCCGATGGTGCTACAGCACCCGGACCGGTGAACCTTCCAGCCAGGCGGCGATGTCCTCGACGGCTTCGCGGAAGTAGGTCTGATAGCCGCCCGTGCTGACATAGCCCAGATGCGGCGTCACCACGACGTTGGGTAACGAGCGCAGCGGATGGTCGGCGGGCAGCGGCTCGGTGTCGAACACGTCCAGGCCGGCGCCGGCGATCCGACCCGAGCGCAACGCCTCGACCAGCGCCGGCTCGTCGACGAGCGGACCGCGCGAGGTGTTCACCAGATAGGCGGTCGGGCGCATCATCGCAAAGTCGGGGGCGGCGATGATCCCGCGGGTGCGGTCACTGAGCCGCAGGTGCAGCGTGACCACGTCGGAGTCGCCCAGCAGCTCTTGCTTGCTGACCGGCTCGGCACCGGCGGCCTCAGCGGCGGCCGGGTCGAGGTTGGCGCTCCAGGCCAACAGCCGCATGCCGAATGCCTTGCCGAAGGCGGCGACCCGGCTGCCCAGCCGGCCCATGCCGATCACCCCGAGCGTCCGTCCCGCCAGCTCCGGGCCGATGGTGTGCTGCCACCCCCCCGCACGGACGGCGCGGTCCTCCCGGCACACATTGCGAGTGATGGCCAGGATCAACGCCCACGTCAGCTCGGCGGGCGGGGCAGGGGGGCTGGCAGTACCGCAGACGGTAATGCCGAGGTCGCGGGCGGCCTGCAGGTCGATCGCGGCGTTGGCCATTCCGGTGGTCACCAGCAGGCGCAGGTCGGTCAAGCGCTCCAGCCGCCGCTGGTCGAAGGGGGTGCGTTCGCGCATCGCCACAACTACCTGAGCGCCAGCCAGCCGTGCGACCAGCTCCTCGGTGTCGTCGACGTGCTCGTGCAGCACGGTCAGTTCGATCGTGTCGGCAAGCTGCTCCCAGGGGCCAAGGCCGCGAGCGACGTCCTGGTAGTCGTCGAGGACCACCACCTTGGTCACCCCTGCCCCCTCATCGTGTGCTCACGGGGCTCATCGGCTCTGCCACGCCTTCGGGCCCGCGACGGCTGCACCCTCATGGGCTCGTCGTCCTGCTTCGGAAAATGGGGCGGCCACGGCGCGTCGCCGAGGCCCTGCTCCTGGTCGCGCCGCGCCAGCGCCAGCAGGCCGTCGAGGCGCCCGACCGCCTCGTCGATGCCCTCGGACAGGTCGCCCACGGCCCCGTAGCGGTCGGCGACGAATCGGTCGAGCGGGAAGTCGCGGGGGTCGACGTCGGCGACCTCGTCCCAGCGCAGCGGCGCGGAGACCAGCCCCGTCTGGCGCACCGAGTAGGCGCTGGCGATCGTGCGGTCGCGAGCGTTCTGGTTGTAGTCGAGGAACACGCCGTGGCGCTCCTCCTTCCACCACTTGCTGGTTGCCAGCTGTGGCACCCGCCGCTCGACCTCCCGCGCCAGCGCCAGCGCGGCGCGGCGCACGGCGGTGAACGTCCACTCCGGTTCGATGCGCACGTAGACGTGGATCCCCCGGTTGCCCGACGTCTTGGGCCAGCCGACGAGGTCGTGCTCGGCCAGCACCTCGCGGGTCTCCAGGGCGACGGTGCGCACCGCGCCAAAGTCCACGCCCGGCACCGGGTCGAGGTCTACGCGCAGCTCGTCGGGACGGTCGACGGCCTCGGCGCGCACGGGCCACGGGTTGAGGTCCAGACAGCCCAGCTGCGCCATCCACACGAGGTCGGCGGGCTCGCGCGGCACCAACAGGTCGGCGCTGCGTCCCGACGGAAACGTGATGGTGGCGTACTCGTGCTCGCTGTCCTTGGGCGCCCGCTTCTGGAAGAACGGCTTGCCCGCCACCCCCTCGCGCCAGCGCTTGAGCACGGTGGGGCGTCCGTAGACCCCGCGCAACGCGCCGTCCGCGCAGCCGATGAAGTGGCTGACGAGGTCCATCTTGGTCCAGCCCTGTTCGGGGAACAGGACCTTGCCCGGGCTGGTGACGCGCACGGGCTCGCCCGCCACGTCCACGGTGACCACTTCGGGCTGTGCCATCGTGGATGGACTGTAACGCCAGCCACGGCGCAGTAGCGTCACCGGCATGACGGAGCGACGCATGACCGCCAGCGAGCGGCGGACACAGCTTGTCGAGGTCGCCAAGAGCGTCTTTGCCGAGCTCGGCTACGACGGCGCGTCCATCGAGGAGATCGCCAGCCGCGCCCGGGTCAGCAAACCGATCGTCTACGAGCACTTCGGCGGCAAGGAAGGGCTGTACGCCGTCGTCGTCGACCGGGAGAGCTCTCGGCTGCTGGAGATGATCACCACCCGCCTCGGTCCCGGCCTGGGTGCCCGCGAGCAGGTCCGCTCCAGCGCCATGGCGTTCCTGGACTACATCGAGGCCGACCCGGACGGCTTCCGCGTGCTGATCCGCGACTCGCCGTCCGGCTTCTCGGGTGGCGGCATGGCTGGGCTACTGTCGGAGGTGGCGGGCAAGGCCGAGGAGGTCCTTGGTGACTTCTTCACGCGTACCGGCGTCGACCTGGCCACCGCGCCGCTGTACGCCCACGCGCTGGTCGGCATGGTCGTGCACGTGGGGGCGTGGTGGGCCGACGAGCGCGCGCCTGACAAGAAGGTGGTCGCCGATCACCTGACCGCCCTTGCCTACACAGGCCTGTCGCGCCTGCCCCGCGCCGTGGCCAACCTGCCGGCGTAACCCCCAACGAGGCGGTGGGGCTACGGGCCTTTCAGCGGCTCAAGTAGCGAAGGCCTTGGCGACCGCAGCGGCGGTCCACCCGTTGCCCACCCGGACGCCGTCGGTCCAGGAGCCGTCACCGATCAGGAACCCGTGGTGGCGCCACAGGTACAGGTCGCCCGAGCCGTTGATGCCGTAGACAAAGCCGTTGCCGACGGCCCAGATCTGCTGGTAGGGCTGCCAACCGCCGCCCACCTGCAACGGACCGTGCCAGATCCAGTACCCCTGGTCGTGGCCATAATGGCGGTACCACAGCATCGTCCCGTCGGGCTTGGTGGCGTAGATCGTCCCGTCGGGTCCGGCGGCGAGTGCGAGGAAGCCACCCCAGCCCGTGCCCACCAGCGCAGGACCCTGCCAGTTGAAGGTGCCGTCACGGCGTCCGAGGTGGCGGTACCACAGCAGGTCGCCGCTGCGGGTGACGGCGTAGACCACGCCGCCGTCTCCGGCGATGATGCGGGCGTAGTCCCCCCAGCCGGTGCCGACCTCCCTGGGCCCCTGCCACTCGAAGCTGCCCTGGTTACGCCCTTCGTGGAAGTACCACTGCAGCTTGCCGTCGGGCGTGACCGCGTAGATCACGCCGTCGCCACCACCGAACGCTGTGGTGAAGCTGCCCCATCCCGTGCCCACCTTCTTCGGCCCGTCCCAGTCACCGGCGCGGGCGGCCCGGCCCGTGTTGCGGTACCAGTTCAGGTCCCCGCCGGGGGTGACTGCGTAGAGGTTCTGCGCCATCCGGCCCTCGACGGGCCAGCCCTTGCCGCCCCACGACGTAACGCCGCCGAGCAGTCCGTCCTCGCGGGTGTGGGCCAGGAGCTGGAAATGCTGGTCACGGTTGTCGCCGCCGAAGTCGACGTGGGTGTCGACAACATGCGGCGTCGCGCCGGGGTCAATCCATGCGCGCCGGGCGACGCCGTCAGCCGCCTGGACGTACGACGGCTCGGCGCCGATGTGCAACTGCCCGCGCCAGCCGTCGTGGACGGTGTCCCAGATGCCGATGGTCTCCGACCGGTGAAACCCGCTGCCCGCGCCGACGGCCGTGCCCCGCGACAGGACAACACCGAACGGCGTGTTGTTCCATGTGCAACGGCCGCCGGCGCGGTAGGGGTCCCGCGTGTGCAGGTACAGCTCGAAGGGCTGGTCGCCGATCGCGCAGTGCAGCCCCCTCCCGCCGTCGACGAAGTGGCCCACCACGTCCAGCGTGCGGCCGTCCTCGCCGTACCAGGTGCCTAGGCTGATGCGACTTCCCGGACCGGGCAGTTGACCGTCGCCGCGGATATCGAGGAAGCGACGCACCAGCAGCCGCCCGCGCCAACCGTCGTGGTCGGTTTCCCAGCGGCCCAGCCACATCGCGGCCCACTGCGTCTCGACCGCTGCCACATCGGTGATGTAATAGGCGCTGTTGTAGAAGATGTCGAACTGCGGGTCACCGGAATACCGCATCGTCGCAAAACCGGGAAGCCCTTGAGAATTCTTGATATCGAAGGTCTGGGTCGCGTCGTCGTACCCGTAGATCAAGAGAACGTGGCCACCGTTGTTGATCTTGTCATTGGCGTCGACCACCACGTCGTAACCAGCGGCCAGCACCGTCTTGATGTCATTGTTCGAAAAGTTCGTCAAGCTGGCGAATGACTTCGCCCTGTACTGGGCGAACCAGCGGCCGTTGAGCGGGATCGTGCGCAGGTCGTACTCGAACCAGTCAGCCTGTTCCTTGGTGCCCCCGCCTGCGCCGGACAGCGCCATTCCGGTGCCCGGGATCGACGTGGCCAGCGCCTGCAGTTGCGGCTGGTCGATATAGGGCACGTGTGCCGAGAGCGGCACCGCCCAGTACGACAGGTGGTGCACGATGTCGGAGCTGCCCTGGAAGCCGACCAGGGAGTGGATGCCGGGGCCGGCTCTGTGGTTCTCGTGTGCCTTGGACAGGTGGAACAGGTACTGCTCGGACAGATCGACGCGGATGCCCTTGCGCGCATAAGCGGCCTCGAGCGCAGCGATGCCTGCGAACGCCCAGCACGTCCCGCGCCCGCCCTGGCTCACGTCGAGGGTGGACTGCCACTGGCGGTGCGAAACGCGACTGGGCGCGGCGCGCACGAGCGGGGCCAGATCGAGCACCGGCTTGGGCAGCCGCTCGATGAACTCCAGCCGCGGGGTGAACGTCTCCAGCGGCTCCACCAACGGATGCGCCACCGTGACCACCCGATGCAGATCGATGGGGTCAAGCGCGTCGTCGAGGCCGTCGAGCCGTGGCAACTCGACCTCGACGCGAAGCTCCGCATCGACGGGCAGCGGCACAGCTTGCAGTTGCGGATCTGGCATGACTTCTCCCGAGGTGGTGCCGAGGTACGGCCCCCTGCACAGCAGAGTTGCCGAAACCCGTGCACAACGCATGAGTAGCGCGTTACTCACGTGTGGGACGTATGACCGCCGTCTTACCTAGATGCTGGGGTATTCCCTAGACTCCCCTGCGTGCTGACGAGCTGGCCGCTGGTGGGACGCGCGCAGGAGCTGGAACGGGTCAGCGAACTGCTGCACGGAGGCGCCTGCCGTGGCGTCGTCTTCGCCGGCGCCGCCGGTGTGGGCAAGACGCGCCTGGCCCGTGAGGCGCTCGCGGCCGCCAGGGCGGTGGGCTTCGCCGGCGACTGGGCAGTCGGCACGCACTCCGCCGCCTCGATCCCCTTCGGCGCGCTCAGCCATCTCGTGCCCGCTGATCGGGGCGCCGCCAGTGAGCACCTCGACATGCTGCGGACGGCGGTCGGGCACCTCGCGCGCCGGGCCGACGGGCGGCGGCTGGTCCTGGCAGTCGACGACGCACACCTGCTCGACGACGGCTCGGCAACGCTGGTCCGCCACCTCGCGGAGGCGTCCGACACCTTCCTGATCGCGACCGTCCGCAGCCGCGAACCGACGCCCGACGGGATCGTGGCGTTGTGGAAAGACGAACTGGCCGAGCGCCTCGAGGTCGGACCGCTCCCGGCGCAAGACGTCGACCGGCTCCTGGCCATAGCGGTGAACGGTCCGGTCGATGACGCGACCGCTCAGCACGTTGCGCTGGTGACGCAGGGGAACGCGCTGTACCTGCGCGAGCTCGTCATTGGCGCCCTCGACACCGGGGTACTGCGCAAGACCGGTGGTGTGTGGCGTCTACTCGGCCCGCTGACACCGCCTCCGCGCCTGGTCGAACTGATCGAGGCGCGGCTGGGTCGTCTCGATGGGCAGGCGCGACTAGGCCTGGAACTGCTCGCCTTCGGAGAGCCGCTCGGTGCCGACACCCTCGAGCGGCTGGTGCCGCTGGCCACCCTCGAACAGGCCGAGCGCAAGGGGCTGATCATGCTCGAGCAACAGCAGCGGCGGGTGCAGGCCCGGCTGGCCCACCCGCTGTACTCGGAGGTGCTGCGACGCAACGCGCCGGCGATACGGGCGCGCAGCGTGTGCCGGCGTCTCGCGGAGACGGCGACGGCGACGGGCATCCGCCGCGCCGACGACGTCCTGCGCGTCGTCACCTGGAGCCTGGACGCGGGGGCGGAATGCGACGCTGCCATCCTCTCCGCCGCCTCTCGCCGCGCGCTGCGCAGGTTCGACTACGCGCTGGCCGAACGCCTCGCTCGCAAGGCCGTCGAGGTGGGAGGCGGCTTGGCGGCAAGCTGGGCTCTCGGCGACGCCCTGATCGGTCGCGGCGACAGTGCGGGCGGCGAGACCGTGCTCGCCGAGCTCGCCCCGCGCTGTCGCGGCGACGCCGCGCGTGCGCGGCTGGCGCTGCTGCGCGCCTCCAACCTCGTGTTCGGTCTCGGCCAGGTCGCCGCCGCCGAGGACCTGTTGCGGGCGGCGGCGGCGCAGACCGCCGACCCGCAGTGGCGTGGCGAGCTCGCCGCCTTCCAAGCAACGTGCTCCATATGGGGTGGTCGCACCGGCGACGCCCTTGCCGGCGCCCGCAGCGTGATCGAGCAGGACGTCGGGGGGCGCGCGTCGCTCAGCGCACTGGTGATCGGCGGCCTCACCGCCGCACTGTGCGGTCGGGGCGACGAAGCGCTCGCCTATGCCGCCCGGGGCGAGCAGCTTGTCGGCAAGTACGCCGATGACCTACCGCTCAGCCCCCTGCAGCTCGCGGTGAACCGCTGCCTGGCCGATCTGCTCGCGGGCAGGCTGGCGCGGGCGGAGGCCGACGCGCGGGCGGGCTACCAGCGTGCCCTCCGGGAGCACTGGAGCGACGCCTGCGCAACGTGGGCGCAGTGGCTCGGGCACATCGCACGCCACCGAGGCCAGCCGCGATCCGCGCTGGGATGGTTGCGCAAGAGTGCCGTGCTGCTGCGCGAGAACGACCGCTTCGGCTCGCTGCCCGCCGTCCTCGCGGACTGCGCGAACGCGGCCGCGGTAGCCGGCGACCCGCACGCAGCGTCCGACATGCTGCGCGAATCCGAGGAGCACCTGCGGGGTCCGTTCCTGCTGCACGTAGAGCAGGCGCGGCCCTGGGTGAGCGCCGCCAGAGGCGAACGGGCGGCGGCGGTGCAGCTCGCCATCGCTGCGGCGGACCGAGGCCGGCAGCGGGGCGAGCTCGGCTGGGCCGTCGTCGCCATGCACGACATCGCCCGCCTCGGCAACGCGACTGCGGCCGCCCGACGGTTCGGAGCGATCACCGGGCAGGTCGACGGTGAGGCCGTCACCGTGTACACCGCGCACGTCGATGCGCTGATCGCTCGCGACGGGCCGCGGCTCGACGATGTGGCCGGCCGCTTCGACGCGCTCGGCTTCACCTTGCTCGCGGCCGAGGCAGCGGCGGAGGCGGCCCAGGCGCATCGAGCCGAGGGTCGGGTCGCCAGCGCCCTCGCCTCGACCAAGCGCGCCAAGCAGCTCGCCGGCCTCTGCGAGGGCGCGCGCACCCCAGCACTCGAGTTGCTTGACCCGCTGCCGCTCACCCCGCGGGAGCGGCAGATCGCCACCCTCGCAGCCTCCGGCCTGTCGAGCCGAGCGATCGCCCGGGATCTGGTCCTGTCGGCCCGCACCATCGACAACCATCTGTCGAACATCTACGCCAAGATGGGCATCACCGGTCGCACGCAACTCGCTGACCGCCTGCCCTAGCCTGACTAACACCGACGGTGGCTCCGACCCACGCCAATCTCGCCCGCCGGCGAAAGCCGGCGCCCCATCCCGGAGGGATCCTGCCCCGCCGGCGAAAGCCGGCGCCCCATCCCGGAGGGATCCTGCTACGAGGCCCTGGCGGCCTCGCGCTCCTGGGACTTGGCCCGCTTGGCCTCGAACTTGCTGGCCTGCGCGTCCAAGGCGGTCAGGAACTCCGCGGTCTGCTGCCGGGCCTTCTCGGCCTCGTCATCCAGCCCCTCGATGTCGAAGAAGCGCCAGTGGCGCAGCAGCGGCCAGATCACGTCATCGTGGTGGACCCGCAAGTCGTAGATGCCCGCTTTGGCGATCATCACCGCCTTGCGGTTGAAGTCAGCCATGCCGGCGCCGGGCATCTGGAAGCCCACGACCTCGGCGGCGATGGCCTTGACGGCGGCCGACGGGTCCAGCTGCAGTGCCGCTCCGAGCATGTCTCGGTAGAAGACCATGTGCAGGTTCTCGTCGGTGGAGATGCGCGTCATGATCCGGTCGGCCACCGGGTCTTGTGAGTAGCGGCCGGTGTTGCGGTGCGAGATGCGGGTGGCCAGCTCCTGGAAGGCCACGTAGGCCATGCCCTGCAGCGTGGACTTGCCGTCACGGTCGTAGCCCACCATCACGTTCTGCATCCGTCCGCGCTCCAGCTGCACCGGGTCAAGGGCCCGGGTCACCACCAGGTAGTCGCGCAGCACGATGGCGTGGCGGCCCTCCTCGGCGGTCCAGCGGTGCACCCAGTTGATCCAGGCCCCGTCGCCGGCGCCGAACATCTGGTGGATCTCGCGGTGGTAGCTGGGCAGGTTGTCCTCGGTCAGCAGGTTGACCTCGAAGGCGATCTGCGCGACGCCGGTCAGGCGCGACTGGTCGGGCGTCCACGGGTCCTTGTCGAAGTCACGCCCGAGGCTGTAGGGAATGTAGTCGTGTGGGAACCACTCCCGAGCGGCCTTGCCGTGACGGTTGAGCAACTCCTCGGCCTTGGGCTCGAGTTCGGCGAGCAGGCGCTGGTCTTGAGTGGGCACGGGGCGGCTCCTTGCGACGGAGAATCGTGGTTACGGTTGCGTAGGTTACGTACCCGTAGGGTGACTGTCCAACCGTGTTAGCGTCCCCGGTCATGAGTACTCTCATCCTGCTGCGCCACGGCCAGTCGACCTGGAACGCCGAGAACCGCTTCACCGGATGGGTCGATACGCCGCTGTCGGCCAACGGCCGGGAGGAGGCGCGTCTGGGAGGCCAGCGACTGGCTTCCCAGCGCGTGCACGTCGACCGCGCATTCACTTCGACGCTGGTCCGCGCCATCGACACCGGCCGCATCGTGCTGGACGAACTGGGCCAGCACGCTCTTGATCAGGTCCGTGCCTGGCAACTCAACGAGCGCTTCTATGGAGCGCTGACCGGGCGCAACAAAGCCCAGACCGCCGAGGAGTTCGGCGCCGAGCAGGTTCACATCTGGCGGCGCAGCTACGACATCCCTCCCCCCGGTGGCGAAAGCCTCGCCGACACCGCCAAGCGGACGCTGCCCTACTTCAACGAGATCGTGCTGCCCGCCACCCTCGAGGTCGCCACGGTGCTGGTCTCGGCCCACGGCAACAGCCTGCGCTCGATCGTCAAAGAGCTGGACGGCCTGGACGATGACGCCGTCACCCGCCTGGAGATCGCCACCGGCGTGCCGGTCGTCTACGAGCTCGACGGCGACGGCAGCGTCGTCGACAAGCACATCGTCACCTAGGCAGGCCCCGGGGGTCAGGCTCGCGACTGGCGGCAGCGGGACTCGCGGTCAGGCTTCGCGACCGGCGGCGGGACTCGGGGGTCAGGCTCGCGACTGGCGGCGGTGGCGCTGGCGGCAGGCAAGACACACAAACCACGTCTCGTCGCCTTCCAGCTCCAACAGCCCGCCGTGGGCGCCGCAGTGCGGGCAGCGCGCCGCCAAGGTCCACAGCTCGGGCTTGTTGCCGCTACCCTCCCAGTCGGCGCTGCGGCGCGCCCGCTCGGCGGCGTACCGGCGGCTGCTGCCGAACCACAGCGCCAGCAGCGCAGCGCCCAGGACCAGCGCCGTGCCGGTGACCAGGCCCACCTCCATGCCGAGCTCCACTGGTTACCCTCGACGCCATGGTCCGTGCCAGCACAACGTATCGCTGTCAGCACTGCACCCAGCTGCTGCCGTTCGACGAACACACGCAGGTGCCCGAAGCGTGCCTGCGTCGCTGCCAAGGTGGCTGTGACTGGCGTGAAATCGGCCCGGCTGACCCGGCCGTGTGGGTGCGAGCGTCACGGGACGGACCGCTCGGCGACGACGGGCTGCCGCTGCCCGACTGAACGAACGGGGTGACGGCCCGAATAACCCGGGTGACGGCCGCCTCACCGGCGGCATCTACACTGCGACACGGCACCATCGCCTGCCCCCGCTGCCCTGTCTCCGCTCGGTCCGCGACCGCTGACCGGGCTTCTTGTTGCGAAAGGCACCACGTCGTGCTGACGGTCACCGTCTCCGCGGATGATCCCCTGCGCGTGGCCGCCGACCTGCTGGTGGTGCCGGTGTTCAAGGGCGGCATCGAGGGTCCCGGCGCCGCGGCAGTGCTGGCGGCGCTGGGACTGGATGCCTGGCCCGTCACCCCCGACTTCCGCGGCGACATCGGCCAGCAGCTGCTGCTGAGCTCTCCGGGCCTGGAGGCGCGGGGGGTGCTGCTGGTGGGGCTGGGACGGATGGACGCCACGGACAACGAGCGCCTGCGCCGGGCGGCGGGCGTGGCCGCCCGTGCCGCCCGCCACGCCCCCCGGGTCGCCACGACGCTGTCGCAGGTCCATGCCGGCCCGGCCGCCGTCGAGGCGGTGGCCGAAGGGTTTGCCCTCGGGGCCTACGAGGACCGCCGGCATCTCGGGGTGGACGCGCAGCCGCCGGCTTCGACCCTGACCGACGTGGTGGTGCTGACGCCGTCCAGCCAGCTCGCCGACGCCCGGCAGGCGCTGGCCAGGGCACAGCGCTACGCCTGCGCCACCATCGCCGCCCGCGACCTGGTCAACCTGCCGCCTGGCCACAAGCGGCCAGCCGACCTCGCCGACGCGATCGCCGCGCTGGTCGCCGACAGCTGCGAGGTGGAGATCCTCGACGCCGCGGCGTTGCGCGCCGAGGGCTTCGGCGGCCTGCTCGCGGTGGGGCGCGGTTCCAGCGTCGAACCTCGGCTGGTGCGCCTGCGCTACCGCCCGGCCGCCGCCCTTGGCCACGTGGCCCTGGTCGGCAAGGGCATCACCTTCGACAGCGGTGGTCTGAACCTCAAGCGCGGCACGAGCATGGAGTGGATGAAGGCCGACATGGCCGGCGCCGCAGCGATCGCGGGCGCTTGCTCGGCGCTGGCCGACCTCGGTGTCCGCCTGGAGGTGACGGCGCTGCTGGCGCTGGCGGAGAACATGCCAGGCCGCGACGCCCAACGCCCCGACGACGTCATCCGCATCCATGGCGGCACCACCGTCGAGGTCCGCGACACCGACGCCGAAGGTCGCCTGGTTCTGGCCGACGCCCTGCACGCCGTCGCGCAGGAGGCACCCGATGCCATCGTCGACCTGGCGACTTTGACGGGGTCCTCCCTGCACGCCGTCGGTCGCCTGGCCGCCGCCGTCATGGGTAACGACGCCGAGTTGCTGTCCTCGCTGCTGCGGGCAGCCGGCGTGGCCGGTGAGTCACTGTGGGAGCTGCCGCTGTGGGACGACCTCGAGCATCTGCTCGACTCGCCGGTGGCTGACCTGAACAACACCGGCGACGGCGCCAACGGCGGCGCGATCATGGGCGGGCTGTTCCTGCGCCGCTTCGTCGGTGATGTCCCGTGGGCGCACCTGGACATCGCCGGGCCGTCGTTCCGACCCGTCGAGCTGGCCGGTGGCTACCAGCCACCCGGCGGCACCGGCTACGGCGTGCGGACGCTGTTGGCCTGGCTGGAACGCCGCGGCGACTAGCCCGCCGTAGCCCCGGCTGGACCCTGCTGCTGGGCTGGTCCTTCACCCGGTGGCGCCGGGCGGTCCCGCGACTTGGTCAACGCAGGCGCGACCAAGTCGCGGAACCTCGGGTATTCAGGCCCGACGGAGCCCGGCGGTCGCGCCACAACTAGTCCGCCGTGGCCATGGGGCATAGCCGTTTGGGATGAGATTGCGGCCAGTGGCCAGATAGTGCTCGCTTCGGCACAAGCTGGCCCGTAGCGTTCGGCTATCCCGGACCACAGCAGGTGGGCCGTTCCCGGTTGGGAGCCTCGTTGACACGATCACGGCCGTACCGCTTGTCCGTCCTGCTGTCACTGTGCGTACTTGCCAGTGCGCTGTCCGTATTACCGGCGGTCCCCGTGGCCGCCGCCGCCGACCGTGACTGCGCGCCGGCGCTGACCACGGCCGCGCTGCAGTCGCTGCTGGACGCCAACGGGCGTGACCCGGACACCGGCGCGCAGGTACCCGTCGCGGCCACCGGCGCCACGGTGGTGCACGGAACGACAGCGCAAACATTCAACGCCGACATCCTCGGCATCGACTACGGCGGCATCGGCATCGACCACGACCTGATCATCGCCGAGCTGTCCGGCCTGGGCATCGACGGCGAGCGCGGCGTGTGGGCCGGGATGTCCGGGTCTCCCGTCTACCTCGACGACCAACTGGTGGGCGCGGTGTCCTACGGCTTCACCTGGGGCGCCAGCAGCCTCGCCGGCATCACGCCCGCCGAGGAGATGCTGACGATGACCGACGCGGGTTCGCCGACCGGCAGGGCGGGAGCGTCCGTCCAGCTCGACCGGGGGCAGCGCCGGTCGATCGCCGTGCAGACCAGCACGGCGATGGCGGCCGTACCCGGTCGCCTGCCCCGCCTGGCCGTGCCCCTGGCCATCAACGGTAGCCAGGAACGCATCGAATGGCTGCAGCGACGTGCCCGCCGCGACGGCTCACCGATCGTGCCAGTGGCCGGCACCGGCTACTCGGCGAGCGCAGTCGCCGCACCCGGCGACATCGTCGCGGGCAGCAACTTCGCCGCGGCCTTGTCCTACGGCGACATCACCGCCGCCGGCACCGGAACCACCACCTGGACCTGCCAGGGCGAGGCGCTGGCCTTCGGCCATCCGTTCTTCTGGGAGGGTCGCACCAGGCTGGGATTGCACGGAGCCCAGGCCGTCACCATCGCCGTCGACCCGGCGTTCGGCAGCTACAAGCTGGCCACCCTCGGGGCGCCGGTCGGCACCGTCGACTACGACGGCTACACCGGCCTGCACAGCCGCCTGACCGGTCCGGCGTTCGCCAGTCCCATCACGTCACGCACCATCGCTGAGCGGCCGGACGGCTCGCTGGTCAGCGACACGGGCACCACTAATGTGGCCTACCGCGACTACGTGCCGTTCATCACCTTCATCCACGGCTATTCCAACATCGACTTCCTGCTCGACCGGTACTACAGCGCCGGTAGCTCCACGGTGACGTGGACGGTCGACATGACCCACAAGGGCCGCACGTACCAGCTGCAGCGCAGCAACCAGTTCAACGCCCGCTGGGACGTTTCCGTGGAGTCCATGCAAGAGCCGTGGCTGCAGCTGGAGCGGCTGGCCGGCAACCGCTTCGGCAAGGTTCGCTTCGACGGGGTCCACCTGCGCAGCCAGGTCGTGGACCAGCAGCGCTATTGGAAAGTGGCCCGTCTGATGGTCCGCCGCAACGGTCGCTGGTACGAGCCCGATGGGACGGTGCTCGTCGAGCGAGGGTCCGTCCTGCGGGTCCGTGCCGTGCTGCACCGCTTCCGCGGGGACCGCAGGACGAAGGTCGCCCGCCGGGTGTTCACCTACGACCTCGGGCAGCGCTCCGCAGGCGGTCGCGGACAGTTGATCGTCGGCAACCCCAACTATGGCGGTGGCGGCGAGTTCTGCTTCTTGTTCGGGGAGTGCGAAGGCCGGCTGGGGCGGCGCGCCGAGACCTTCGGCGGGCTGGTGCGACAGCTGCGCAACGCCCCGCGCAACGACACGCTGGAGGCGCAGCTGCTGCTGCGCGCCCGGTTCGGCCACTCGGTGGACCGGCGACGGGAGACCGAGCTGAGCAGGGCCATCAGCAACAGCCGGGGGCTGCGGGTACGCGTGACGAGGTAGCCGAATGCCGCAGGCACTGCCAACGGTTGACCATCGCCGCGTTCACCACGGTTGGCAGGTCGGGCAGGCGTAGGCGGTCCGTGCAGCAAGCTTGAAGGCACGGATCGCAGTCCCGCAGCGGCGGCAGGGCAGGCCGGCGCGGCGGTAAACGTAGTGGCGCTCGTCGGCGAGCAGGCGGCCGCGGGTGCGCTTGCCGACCTCAGCGGGCTCGACGGTGACGATCCTTCCCATGCGCAATCCCTCCGCGAGCATGCCGCGGATGGTCGCCCACAGGCGCTGGAAGTCGTCGGGGTCCAGCAGGTTGGCGGGGCGCAGCGGAGCGGTGCCGCAGACGAACAGCGCCTCGGCGCGGAAGACGTTGCCGATGCCGGCGACGACCTTCTGGTCCAGCAGCGCCGCCCCGATGGGCGTGGTCCGCCGACGCAGCGCCGCCGCCACCGCCTCGGCGTCGCTGTCGCGGCGCAGCGGATCCGGGCCGAGCCGTGCGCGTATCCGTGTCTCGCCGTCGGGGTCGAGCAGCTCGCATGACGTGGGTCCCGACAGGCGGATGGTGACCTCGGGAGTGCGCAGCTGCAGCCGCGTCCCCGGCGTTGGCGGTGGCACCTCGGCGACAGACCAGCCGTCGCCACCCCGCTCGCTGTTGACCATCCGAAGCTCCCGAAAGCCGCCGTACAACCCGAGGTGCACGTGCAGGGTCGCCGCGCCCTGGAAGCGGTAGAACAGGTGCTTGCCGTAGGCATCGACCGTCAGCAGGGTGCGACCGTCGAGCAGCCGGGCACCGGCGGCGAAGCGCCCCTGCGGCGAGCTGACCTCGACCGCCCTCCCGCGCAGCCAGCGGCGATGCTCGCGCGCGTAGCGGTGGATCGTGTGGCCCTCAGGCACGGCTTGTCTCAGCGCTCAAGTAACGAAGCGGCAGCGCACGTACGTCCGAGCAACCGCCTGGCCGTAGGAGCCCGACCCGCAGCCGGGCGGAGCGGGTCAACCGGACCGAGGGTGCCAGCGCAGCACCAGCTCGCGACCGGCTCGGCCCTCGTCCAGGCGGGTGACCGGGGTGGTCTGCGGCGCGTCGTGCAACAGCTGGGGGTCGCTGGCCGCCTCCGCCACGATCTGGCGCAGTGCGGCCACGAAGTCGTCGAGGGTCTCTTGCGACTCGGTCTCGGTGGGCTCGACCATCAAGGCCTCGTCGACGATGAGGGGGAAGTAGTTGGTCGGTGGGTGATAGCCCAGGTCGATGAGCCGCTTGCACAGGTCGGTGACCCGCACGCCGTGCGCTTTGAGGCCTTTGCCGGTGGCGACGAACTCGTGCATCGGCTGATGCTGGCCGTAGCCCAGCGGCAGGACGTCGCTGACTTTGGACGCCACGTAGTTGGCGTTGAGGACGGCCTTGGCGCTCATGGTCTGCAGCCCGTCGCCGCCGTGGAACAGCAGGTAGCTGTAGGCGCGGATGAGCACGGCCGCGTTCCCATGGAAACCGTGCAGCCGCCCGATGGACTTGGGCCGGTCCGCATCCCAGGCCCAGGTCCCATCGTCGTGGCGGACGACGACCGGTGCCGGCAGGTACGGCGCAAGACGCTGGCTGACGACGACGGGACCAGCGCCGGGCCCACCGCCCCCGTGCGGGGTGGCGAAGGTCTTGTGCACGTTGAGGTGGACGACGTCGAAGCCCATATCGCCAGGGCGGACCTGGCCGGCGATCGCGTTGAAGTTGGCGCCGTCGTAGTACAGCAGCGCGCCGACGCGGTGCAGGATCGCCGCGATCCGCTCGATCTCCAGCTCGAACAGGCCGAGGGTGTTGGGGTTGGTCAGCATCAACCCGGCGGTCGATTCATCGACCAGATCCTCCAGCTTGTCGACGTCGACCAGCCCGCCGTCGCCCGAGGGGACGGTGACGACGTCGTAGCCGCTCATGGCGGCGCTCGCCGGGTTGGTGCCGTGCGCGGAGTCGGGCACGATGATCGTGCGACGAGCGTCACCGCGGTCGCTGTGGTACGCGCGGATCAGTAGCAGTCCGGTGAGTTCGCCGTGCGCTCCGGCGGCGGGCTGGAAGGTGGCCGCCCGCAGCCCCGTCAGCTCGCACAGCCAGCGCTCGAGGTCGGCTAGCAGCGCCAGCGTGCCCTGCGCGGCGGCGTCGGGCGCCCAGGGGTGCAGCTGGCGGAAGCCGGGCAGCGCCGCGGCTACCTCGGCCAGTCGCGGGTTGTACTTCATCGAGCAGGAGCCCAGCGGGTAGAAGCCGACGTCGATGCCGTGGTTGCGGTGGCTGAGCCGCGTGAAGTGGCGCAGCAGGTCGAGCTCGCCCATCTCCGGCAGTCGCGGCGGGGCCTCGGCCAGCTCCACGCCCGGCAGCGCTTCGGCGGGGTCGACCGCCGCCACGTCCAGCGCGGGCATTGTCGCCGAGCGGCGCCCGGGACGCGAGCGCTCGAACACGGTCGGTTCGGCCGCGAGCCGGTCGCCCATCAGCGGCATCAGGCGCTCTCCCCACCGGCGGCGGGCCCGGCGGCCGGTCCGGCGGCCGCAACCAGCTCGCGCCGCTGCGTGCGCAGGACATCGGCGAGGGCCTCAGCCAGTCCCTCGACCTCGGCGGCGGTGCGCCGCTCGGTGACCGCCACCATCACCGCCCCCGCCGTCGGGCCGTCGGGCACCACGGGCCCGATCAGGTACCCGGCGTCGAGCAGACCGCCAACCACGGCGTGGGGGTCCACGCCCTGTAGACGCAACGCGAACTCCTTGAGGAACGGCCCGCTGACCGCCAACTCCACCCCGTCGACCCGCGTCAGCCGCGCCGCGGCGTGGCGCGCCCGCGACAGGCAGGCGGCCGCCAGCTCGCGCAAGCCTTGCGGGCCCAGCCAGGTGACGTAGACCAGGGCCGCCACGGCGCACAGCGTCTGGTTGGTGCAGATGTTGGAGGTGGCACGCTCACGGCGGATGTCTTGTTCCCGGGCCCGCAGCGTCATCACGTAGCCGCGGGTTCCGCGCCGATCGACCGTCTGGCCCACGACTCGGCCGGGCAGCCGCCTGACCTGGTCATGGGTGCAGGCCAGGAACCCGAACGACGGTCCCCCGTAGGACAGTCCCTGGCCCAGCGGCTGCCCCTCGCCGATGACCAGGTCCGCCCCCTGGCTTCCGGGCGTGGCCAGCAGGCCGACCGCGGTCGGCTCCAGCTTGACGATCAGCTTGGCGCCGGCGGCGTGCGCCGCCTCGGCTTGGGCGCGCACGTCCTCGACCACGCCCAGGCTGTTGGGCTGCGCGATCACGACGGCGGCGACGTCGTCAGCGACCTGGCCTGCCGGGGTCGTGCCGCGGTCGTCGTGGTCCACCACGGCGACCTCGCGACCCAGCGGGTGTCCGTACGTGCGCACAATTTGGCGGCTGGGCGCGTCCAGCGCCGCAGACAGCACAACTTTGTTGCGCCGCGTTGCCACGCAGGCCATCGACACCGCCTCGGCGACCGCGCTGCCGCCGTCGTACAGGCTGGCGTTGGAGACCGGCAGACCCGTCAGCTCGCTGATCACCGTCTGGTACTCGAACAGCGCCTGCAACATCCCCTGGCTGACCTCGGGCTGGTAGGGCGTGTAGGAGGTCAGCAGCTCGCCCCTGCTGATCACGGCGCCGACCACGGCGGGTACGTAGTGGTCGTACGCGCCACCGCCGGCGAAGCAGACGGTGTCGGGCGTATTGGCCGCGGCATGCCGGGCCAGGGCGCCGAGGACCTCGTCCTCGCTGCGTCCGGGGGGAAGGTTCAGCGCGCCGCGCACCCGCAGGGATTCTGGGATGTGCCGGTACAGGTCCGCGAGGTCGGACTTGCCGATCGCGGCCAGCATGGCGGCCAGGTCATCGTCGGTGTGCGGGGCGAAGTCCAACGCGGGCTCCTACAAGCAAGGCGACAGCAAAAGGGCGGGTCGGGCGAAGGGGGCAGCCGCGCCGCGCCGCCGAGTCTAGCCCCCGTCCGGCCGCCGCCGCGGCCGCCGCGACAGGGTGGCTCGCTCAGCTTTGGACAGCCCGTCCAGCGACGTCCTTGCCCGAGACCGCGGCGTCGGGGGTGGACTCGGCCGGCAGGCGGGTGACTTCCGCCTCGACGGCCTGCCACACCGGCTCCACGGCGATGCCGAAGACGCCCTGACCTTTGGCCAGCAGGTCGACGACATCGCGCGAGTCGTCCAGGGCATAAACCGTGGCGCCGTCGGAGACCAACGTCAGCCCGCGCAACGACAGCCCACGCTCCCGCACGTAGTCGATGGCCGCGCGGATGCGCTGCAAGCTCACTCCCGCGTCGAGCAGGCTCTTGATGACCTTGAGCTGCACGATGTCTTCGAAGGCGTACAGCCGCTGAGATCCCGAGCCCTCGGCGTTGCGGACCGACGGGGTGATCAGCCGGGTGGTCGTCCAGTAATCGAGCTGGCGGTAGCTGATGTCGATGATCTTGCAGACCGCCGGTCCGCGGTAGCCCGACGGCCGCTCCTCCATGCCGGGTAGTGGGATGTCGCGCAGGTAGCGGTTCTCGCGTGCGGCCATCACAAACCCCTGTCTGCGGTACTGCGGGACTGCCCCGGTGTGGTCACTGGCCGGGATGCTCACAGCACCGTAATTTCAGCGAACTTACGCTGCCGGCCCACCGGCGTCAATGACCTCCCACTGCCATGTGGCTTTCCCGCCCGGCTCACAGCCCGCCGTCAGGTGCCAAATCTCAGTCTTCACTAGAGGGTTGCAGAAGGGTGGCGCTCATGTAGAGGTTGTGCACATCTGTGGAAAAACCTGTGGTTTACCCACGCCACAAGGGTCCTCTATCGAGAATCCTACCGTAGGCGTACGTGAAGACCGCCGCCCGGACCATGGAGTAACGCTGGTGTCACTCGCGGAAGTCTTCTGGCGTGACTTGCTCGAGGAATTCCTTGAAGCGCTCGACTTCGTCTTCGTCAGCATCCTCGATCTCGATGCCGGCTTCCGACAGGACGCCCTCGTCGGCGTAGATCGGGACGGTGGCGCGCACCGCCAAGGCGATGGCGTCCGACGGTCGCGACGAGACCACCACCGGCTCGTCAGCCTGCGTCATCTGGATCTCGGCGTAGAAGGTGCGCTCCCGCATCTCCGTCACCACGATGCGGTCCACCGAGACATGCAGGCTTGCCAGCAGGTCACGCATGAGATCGTGGGTCATCGGACGGGCGGGAGCCACCCCTTGCAGGGCAAACGCGATCGACGTCGCTTCCACCGCGCCGATCCAAATCGGCAGGAAGCGCTCTCCCGACCGTTCCTTCAGCAAGACGATCGGCTGGTTGTGCGGCAGCTCCACCCGCACCCCGACCAACTCCAGCTCGATCACGGTCGACTCCTTCGCCTGTCCGCTTGGCGGCCAAGTCTACGTGGCCTGAGCACCGCGACGCAGCCCGCAAGCAGCGAAGCGGTAGGGCATCGTGTCAGCAATCGAAGGACCGCCGCGGCCGGTACCCACAGCCGATCACAGCTCGCGGGTCACGGGACGCAGCCGGGCAAACGCGCGAAGGGCGTCCTGCACCGCCCGCCCAACGGTGGTGGCGCCGGCGGCCGGCGAGGCGGCCGGCGGGGATGCGGGCACACTTCGTGCCGCTCGTAAGGCCACCCGATCCACGACGCGGCCGCCGGTGAGCAGCTCTGCGCGGCCCAGCACGTGTCCGCTGCGCAGCGGCCGTCGCGCGTCGGGTCGCAGGATGGTGCGCAAGCGCACCGCAGCGCCGGTGGGCAGCGTGCGACCCAGCACGCCGTCGCTGAGCAGGGCCACGTCCGCGCCGGCCCAGTGGTAACGCGTCACCCGTACTCGCCGTTGCAGCGGCTGCACGCGGCGGAAGGCGTTGAAGCCGTAGTCCAGCAGAGCGGCGGCGTCGCTGAAGCTGGCCTGCGAGTCCAGCACGACACTGAACAGCCGGCGTCCGTCGCGGGTGGCGCTGGCGACCAGGCACAGCCCCGCCAAGGCGGTGTAGCCGGTCTTGACGCCATCCGCACCCCGGTAGCGGTCGAGCAGCTCGTTGCGGTTGACCAGGGTGCCGATGCCGGGGACCGTGCTCGACATCGAGTTCACCCACGCGCGGAAGTCGTCGTCGCGCATCGCCACCTCTGCCAGCCGCGCGAGGTCGGTGGGGCTTGCGTGGTGGGCGAGGTCGTTGGTCAGGCCGCTGGCGTTGACGAAGCTGGTGGCGTCCAGGCCCAGCTCGACGGCTCGTGCGTTCATCCGCGCCACGAACGCCGGCTCGCTGCCGGACACGTGCTCGGCGACCGCCACCGCCGCGTCGTTGCCGCTGCGCAGCAGCAAACCCTCCAGGACCGAATCGACGGGCAGTTGCTGACCCGGCTGTAGGCCGAGGGTTGCGGTCCCCGGTGCGTCGTCGACCGCCGCCGCCTCAGCCGAGACGCTGAGCGTCTCGTCGCCGGCTCCGGCCTCCAACGCGAGCAGCACCGTCATGATCTTGGTCGTGGAGGCCATCGGCCGCGCGGCACCCGCCTGCTTGTCGAACAGCGCCCGGTCGTCGGCGGGGTCCCACAGCACCGCACCCCCGGCGGTGACGTCCGGCTCGCCAGGCGCGGCGGCAACCGGCCCAGCGCCCAGGCACAGCACCAACATGGTCGCGACCGTCGCCATCACGCGACGGCACCCGGCCCTTCCGCGAGCCGGCGATCTCGACCATCTCGGCGGGCCCCATCCCCTGCCCACCGAGGATCGCCGGACTTCGAACAGGTCAGCCGCCGTGCACATAGCCGCGCAGCGCGCGGGCGAGCAGGGAGCGCTTCAGCCGTCCGGTCAGCACGGCCAGCTTCTCCAGCTGGCGGGTGGCCTGGCGCCGCGCCTCGGGGTTGCGCTGGCGCAGCAGCGGCGTGACCAGCTGCTCGAACAGGGCGATCTCGCGGTCGACGAACTGCCCGTACATCCGCAGATGACGCGCTTCCAGTCCAAGGTGCAGCAGGTCGCGAGCGGCACGGGCGGCCAGCAGGTCGTCGCCGTCGAACGACCCGCCCTCCTCGGGGCGCCCGCCGATAATGCCGTAGTCGCGCAGGGCGCGGACCTCGGCCGCGTCCAGGCCCGTCGCCTCGGAGAACTCACGCAACGACAGCATCACACGCTGCGGCGGTTGCTCCAGTAACGGCTGCTCCCCCGCCGAGACGGCCTTCTCCAACGCGGCGGCGATCTCGCTCGCCCGGCGCGTCCCGAGACGCTCCTCGGCCTGCCCGTCGCCGGCTGCGGCGGCGGCGTTGGCGTCGTTGGTCCCGTCCGGCTCGCCGGCATCCAGGCGCTCCAGCTGCTCGCGGATGATCTTCAGCGGCAGGTAGTGGTCGCGTTGGGCGGTCAGGATGAAGCGCAGGCGGTCCACGTCGTCGTCGGTGAACTTGCGGTAGCCCGACTCGGTGCGGTCGGGGTAGATGAGGCCCTCACTCTCCAGGAAACGGATTTTGGAGATGGTGATGTCCTCGAAGTCCTCTTTGAGCTGGTTGAGGACCTCGCCGATGGTGAACCCGTCAGCTACCAACCGTCAGCCCGCCGGTTCCGCCAGGAAGGTGACGAGCTTGAACTTGCCGATTTGGACCTCGTCACCGGTCTGCAGCAGCTGGTCGTCGGCGCGGTTGCCGTTGACGTAGGTGCCGTTGAGGCTGCCGACGTCGTGCACCCAGAAGCGCTGGGCATCACGGCGGAACTCCGCGTGGCGGCGTGACACCGTGATGTCGTCCAGAAAGATGTCGCTCTCCGGATGGCGACCCACGGTGACGACGTCGCGGTCGAGCAGGAACCGCGCGCCGCGGTTGGAGCCGCGGACCCCGACCAGCAGCGCCGTGCCGGCCTCGAGCTCGCCGACGTCGACCCCGGCCTCGTTGGCCTCGGCGAGCTCGACGTCCTCGGCCTTCAGCGCCCCGGTGGTGGTGTCCCCGCTGTGGTCGAGCGGGCGGCCGCAGTTGGCGCAGAAGTTCGCATCTGCGGGGTTCTCATGACCGCAGTGCTTGCAGATCATCCGCTCTCCCACGTCAGGTCCACGTCAGTTCGCCAGCGCGGCGCCGGCATGCAGCCTCCAACGCGCCCGCACTCTCGTCAGCGGCCGGTATGGCCGCCACGGCGGGATGCTAACACCGAGCCGGCGGCGGTCCCATGCCGGGTTGCGGCCTGGGGACCCGCCTCCCTGGCCGCACCCGTCCTCTACGACGAGGTGGTCAGCCGCTCGTAGTCCTGCGCCGACATCATCGCGTCGGTGGCTGCGGCGTCGTCGGCTTCGATGACCACCATCCAACCGTCACCGTAGGGGTCGGCGTTGACCAGCTCGGGCTGGCCCTCCAGCGACTCGTTGCGCGCGACGATCGTGCCCGACAGCGGCGCGTACAGGTCCGACACGCTCTTGGTCGACTCGACCTCTCCGAACGGTTGACCGTGCTCGACGCGGGTGCCCGTCGACGGCAGGTCCACGTAGACCACGTCACCGAGGGCGTCCTGGGCGTAGTGCGTGATCCCGACCGTGACACGCGCGCCCTCGGCCCGCGCCCACTCGTGATCTTCGGTGTATCGCAGCTCGGAAGGGATCACGCTGGACGTCCTTTGATCGGCTCGCGCGGATGCTACCCCGTCACTGTTGGCTGTCAGCCGGTGACGGCTCGCCGTAGACGAACGACACCGGTTCCGCCCGTGCGGGCACGTTCACCACCGCCAGCTGGTTGACCGTCGTCGTCACTGCTGACCGCGATTCCAGCGAGTCGACCGCGCCGCCCGGGATGGCCAGGGCTTTGCCGATCGTCTCGGCGGGACCGACTGCGATGAGGACGTAGGGCGCGTCCAGCGGCTTGCCGTCGACGACCAACCGGCGGTTTCCCGAGGTAAAGGACGAAGACGCGACGAGGCGGACGTCGTTGACGGCGATCGCCTCGGCGCCGGCGTCGCGCAGCTCCTGCACGCTGTCGACGAGCAGCCCCTGGGTGACCTGGGTGTCGGGGTCCTCCACGATCATCTCCACGCCCTCCCCCTCAACGGCCAGCGTGCCAGCGAGCACGCGCAGCTCCTGCAGGCGGCGGCGCAGGCTGTCCAACGCCAGCTCGTCGCTCTGGGCAGAGTTCTCGAACCCCAGCAGCGTCAAGCGCAGGTCGGTGACCTCTTCCTGCAGGCGGTCGGACTGGGTGGACAGGTCGGCCAGGATCTGGGCGAGGTCCTGCTCTCGCTCGATGTCGAGCCGCTCACCGAGGTCCTCGCCGGCGCGCAACTGAGTCACCAGCAGGAAGCCGAGCAGCGCGCAGGCCAGGACCGTCGCGGCGCGCAGCCACGGCGACGACGACCCGGTGGCGGTGGGCCGCTGCAGCCCCCGGGTCCGCTCCTGGTGCGCGGTGCCCGTCATACCCGGAACACGTGCCGGCGGACGGCGGCCAGGTTCTGGAAGATGCGAACCCCGAAGACCACGATGACCGCCGTCTCCAACGCGTCGCCGACATTGAGCTGGTCGCCCAGGTAGACCAGGAAGACGGCCAAGATAACGTTGGACAGAAACGACACCAAGAACACCCGGTCGCTAAAGGTCTCGTCGAGGCGGGCGCGAACGCCGCCGAACAACGCGTCGAGGGCGGCCACCACGGCCACTGGCAGGTATGGCGCCAGGGCCAGCGGCACGTTGGGTTGCAGCACCAGGCCGAGCGTGGCACCCAGCAGCAACGCCAGCAGGGCGATCATGGCGCGCTGCCCGGGGCGTCCGCGGCGGTGGGCACCCGCACCGAACCGGAGAAGGCCGGCAGTACCACCTCGTCGGCCTGCTCCAGGGAGATCCCGAGGCCGTAGACGTCACGCCAGATCTCAAAGTCGTCCCACAGTGCGCTGACCCGCACCCCTTGGTCGAGGGCGGGTGCGTTGCCGACCGCTGCCACGACGTAGGGCGACGTCAGCACGCGGTAGTTCACCAGGACAGCCGAACCGGCGCTGCGGATGGCGGTGGTGGCGATCATCCGCTCACCGTTGACGGCGATGCCCTCGGCGCCCAGCGCGAACAGGGTGTTGGCGGCCATCTGTAGGTCGACGTCTTGGATGCGGCAGTCCTCGGGGCGTGCCGCTGGGCAGGTGCCGGTGCCGTCGGACAACGTCAGTTGCACGCCCGGACCGGTCAGCGCGGTCAGGCCTGTGGCGGCCTCGACGGCCGCAAGCCGGGTGCGCAGGGCGGGGACGGCGGGATTCACGGCGGCTGCCTGCGCGGCGTCGACCCGCCCGCGAAGGCGCTCCAGCTGCTCGGCAAGGGCATCGGCACGGGCTTGGCGCGCGTCGATCAAGGCGATGAGCTCGGACTTGCGGGCGCCCTGCTCGGCCGCCTGCTGGCGTCCGACGCTGACCCCCGCCGACAGCAGGAACCCGACGAGCAGGGCGCCGAGCGCCGTCAGGCTGCGCACGACGCCGCTGGACCACGGTTGCGACCAGCGGACCGGCGGTCGGCGCGCGTAGTCGGTCTCGGCGTTGAGCCCGAGGGCGTCGGTGAGGTCGCTCACCGCCGCTCACCTTCTTCCGACGATGCCGCAGCCATGCGCAGGGCGACCCGGGCGGCGTGCCAGTAGTGCCATCCAGCGACGTAGTAGCTGGCGATGCCGACCACCGTGAAGGCGTAGGCGGCCGCCAGGAACGGTTGCGCACCGGCCCAGTCCATCCGCCCGAGCAGGAAGCCCGGCACCCCGATGAGCAGGCAGGCGGTGGCGAGCTTGCCCAGCCGGCTGACCGGAATGCCGGGGTTACCGCCGAACAGGGTGACGCTGACCGCCAGCAGCACCAGGTCCCGGCCCACCACCAGGACGGCAACCCACAGCGGCAGGAAGCCGACGTACAGCAGGGTCAGGGCGGTGGTCGCCAGCAAAGCCCGGTCGATCAGCGGATCGATGATCTTGCCGAGCTTGGTGACCTGGTCAAAGCGCCGGGCCACGTAGCCGTCCACCCAGTCGGTCGTGGCGACCACCACAAGGACCGCGAACGCGATGCCGTAGGCCCGCACGACGACCATCAACCAGACGAACAGCGGCAGACCGAGCAGGCGCAGGGCTGTGATGGCATTCGCTGCCGTCACGACCCCGTCGTGAACCGTGGTGGATGTGCCCGCCCGGGCGCCTGCGTCGAAGAGCTTCACGCACGCCTCTCATTGCTCGCCGTCACGGCTCACCGTCACGCCAAGGGTATCCCGCCAGCGCATTGGCCTTCTGGCAGCGGCCGGCGATACGCTCGCCGTTGCCAGCAACGGGATGTGGCCCAGTTTGGTCCAGGGCGCCGGTCTGGGGGACCGGAGATCCGGGGTTCAAATCCCCGCATCCCGACCACAAAATTGCAGGTCAGAGCGTTTTTAGAAGACGGCTTGACCCTTTGGAAGCGCAGCGGGATCACGACGGGATCACGAGCGCTGGAAAGGCGTCGGCGCCGAGCAGCGCAGCCGTCGACCGAACGGCACGGGAAGGACTCTTCCGAAGCCACACTTCGGACGCGCTCATGAAGCGTCCTGGCCCCGGGACGTCAACGACCGGGTGGCGGCTTCTCACCCGCGACGGCGTCTGGATCCGTCGTACTGTCGATGATGGCGGCGAGCCGGTGTGCCGCGTCTTCCTGCATCGCCGGGATGGCGTGGCTGTACGTGTCGAGCGTGATCGCGATCGAGGCGTGGCCCAGCCGCTCCTGCACGACCTTCGGGTGGACGCCGGCTTGCAGCATCAGCGTGGCGTGGGTGTGGCGGAGACCGTGCAGGGTGATCCACGGCAGGCCGGCCGCGCCAACGAGCGTCTTGAACTGTTGGCTCAGCCGGTCGGGGTGGAAGGCTTGGCCGTCGATGCGGCAGAACACGATGTCCTCGTCGTGGTAGCCCCGCCCGAGCAGCAGGCGTTCCTCCAGCTGCGCCTTTCGATGGGCACGGAGCGCGGCGACGGTCACAGCGTCAATGGCCACGAGGCGTCGGCTGCGGCGAGTCTTGGTCGGCCCCATGGAAACGGTTCCCCCGCCCTTGGCGCGCTGCTGCACGACGGTGACGCGACCGCGGTCGAGGTCGACGTCTCGCCAGCGCAGGCCGGCGAGCTCTCCCCGCCGTATCCCGGTAGTAGCAGCGAGACGCCACAGCGCGGCCAGGCGGTCGTCGGTGGCGAAGGCAAGGAACGTTCGGAGCTGCTGGGCCGTCCAGGTTGGCATGTCGGGTGACGCCGGCTGGTGGTGCGCGCGTTCGGCGGGGTTGCGTTGGAGCAGCCGGTCGCTGATGGCGTCGGCGAGCGCTCGTGAGAGCGTGCGGTGGATGTTGTGAACCGTCTTGGCTGACAGCCCGCCACCGCCCCGAACGCGTCCACCCGTCGCCAGGTCGGCGTACAGCGCCTTTACGCGTGACGGTGTGAGCGCTTGGAGGGCGATGTCACCGATTCGCGGGACGATGTAGACCTGAACGTGGGACGCGCACGCGTCAAAGGCGCCGGGGCGCAGACGGGCGCGTGCGGTCGGCAGCCACTGCTCCAGGTACTCCCCCACCGTCTGCTTCGATGGTGCGACGTAGGTGCCTTGACTGATGGCGTGCTGCAGCTCGTGCATCCCGTCGAGGGCGGCACGTCGTGTGGGGAAGCCGCCGCGGACGCGCTGCTCGCGCTTCCCGCCCGCCGGTCCGACGTCGATGCTCAACGTCCACGATGTCCGCTCCGAGCCGCAGCGCTCGCAGCGCCGCTGCGGCACAGTCGCGCGGCACCGCGTACAACGCTTGAACACACGCCCTTGCCGCATGAGGCTCCTCCCCGTCAGCCAGTAGGGAAAACCAGCATGGACCAGCCTCTCGCTGGAGGGAAGAGGAACGGCCATGAGCGGTGGACGGCTGCGGTGGGGCTGGCGGTTATTCCCGGCGTCCAAGTGGTTCCGACAGCACCTCGCTGTAGCCAGCTTCCCGGCGTTCGTCTACACCGCGTGCGCCTCGACGAGTGATCGCCAACCCAACTACGACGACTCGGGATCGAACCGAGCCTCCGAGGCAAGCCGCCCGAAGGGCGGTGCGCCAGCAACAAGATCCGTCGGTCGGCTCGGACGCTTACCCCAAACACCCGCCCGTCGGCGGATGGGGATGGTGCACGGTTGAAGTGCGACTGGAGGGCCTATTAGGAGGATGCGGTCCTTCGGGGGCGGTCTCAATGGGTCCACGCAACACCTCATGGGAGCGCGGATGATCCGCGCTGACAACGGAGGTGACTCGGGCAGTTCAAGAGAAGTGCCGATCTTGTGGATGCGTCCGCGAGTGGTTGGTCGGTGCTGACGATGGAACCCTTCGTGTGCGCTGAGCGTGTGTCTCGTGTCATGGCAGTCATGACGCGAAGAGGGGCCGCGTGGTGGGTGCGGAAGCCATTCAGCAGGAGCCGCGCGTGACGCGGGCCGCGGACTTCGACGAGTTCTACCGGCGCGAACGCGCAGCGCTGTATCGGGCGCTGGCGCTCACGGTCCGCGACCCGGACGTCGCCACCGAGGCGGTCGACGAGGCGATGGTGCGCGCGTACCAGAACTGGTGGCGCATCGGCGGGTACGACAACCCAGCCGGCTGGGTGTACCGCGTCGCGCTGAACTGGTCGATCTCCCGCGCCCGGCGCCGACGGCGCGAGCTTTGGCCCGAGCCGCCGCCGCCTGAACCTGACTGCGCGGACTCGGTCCTCGCAGCCGCCGTCGCGGCGCTGCCGGACAAGCAGCGCGCGGTGGTGGTCCTGCGGTTCCACATGGACTGGTCGCTGGACCAGATCGCCGCAGCGCTGCGCATACCAACAGGAACGGTGAAGAGCCGACTGCACCGCAGCCTCGCGACGCTGCGGTCCGAACTCGAGGACGCCCGCCGTGAGTCTTGAACAGCAGCTTTCCGAACACTTCCGACGTGCCGCAGATAGCCTTTGCCCGCCGCCAGACCGGCTGGCTCGAGTGGTGCAGCGCGGTCGTCGGCGCCGTGCGGCACAGGGCGGAGTAATAGCACTCGTCGCGGTCACCGCCGCGCTTGCCGTACCCGCGCTTGTGGGATCGTTGGGGCCGGCGCGCAGCGTCAGCGCCAAGAGCAGCGGCCCCGCAACTGTGAGCGGATCTCCGACCGACGCATCGTCCGGGGACGCCGCTGCGCTGCCCGCGCGTGGGTTCGTCGCTAGCGGGCCGAGGTATTCGTCGCTGGAAGAACTTGTCGCAGCGGGCCACCTCATTCTAACCGCAACGGTCGAGGACGTGCTGGCGGCAGGGTCTGAAGGCCCGCCCGGGGAAGAAATAAGCCATCTAGACACCGTCGTTCGGGTCGGCGAAGTATGGAAAGGATCGGCTCCTGGGGCGACTGTCACTGTTCGCACACTGGAACTGGCCTTCGCAGGCCCGAACGCAAAAGAGTGGAGGCAGCACGGCGAACGCGTCGTCCTCTTCCTATCACCAAGCACGGAAAACGAGGGTCTCTACATACCCGCGAAGGTGAATTACAACCAGACCATCTACGTGGTCACCGATGACGACCTCCTGGCGACATTCCCGGACGACGAACTCGCTCAACGCGTCGCTGCCATGACCCTCCCACAGTTACGCCGGACAGTGCGGCAGGGATAACGTGGGTCTTACGGCTCCTGAAGTGGCTGTGGGCCGGTAAGCGGCGGTGAGGCGCGAAGTCGCACGTGAGAGGAGCGCGAGGACGGGCCGCCTTTTACCAGGCACGCTGCGCTTCCTTCCGGTACGGCTACTCGTCGCAGCCCCGATGACCTGCGTGACTTGGATGCGCGGGCGTCATGTATCCGGCACTCTGTTACGGATGGCAACGACCGGTGGTGATCCGCGCAGCGACGCTGGAGGCGCGCGTCGCGCCCCGCGACTCGACAGCCGCGGCGGCGTCTGCTCCGTCATACGCGCAGGGGTGGCCCCATGGCGACCGTCTTGGCGGGCGTCGTCGTCGCCCCTCTGCTGCTGGAGGCGGTTGTCTCCGCTGTCGGCTGGCTGTTCTACGGCCCCATCGACCTGTTTACGGCGCTGCGCGGCCCGGTGGCCAGCGCGTCGGGCTGAGATGGTGTCTTCATCAACAGGCACCGTGGCCCCGCCCGCTCCGAGCCCCCAGGGACTAGGCGACGGCCGCGACCGTGTACCCGCGCTTGCGGACGTGGTCACGTTGTCGTTGCATCGAGATCGTCACAGCCAGCGTATGGAGTTCCGCCCGTCTGCCTGAGTTAGGAGCGCGCGATGCAAGTTCCACCGGATCCGGCCTACCTGAGGTTCAAGGACGGCATCGTCAAGACGCGAGACGACATCGCGGATCGCTATCGGTGGCGGTGGTCGCCCAAGGATACCAAGTGGTACACGTACAGCATTAAGGACTGGATCCTCGAGGACGTGCAGGTTGCGGACACCCCGGTGACATCGATGGTGAACCTGTGGCAGGAGCAATGGCTGGACCTCCATCTCCCGCGCGTGTTCGAGGCGTTGACGAGCGCTTATGGCAGGTCGCGAGCACGATGGCCAACTCTGGTATGGACATACCTCGGAGGCGGCGACTGGCGAAACGTCACGTCGCGACGCACCGGAGTCCCGGATCGTCCACCCGAGCAGCCGCCGAAGAAGCCAGCCCCCATCCCTCAAGAATGCCTGGACCGCATGACGTCCGCCCGGAAGCTGGCCGAGGACGGTTACATCACGTCCGCCCAAGCGCAACAGATCATCCGACAGATCGCAGAGGAGTGCGTTGGCGTCGATCTGCCGTAACGCATACCGCCCGCCGGAAAGGAGAGATTCCATGCCTGAGACCGTCTACGGGAATGGCACGACTATCGAGGACGCGGTCGCCGACGCGATCAGTGAGATCGATCAAAATCACATTTCGGGCGAGGTGAGGAAGATCCTCGTGGACCGCGGCGGGGTCCGAGGCGGCGTGGAGTTCC
Organism: Euzebyaceae bacterium; assembly: GCA_013812395.1. Lineage (GTDB taxonomy): Bacteria > Actinomycetota > Nitriliruptoria > Euzebyales > Egibacteraceae > JACCTL01. The sequence goes on from JACCTL010000107.1 coordinate 31,716, forward strand.
GCGTCGAAGTGCGGGTAAACGGTTGAATCGCACGACCTTCCCGACGCGGGGATATCAGCCGTCGTCGCGGAACGACCGCATCATCGGCACGGCGAACGCGGTCCCCACGAGCTTGATGACGACTCAGCAGCCAATGCCAAACGCATTTACATCCCACGACACACAACGTCGAAGGCACCAAGACAGACTGCAGTGCCGCACACACCAGCAGCCTGACTGCGACGACGCGCCGTGTCAGTCGCAGGATGCGCCAGTGCTGCGTCGGAAGGACTCTGGCACTAGCTCCATTCATACGTCAGGTGTTACCTGGTCCGGCTTTCCAGACACGTCGCCGCCGCCTCAGCACGTGGAGACGAGCCCATATCGGCACATCTCTTATGCCGCAGAGCGGCTACGGGGCGTCCTGATACCCTGCTGCCATGGCACCGCCGCTTCACGTGGCCTTCGCGGGAGGAGCGACTGGCCCGTGGCGAGTCGATCGACTGGAAGCGGAGCGCGGCCGGAACTTGCCCCTCGTCGAACGACTCTCTGTAATCGAGGGAGGCGATGCTGTACCGCCGGAGACCGCCGCCTGGGTGCTCCGCGGAGTGATGAGCAA
>JACCTL010000152.1 GCA_013812395.1 Euzebyaceae bacterium
CCACGACCATCGGAGCGAACGCCATCCAATTCGAGGGCGCCTCGCAGCTGCAGCCCAGCTTCGAAGCGGTGCGCAGCCTCTTGCCAAGCGTCCCTGCCGACCACAACATCATCCTCTACACCGTCAACAACGACTCCACAACCGGCGCCCTACGAGCGTTGGAGGACGCTGGCCGCGGCGGTGACGACACGCTCCTGATCGGCGGCCTGGGCGGCGACGAGGTCGGTATCAGGTCACTGCGCGAGGACCCGCGCTGGGTGGCCGAGGGAGACATCTTTGTCGCCTGGTGGGGGCAGTACGCCGTCGCGATGGCTCAGGCGCTCGCGAACGGCAGCGACCCGCCCGCGGAAGTGACGGCCCTCCCGCAGATCGTCCTCACTTCGGACACGGTCGACCAGTTCCACGAACCGGACAGCGTGGACGTCAAGCAACTGCCGCCGCTCGTGGAGAGCAACGAGTACCTCCGCGACGGCGGCTTCCTGCAGGTTGTCGACAACATCGAGGGGCTGTGACCAGCGTGGGCGATGAGCGCCGGCAAGGCGTGGGCACCGCGCTGGAGGCGATCGAGTCGCGCTGCACAGGCGAACTCGGCGCGGCGGCACGCAACCTGGAGACCGGAGAGGAGGTCCGCCTCAACGCCGAGGCGGTCTTCCCCACAGCCAGCGTGATCAAGGTGCCCATTCTCGTCGAGATGATGCGACGAGCCCAGGCCGGCGAGCTGTCACTCGACCGCCGGGTGAGCCTTCGTCACGCCGACCGCATCGGCGGTTCGGGGGTTCTGAAGGCGTTCGAGCCGGGGGTCGAACCGACATTGCGGGACGTCGCGACGCTCATGATTGTGCTCAGCGACAACACCGCGACGAACATGGCGATCGACGCGCTCGGCGGGGTGGATCCGGTCAACGCGACCATGGATAAGCTCGGGTTCGCGACAATTCGCCTTCACAACCGCATCGACTTCGACCTCATCGGATCGGATGTTCGTCGCCTCGGCGAGGCAGCGCCGGCAGAGATGTGCGCGCTGATGCACGGCATCGCGACTCGGGAGGTCTTCGGCCCCGACGTGTCGCAGGCCGTCGAGGATGTGCTCGCCCAGCAGCAGTACCTCGACCAGGTCCCTCGCTACCTGCAGTTCAATCCCTACTGGCGAGAACTCGACGACGATCCCCGAGTCACGGTCGCCTGCAAGACCGGGTTCTTCACCGGCACTCGCGTCGACGCCGGCATCGTGCGCTTCCGCAGCGGCGGAGGCTTCGCCTACGCGGTCGCGAATCATCTCTGTCAGGACGAGACCTTCCTGCCCGAGGCCGAGGGTGCCGTTGTCAATGGCCTAGTCGGCAAGGCCCTGCTCGAGCACTGGTGGCCCGTGGCCGACAAGCCGCCGATAGCCGACACCTCATACGACATTCGCTGAGCAAAGACATCCGAGGGCTGCCATGCCGCAGAAGCAAGTTCTCGTCCGCGGCGCCGATGTCATCGACGGCACCGGCGCCGCCGCGCGGCGCGCCGATGTGCTCGTCACCAGCGACTACATCGAGGCAGTGGAGCCTCCCGGGAGCCTACCGGTGAACGGGAGGACCGTCCTTGATTGCGAGGGCGCGACGCTGACGCCCGGGTTCATCGACGTGCATTCCCACGCCGACAATGCTCCGTTCCTCCACGATGACGACACCTCGAAGATTTTGCAGGGCGTCACGACGGAGATCGTCGGCAACTGCGGCTTCAGCCTTGCTCCGCGCGTCGGTGAGCACGCGGCGGCCCTGGAGAGCTACAGCCTCCGGATCTTCCCTCCGATCACATGGCGTTGGAACACATTTCGCGAGCTGCTGGCCGCAGCTGACGAACGCGGCTACGTAACGAATTACGCGCCGCTCGTCGGCCACCACGCCCTGCGCATCGCCGCCATGGGGATGTCGGACGCCGCACCCGACGACCGAGAACTCCGCGTGATGGGCGAGCTTCTCGATGAGGCCGTCCAGGCGGGAGCCTTCGGCCTCTCTACGGGCCTCATCTACCCACCGGGGTTGTTCGCTGAGACCCATGAGATCGAGTGCCTCGCCAGCCGCCTGCCGCAGGGCCGGCTGTATGCGACACACATGCGAGGAGAGGGCCGTCAGCTGCAGTCCAGCATCGCTGAGGCGGTGCGTGTCGGCGAGCATTCGCGACGACGCGTGCAGGTGTCTCATCTCAAGGCCGCGGGGAAGGCCAACTGGGGCTCGATGCCGCAAGCCCTGGCCCTTCTCGACGAGGCCAGGGCTCGCGGCGTGGACATTCGCCATGACGTCTACCCGTACACGGCGGGCAGCACGATGCTGACGGCGACGCTGCCGCCGTACTTTCAAGAGGGTGGCGAGCCCAATGTGCTGAGACGCCTGCAAGATCCTGAGTCTGTGGCCCGCCTCCGTGAGGATCTCGCCGCCGACGACGGCTCCTGGGAGAACCAGGTGATCGGGGCGGGCTGGGACGGCATCGTCGTGGCCTCCTCGGTCACTCACCGCTTCGACGGGATGTCCATCGCCGAGATCGCAGCGGAAAAGGGCGCGGAACCCTTCGACGCGCTCGTGGACGTCCTGCTCGTCGAGGAACTGAAGGTCAGCATGATCGTGTTCTCCATGCAGGAGGACGACCTCAGGGAGGCACTCCGGCATCCGCTCACGATGGTCGGGTCCGACGGGTTGCCGCCAGGCGTCGGCGGCAAGCCGCATCCACGCATGTACGGCACGTTCCCGCGCGTCCTGGCCCGCTACTGCCGCGAACAGCGGATGTTCCCGGTGGAGGAGGCCGTCCGGCGCATGACATCGCTCCCTGCTGACACGTTCGGGCTCGCCGACCGCGGGAGCATCACGCCTGGGAGCGCGGCCGACCTCGTTGCCCTCGACGCTGCCACCGTCCAGGACCGCGCCGACTACCGGGAGTCGACGCGGTCGCCAACCGGCATCCATTGGATCATGCAGGGCGGCACGGTCGTGGCCCGCGACGGGAGGTACCTAGGGCCCCGCGCCGGGCGGCGCCTGCTGCCGGCGGGTTGAGAGGGGACACCGAGTGAGCAGGAGCGTTGCAGAGGGGGCAAGGCACGACGCCCGTCGGGCGGCACAGCGGGCCGGCGTAAAGGTGACTGAACTGTCCGGACCAGAGGTCGCCGTGGCCCAGGCGGTCATCCGCGACTTATGGGGGCAGCAGCAGGTGCCGCAGCACAACCTATTGCGGGCACTCGCACACGCCGGCAACACGCTCGTCGGCGCCTTCGCGGACGAGCGGTGCGTCGGCGTCGCCCTGGGTTTCCTGGGATGGCACGGAGGCATCCACTTGCACTCCCACATGACCGCGGTCGTGCCCGGCCGGCAGTCCGTCGGCGTGGGGTTCGCGCTCAAGCTTTGGCAGCGGGCCTTGTGCCTCGACCGGGGCGTCCGGGAGATCCGCTGGACTTACGACCCGCTCATCAGCCGGAACGCCTACTTCAACCTCGTCAAGCTCGGCGCGGAGGTGATCGCCTTCGAGCCCGACTTCTATGGGGACATGGACGACGCCGTGAACGCCGGAGACCACAGCGACCGCTTTGAGGTGTCCTGGAGGCTGGACAGCGAGGGCGTCCAACTCGCGGCGAGCGGCGCGCGCGCGCCTCAGCGTCCGGAGGGTCAGCTAGTGGAAATTCCTCTCGACTACGACGCTCTGCGGCGCGCCGACCCGGCGGCGGCCAGGGACATCCGCCTGCGCACCAGAGGCATCTTCACACGCTGGATGAGCGAGGGCATGACACCCAGGTGGGCCCAGGGTGGCGGCTACCTGTTCCGCGCGACGGATCGTGACCTCGCCGCGCCGCGACCCTGAGGAGGCGATCCCGTGGCTGAACATGAGCTGGTGAACGAGCTGCGTCCGCTCGAGGACGCCATGTGCGCGGTCCTGGAGGACCTCGTAATGACCGAGACGCCCAGCTCGGACACGACGCTGCTCTCCCGTGGCAGCCTTGTCGCGTCCACACTCATCCACCGGCTGCTGGGCGACGTCCCCGAAGCCGTCGACGTCGATGGCCGCCGTCATCTGCGGCTGTGCGGGGGCGGGAAGAACCCGGTGCTGGTGCTCTGCCACCTCGACACCGTCTGGCCTGCCGGCACCGTCAACCGCTGGCCCTTCAGCGCCAGGGGCGGTCGGGCCACGGGCCCCGGTGTGTTCGACATGAAGGGAGGCCTCGTCCAGGCTCTCTACGCGCTGAGCCTCCTACCAGACCACCGGGACATAACCTTGCTCGTCACCACCGACGAAGAGATCGGCTCGCCGACGTCGCGGGCGTTGATCGAGGACGAGAGCCGGAAGTCTCGCGCCGTGCTCGTCGCCGAGCCAAGCGCAGCCGGTGCGTTGAAGGTCGCCCGAAAGGGGGTGTCGATGTACCGCCTCAGCGTCTCCGGCCGCGCGTCCCACGCCGGCCTTGAGCCCGAGCATGGCGTGAACGCCCTACTGGAGTTGGCCCACCAGATTCTGGCGATCGCCAGCTCTGCCGACCCCGAAGTGGGTACGACGGTCACGCCGACCACTGCCCGGGCCGGCACCTCCTCAAATACCGTGCCCGCCCACGCGGAAGTCCAGGTCGACGTCCGCGCCTGGACCGCCGCCGAGCAACAGCGCGTTCACCTCTCGCTTTCCGGCCTGGCGCCTCGCGTGCCCCGGACGCGGATCGAGGTCAGCGGCGGGGTCAATCGTCCACCCTTGGAGGTCGGCGCATCGGCCATGCTCGCAGCCCTGGCCCAGCAGTGTGCCGACGAACTCGGGCTACCGGCGATGGAGCAGGCGGCCGTGGGCGGTGCATCGGACGGCAACTTCACTGGTGCGCTCGGTACCCCAACTCTGGATGGCCTCGGAGCGGTCGGCGGAAACGCTCACGCCGAGGGTGAGTGGATCGACACGGCGTGCATGCCGCAACGTGCCGCGCTGCTGTGCCGCCTCCTGCAGCGGCTGATCAGCGGCGATCCCGACGCGAAAGGGGCTACGGACCGAAACGCTCTCAACACGACGACGAGGAACGCGTAATGAAGCTTGAAGCACTCGAGTTGCGTAGGCTCGACGTCCCCCTTGTGCGGCCCTTCCGCACGTCGTTCGGCGTCCAGACCAGCCGCGACGTCTTGCTCGTGCGAGCCGTCAGCGACGAGGCGGACGGCTGGGGTGAGTGCGTCGCGCTGTCCGCACCGATCTACAGCAGCGAATACGTCGAAGGTGCCCAGGCAGTCATCCGGGACCATCTTGCGCCCCGCTTGTTCAAGGCAGGCGATGTGACGGCCCGCGCTGTTGGGCCAGTTCTCGCGCCCGTGCTGGGCCACCGGATGGCGAAGGCGACCCTCGAAATGGCCGTCCTCGACGCAGAGCTGTGCGCGCACGGCATGCCCCTCGCGCAGTACCTCGGCGGTGTCCGGGAACGAGTCGAGTGCGGGGTTTCGGTGGGTATCGCGCCAACCATAGATGAGCTACTAGAAGAGGTCGGAGGATACATCGACCACGGCTATCGGCGCATCAAGCTGAAGATCCAGCCAGGCTGGGACGTCGAGCCGGTGCGCGCCGTCCGGGAATCGTTCGGCGAGGACCTCCTGCTGCAAGTCGACGCCAACGCCGCCTACGACGCAGGGACGACGTCCTTGCTCGAGCGGCTCGACGACTTCAATCTGCTGCTCATCGAACAGCCGTTCGAGGAGGAGGATCTGCAGCAGCACGCCAGCCTGGCAGAGAGGCTCCGCACGCCGATCTGCCTCGACGAGTCGATCACCTCGGCGCGTGCTGCGGCGGAGGCTATCCGCATGGGAGCCTGCCGAATCGTCAACATCAAGGCGGGACGCGTGGGCGGGTATCTGGAGGCCGCCCGGATCTCGGACATCTGCGCCGCGCTCGGCGTCTCTGTGTGGTGCGGCGGCATGCTCGAGACAGGTCTCGGTCGCGCGGCCAACGTCGCCCTAGCGTCGCTCCCGAACTTCCGGCTTCCTGGTGACACGTCGGCGTCGGACCGATATTACGCTGAGGACATCACAGAGCCATTCGTCCTCGTGGATGGCATGCTGCCGGTGCCAACTGCCCCCGGGGTTGGCGTCGAGTTGCGCGTAGACGTCGTCGAGGCGATGACGACGCAGATGGAGACACTGGTACCAGGCCTCACGTGATCAACTGAGGTTGGAGGGTCGTCATGATCCGCTCCGCGGGGTCGTCCAGCCGGAGCCCGGTCACCTTTGCGATCCTACCCAGCCGGTACCGGAACGTGTTGGGGTGCACCTGCAGGGCCCTCGACGCCTGAGTGACGTCGCCGAAGTGGTCCAAGTAGGCGCGCAGGTCTCCAGCAGGACCCGACCACGCTGGTTGTCTCCTGTGATCAGCGGTTCCAGCCTGCCCTCCTGCAAGTGGGGCCGTTCGCGGAGCACGTCAAGCAGCTCGAGGAGATTCGCGTGCGCACGGATGTCGTCGAGTTGCGCAACGTCGTAGCCGGTGTCCTGGCCCAGCAGCACACGCATGGCGCGGTCGGCTTCCGCGCGTGACGTCGGCACGAGGTCGACAGAGAGAGCCCTTTTTCCGATGGCGCCGACCACTCGGCCGCGGATCGTGTCCGCGGCTCTCCGGACCCCCCCTCGGTGGCGAACCGCCGCACGCCGTCCTCGCCCCCGTGGGCCGCATCTGGGAGCACCACGTAGACGCGAGGACCGACGTCAACGATGGGGGCCGTCCTGCGAGACGCTGAGCAGTACAGGTCGATCACTTGCAACAGGCGCTCCCGCGACCCGTTTCCCGCGACAGTCTCGAACGCCAGGACGGTGTACGGGTGATCAGGTTCGATGCCAAGACGGATGGCGACGACGTCCGCGGGCCCGCCGCCGTCAAGGAGGTCCCGGACGAGGTCGTGGCGCAGCGTGGCGTCGTGGTGCAGGTCGATGCGGTGACGAACCATGTGAAGGGCTGCGGTCTTAGCCGCCTCGCGCAGCACCTCTTCACAAGACTCTGTCAGGAGTCGGCCAGATTCGGCGACCCAAATGGATCCCAGCATCTCGCCGGCGGCTCGGACGCTGATGGCCAACCGACGTCGCAACCCGACCTCGGGCACCGCCGCCATGTGGACGACGTCGTCGCCGGAGGTGAGCTGACGCAGGACACCCTTCTCCTGCAACAGCCTCATGTACTTGCGCGGCACCTGACGCCCCAGGATCGCTTCCTTGCGGGGTTCATCGACGTCATCGTCGACGCTGGAGTACGCCATGACGCGCGATTGCGGGTCCTCGACGGTGACGGCACCGCCGATGTGGATTGCAAGAGCGCTGGCGAAGCCGAATAGGTCTCCCAGGGCCACGCCGTCCAGTTCCTGGCTGTGCCCCGCTCCCATGCCGACGCGCAGCATCGCCGCCAGGTGAACCCACGGCACATCCGAAGGGGTGACGAGCAGGGCGATGCCCAACTCCCGCGCGGCCTCGGACAACTGCAGACCGAGACCCGGCGGCGCATGCAGCACGACCGCCGCGAAACCACACGCGCTGCGACTCCCACCACGTCGACGGCGTCAGACGCCGCAGGATCGACGCCGACCGCAAGCAGGACATGACCGTCGCCACGGTCCAGCTTCCGAAGCCGGTCGTAGATGACCACGCCGCTGACCGACCGCTGCATCACCGCACCGGTCACCGCCGCGACGGTGATGAGGTTCGGCCCCAGACGTTGCAGGACGTCTGCCAGTGTGAGCGCCGGTAGCTCGTCGCGTTCGGCTCGCACGGGTCCCCCAGGGTAGTCCGACAGCCTGAGGCTGAATCTAGGGCGAAGCGGCGCCGGATGCTGATCACGGTCTTTCGCACTTCAGCCGGATATTCATACGTCAGCCGAGAATTTTCACTTCCTTCTCAGGGCCGCACTGTTTGTGCGTACCACGGCCGGAGTCGCAGCCTGGCTGGCGCCAGGTGGCCGAAGAGCAGTAGACCCTCGCCGGGGCGGATGCGGCGGAGCTCGTCATCTCCGGCGAGGCGGCGGAACTGGGTCGACTCCGATGTCGACGTACGGCCGGCCGCCATCTCGCCCCTCTCTGCTCGACGGTCCTGCGGAGCACATCGGCAGTACGTCTGTTCCAGGCCTGCCGGCGAAGCCAATCGTGGACTTGATGGCGCCGATCGCGTCGCTGTCGTCAGGCCACGCAGAAGCCGACTCCGTACTGGCCGACGCAGGGTGGCAACTCGTCCCCCCGGAGCTTGACAATCGTCCCTGGCGTCGCTTCTACGCTCTGCCTCACGGGACGAAGCGCGCAGCGCACCTGCATCTCGTCGAACCCGTCGAGTCAGCATTGGCACCGGGTCATCAGGTTCCGCAATGCCCTCAGGGGAAAACCCGGTCTAGCCATGGCATATGCCGAAGTGAAGCGAGCAGCAGCGATCGCACACGCCGGCGATCGCGAGGCCTACACGGCGGCGAAGTCGAACTTCATCGAACAGGTCTTGGCCGGCGACAGCCAATGACCTCCAGCCGGGTCCTCAGCCGATATCCGACAGTTGGGCCTTCTCATCGCGCGGGTTAGCAACGCGGCACTAGGATCTCAGCCCTGGATCTCGAGCCGCTCCCGCGTGGCGCTGTCCCCCACCGTGAAAGTCACAGGCCGCATGTAGCGCGCTTGAGCCCTCGGTTCCTTGGAGGGTCTCATCTCATGGCACAGCGGGTTCCGTTCACCGGCGAAGAGAAGATCAGCCTCCGCAAGAGCCTTGACCGGCACCGTGATGCCGTTCTGTGGAAGCTCGAGGGGCTTAATGACGAACAGCTGCGCTCGCCCATGACACCGTCCGGCACGAGCCTGCTGGGTTTGGTGAAGCATCTTGCTGCAGTTGAGTACGGCTGGTTCTGCGAGACGTTCGGCCGCGACACGGAGCCTCTACCGTTCGATGAAGATGACCCAGAGGCCGACCTTCGGGTTGCCCCGAGCGAAACCACGCCCGACGTCATCGCCTTCTACGGCCGAGCCCGGGCGGCTGCCGACCAGGTCATCGACCAGTTGGGCGTCGACGATCTCGGCACCGCCTGGTTCGGCGATCAGGTGTCTCTGCGCTGGGTGCTCATCCACATGATCGAGGAGACCGCTCGGCATGCCGGGCACATGGACATCGTCCGCGAACTCATCGACGGCGCGACCGGCGACCATCAGAGGGGCTGAAGCGGGGTCTTTCGGTTCTGACGCCCGTCCTGAACGAAGCACTGACGTCCGACGTGAGCGAGATCGATGAGCACCCGCTACGCGACGGCTTCGGCGTGGGCATCACGGGCGTTAGCGACACGTCTTGACTGCCAGCGCGTGCCGGCCCCAGGCAGAGGAGATCCCGCATTCTCATCGGTGCAGACCCGGCTGCGGGGGTAAGCAGCCATGCGGCTGGGTCGACGGCGCCGCGTGCGCTGTCGGGCGCCAGCAGTATAAAACCGTCACATGCGGCGGAAACGTGCGCGGCCGCAGCAGTGGGCCGGGTGGCACCTACGCGGGAGCGGGCTCCTCGGCCAGGACGTCGCGCTCGATGCCCAGGAGATGGTCCAGCGAGGGGCGGCCGGGGCCGAGCAGCAGCACCGCGACCAGCCCTGCGATGAGCGTGAGGTCTAGCTCGGCACCGGGCATCGGAGCGCCCGCGCCCGCGATCAGGCCGATGTCGAGCTTCACGGCGATCGTAGCCACGGCCAAGATCACGATCAGCGGGAGCGTCGCGAGACGCGTCAGCAGCCCGACGATGAGCAGCAGCCCGCCGATCAGCTCGGTGACCGTGACGAGGTACCCAAAGGCTACGGGGGCGGGGATCCCGAGGCCCGCGAGCATGTCGCTGCCGAAGTTCGCCGGTCCCATCATCGTCAGCTTCTGCCAGCCATGGGCAGCCATCACGAGGCCGATCACGACGCGCAGCACTACAGGTGCCGCCCCAGCGGCCAGGGACGAAGTGGACAGGGAACGAACCACGATGGCGCCTCCTGTGCAGATTGGACGGGTCGACACCACAACACGAGCGGTGCCGCAGGTGCGCCCACTCGGTAACCCAGGTGACCAACTTCGCTGCACGCCGGCCGCCAGCAGGCACCATGTGATCATGGATGCAGCCATGCGGCGCCATGCCCTGTGGATCGCGCGGGCGATGTCCCGCAGCGATCTGACGCCGTTGCTCGCCGAGGACATCGAGCGCCTCGCGGTTATCTGCCAGCCGCAGCGTCCGCCGCCCGGCACGGTGCTGATGCAGGCGGGCGAGGACGTGACCGCCGTCTACATCGTGCGGGATGGCGTTGTCGAGCTGCGTACACGCCGCCTCGGCAGCCGCCAGGTCGTCAGGCTCGTACGCGCGGGCGATGTGGTGGGCGACATCCCGATGTTCTGCGAGCGACCCATGCCGTTCCAGGCCGTGGCGCTGTCCGACACGGCGGTGCTGCGGCTCGGCCGTGATGAGCTCGTGGCGCTGCTGCACGCCTCGCCGAGCCTGTCGCTGCGCTGGACGACCTCGATCACCAAGCGGCTGGAGCAGACTCAGCACCGCCTGTTGAGCCTGCTGACGAAGGACCTCGCCGGCCAGGTCGCCACGCTGCTGCTGGACGAGTGCGGTGGGAGCAGTGACGGGCGCCCCGTCGTCGCCTTGTCTCACCAGACGATCGGGCAGATGGTCGGCGCGCGCCGGCCGTCGGTCAGCCGCGTCCTCGACCAGCTGCGCCGGCAGGACCTGATCGAGTCGCGCTACCGCCGGATCGTGCTCCTCGATGTCGCCGGTCTCGCGCTCGTCGCGGGTGAGCCCTCCCCGCCGGGTGGTCCCTGCGCCGAGGCCGTCTGGTCAGACCGTAGCCGGGCGGGCGAAGCGGTTGGGTAACGCGCCGGCACTCTTCATCCGGTTGCTCGCCGCGGTGCTGGCGATCTTGGCAGTGGCGTGTGGCGGCCCGCAGGAGCCGGTGGTGGCGCCTGCCGCCGGCGCAACGCCCAGCGGTGGGCCGACCCCGTTCTTCTGGGAGCCGGCCGCAGCCGACGGCGAGCCGCCTGCCAGCTCGGTGGACCTCGACGAGATCCGGCCCGGCGGACCGCCGCCGGACGGCATCCCGCCCATCGACGAGCCGCGCTTTGAGACGGTGGCCGACGCCGAGTTGGCCGACCGCGAGCCGGTCATGGTCGTCGAGCGTGACGGTGAGACGCACGTTTACCCGCTGGCCATCCTGACATTCCACGAGATCATCAACGACGTCATCGCCGGCCAACCGACGTTGGTTACCTACTGTCCGCTGTGCAATTCCGCGCTGGCGTTCGACCCGGTGGTGGACGGTCGCGTGCTCGACTTCGGCACGTCGGGCCGGCTGTGGCGGTCGAACCTGGTGATGTATGACCGGCAGACGCAGACGCTGTGGTCGCAGTTCGTCGGTGAGGCGATCGTCGGGGAACTGCTGGGCACCGAGCTCGACCGGCTGCCGAGCGCGATCGTGGCCTGGGCCGACGCGCGCAAGGCCAGGCCCAACGCACGCGTGCTGTCACGCGACACCGGTCACGAGCGGCCCTACGGCAGCAATCCGTACGTCGGTTACGACACCGCGGAGGCCCCGTTCCTGTTCGACGGTGACACCGGGGGGCCGCTGGAGCAGATCGAGCGTGTCGTGGCGGTGGGCGAGGACGACCCCGTCGCCGTGCCGCTCACGGCCCTCGAGGAGCAGCGCGTCGTCCCCATCAAGGCCGACGGCCGGGAACTGGTGGTGTTCTGGACACCCGGCACGGCTTCGGCGCTTGACACCGCGGCGCTCGCCGACGGAGCGGACGTGGGCGCCAGCGGGGTGTTCGAGCCGGTCGTGGACGGACAGCGGCTGACCTTCGCCACCGCGGGCGAGCAGCACTTCGCCGACCGCCAGACCGGCAGCCATTGGACGGTGCTCGGCGAGGCGGTACGCGGGCCGCTGGCCGGCCAGCGGTTACACCGCGTGCTGCACGACGACACGTTCTGGTTCGTGCAGTACGCCTTCCGCCCCGAGACTCGCATCGTGCGCTGAGCCCAAGGTCCGCTGGGCCGGCGGCTACAGGTGACAGCTGAGCCGAGAGCCGCCAGCTCGACTCCATGCCTCTGGAGATCCCAACGCCCCGGGCAGGCGATGCTGAACGCACCGCTCCCGGCGACGGCGGGGAGGGTTTAAGCCCCTCGGCCGCAGCTTCCGTAGTGCTCGCGAGGATGCCGACGTACACCGTGCTGGACCGGAGGCCCGAGACGTACGCCTTCTGAGCGCTCTGGTCCAAGGCGCCAAGGTCTTCGAACGGACGGGCTCGGCGCCTACCGCGTCGGCAACGGCGTCGCGGTACGGGTCGAGGTCGCCCATCGTGCTCGACACGAAGACGCGCTGACCCCGCGCCCAGTTACACAGAATCTCGTCGTCCAGTGGCACGGAGGCGCTGGCGACGTCGATGTACAGCGGCGACTCTGACACGGCTGGAGGCTACGACATCGGCGGCAAGCAGAGGCAGACTCCGTCGTCGCGGACACCGACGCCGACGCCGACGGTGGCGCGGGGTAGGTCCCGCGTTGATGGCCGGGCGAAGACTGGGCACACGGCCGTGGCCTAGCTCGCCTCCATCGAGACCGCGCGGCCAACCAGCGACCGGCCTTCTACGCGGCGCTCGCTACGTCGACGAGGAGGTCAGGCCTAGCCGTGACGTGCGGTGGGTCCGCTAGCCGATCCGGACGATAACCGGCCGTTCTCTCACACCCCGCGCCGGGCGGGATCAGCCTGATGGTTCTCTTCGGGCAGCGTAGACGCGGGTAGTTGTCGTCGTACACCCGCGGGATCTCGACTTCGAGGTCAAGGCCCCAGCAAGGGCGGATCAGGTCTGCGGCTGGCCGATGTTGACCATCCAGGTGATGCCGAACTGGTCCACGCAGGCGCCGAACTCATCGCCCCACATCTGCTTTTCTAGAGGGACCGACACGGTACCGCCGTCGGACAGCTGCTCCCAGTAGCCGCGCAGCTCGGCGTCGTCGTCCCCACTGAGGCTCACCGCGATGTTGTCCCCAGGGTTGTGTTCCATCCCAGGCGGGGTGTCGGCGCCCATGAGCGTGAATCCGCTGTCGGTCTCGAGCATGCCGTGCATGATGTTGTCGGCGTCCGGGGAGTCCTGCGCGCCGAACTCACCGAACGTGTTCAGCGTCGCGGTGCCGCCGAAGACGCGCTCGTAGAACTCCATGGCCTGCCGCGTGTTGCCGGTGAAGCTGATGTACGGGTTCAGACGAGAGGCCACCAGATTCTCCTTGGCAGTGACGAGGGTCAGTCCCAGCAGACTAGCGGGGGCCGACATGTCGAATTCGGAGATCGAAGACCCGAGTCCAGACACCCGGCGGTTGCGTCCGGGGCCGGTGCAACAGTGGGCTCGAGCGCAGGCTCCTGAGCGGATCGTAGCGACGCGGTCGGACGGGTGCGCCGGGCGGCGCGGGGCCTTCCACCCGCAAACCATCCCCTCCAGCCGTCGTGAAACACGCTTCCTGTTGCTCGCGCGCTTACGAGCGGCGCCGCTCATCCGGGCGAACCCGTTCGCCGGCCGGCAACCCGGCGAACGGCGGGGCGGTTGGATCCTCGCCCTCCAGCGTGACCTGCCCGCGCTCCAACCGCCGTTGCCGTTGCCGGGCGAAGT
>JACCTL010000158.1 GCA_013812395.1 Euzebyaceae bacterium
ACCGCGCGGCGGCCGGCTCGATTCGTGCAGACGGTCTCCGTGTCGCCGCTCGCGTCGACGGCCTGCCCCAGAACGGCGACGGGGCCGACGTCAACGCCGCAGATGTTGGCGGCAACCAGCGCGGCGAGAGCGATGTTGACGTCCTTGAGGATGGTTACATCCCCGATGTTGACGTTGACAAGGCCGTCCTGCTCGACCTGCGCGCTGGCCGGCAGCGCCATGGCGAGCACGAGCAGCAGACTGATGAGTAACGACACGACGGTCTTGCGGGCGGTGCTCGTCGTAACTTCTTGCATGTCTCCTCCAGATTCGGGATCAGCCGTCCGCGGGTGAACGGGACGGTGGCGGGCTACGCCGATCAGCGCCGATGGCCAGGGGCTGGATAGCACTGCCCCTCACCAACTCTTCTCCTGTGAGTCGTGGCGCCGTCTGACTGGGATAAGTTGGCTGGGCCGTCCGCATGACGTGGGACGAAGCGATTTTCTGGGGAGTGGCTACGTAACAGTGCGGGAGCGGTCTGACGGCTGGGGCGCTCGCGGCGCGCGCAGTGCCGGGGAAGACCGTCGGAGGGCTGACTGCGAGGACAGGATGTCGCTGGCCGCCGCGGCCGACAGCAGCAGCAGCCTCAGCAGCAGCGGGCTACTCCCACTCGAGCCCTCTCGCAACGGTCCTTAGAGCGACTCTGAGGAGGGGTGGTCCGAGGTGACAGCATCGGGATCTCCGGCTTACCCTGCGACTCGTCGTCCGCCAGCGACACCGGTCCGAGGGGGCTCACGCCCCGTGGAGGTGTCATGGGAAGCGGACAAGTCAGGCCACTGGACGGCCTCGAGGAGTACCTGAGCATCCGCCGCAGCCGTTACGCTGCCACCACGCTTCGTAACGAAGGCTTCGTGCTCCGGCGGTTCGTGAGCCACGTCGGCAACATCCAAGTCCGGCACTTGCGACCTGAGCACGTCGCGGACTGGTTCTACGGGCGAAACGGCTTCTGCGGGCCGCACACGACCCGTGACCGTGTTCACCGGGAGCCCGTCACGGCGAGCACCCACAACTTCTACCGGACCCGCCTAGCGTCATTCTTCCGCTTCTGCACGACGCGGGGTTGGACCCGGCAGGACCTGCTGCGTGACGTGGAACCGATGAGGCTTCCAACGGTCAAGAGGCTACAGCCTGCACCCGCGGACCTGCTGGCGATGCTCGAGGCAACTGGCAACGGTCGCGACCGCGCCTATATCGCCACCGCCATCAACTCGGGCCTCCGCGCCAACGAGATGCTGCGGATTCGCGTCGGCGATGTGGACCTGCCCGCCGCGACGACCGCCGTCACGATCAGCAAGTCGGCGGAGGAGGACTCGTTCCCGATCACGAGCGACCTCGATCCCGAGCTACGGCGGTGGCTCGTGGTCTACCAAGACGACCTCGACCGGCCCTTGCATCCGGATGACCACCTGTTTCCGGCTCGGAGTGCCGGCGTGTACGAGTGGCACCACGCCGAGGACGGCAGCAAGATGCGCACCCGCTCCGCTCCGATCTGGATCCCCACGCGTCCTATGGGCCACGCCGAGAGGGTCGTACAGCAGGCCCTCGCCGCACTCGGCCTCCCCACCAAGCACCAGGGTACGCACACGATTCGCCGTGCGGCCGCGCGCCACTTCTTCGACTCCATGTCGAGCGACGTGGGCTACGACGCCGCGCTGCGGACAGTCTCCGCGATGCTGCACCACAAGTCGTCGGCAACGACCGAGCAATACCTCGGGCTGTCTAGTGAGCGCAAGCGCCGGGACGACCGTCTTCGGGGACGGCCGTTCCTGAGCGCCCTCGTTAGCACCGAGAACGTCGTACCCCTCCGCAGGACCGCAGGCGGGGGTTGACCTCGGGTGCTCACTCACCCGACCCACGGGGGCGTCGCTCGCCGCGGCGTCTGAACGGTGAGCAGCTGCTCACGGCCATCCGGTGTCCCGAACCACCCCCGCGGCGGCGGGACGATGAGCGTGGGAAGGCGCTGGCCGTCCCCGACCGCGGGCCGCGCGATTCATGACGGCGCGGAGGCAAGCTTGCTTCACGGTGCTCCTTCTGCGCTGCTGATCGCGACACCCTCGTCACCATCGAGCAACTGCTCGAGCGTCGGCGGGTCCGAGGCGCACCAGGCCGTGGAGCACCAGCGTCGTGAGCGCCCGGACACTTCACGGGCGCGACCGATCGGCCGCCGTGCGACCTGGTCGGAGCCTGGGTGCCCGGCGGTGCACCAAGAGCAGCGTCTTGGCCTCGAACCCATCCTGCCGCTCGAGCTACGTCGAGCGCGCCCCTGGCGATGATAGGCGGTACGGATGACACCAACACCGACAGCGGCTGCAGCTCACGTCCCAGCCCAATCCGCGGGGGGGCCACTCGCAGTCGTCGGGGCGCTAGCCGTTGAGGCTTCTAAACGGGCTCTACGCGGCGAAACGTGGGGAGCGCCCTCTGATGCGCGCGGCGCGGGGAGTGTGCCAGGTGGCGCCGCAGTGCAGGAGGAGGCGTAGCCGGTAGTTGTCGAAGTTGCGGAAGCCGTGACCGACGCGCTTGATCTTCTTGATGAGCAGGTTCGTCGCTTCGGCCCGGGCGGAAGACGCCCCGCCGGTGGTGTGCCAGGCCAGGATCGGGGCTTCCCGGCGGCGCATGGTGCCGGCCAGCCGGCGGGCCTCGGGCAGGCCGGAGTCCGCAGCCCAGCCGTAGAACGCCTGGAGGGCCTCCTGGCCTTCCTCGTCGCAGCTGGCGGCGTAGACGTCGCGAAGGGCCTCCTTGACCGCCCATGCGAGGTAGGTCTCGTCGTGAGGGTCGCCGGCGTCCCAGGCGGCGTCCAGGCGGGCCCACTGCCGGGCGGTGAGCCGGTCGGAGGCGAACAGCAGCGTGCGCCGGATGCCGTACAGCGGGTCGCCCTTGCGGCCCCGGTGGCCGGGGGTGTCTTGCTGCACCCGGCGGCGGACGTCGTCGACCATCGCGTTGGCCAGGCGGATCACGTGCCAGTGGTCGGCGACGAGGTGTGCGTGGTCGAGGTGACCTTTCAGCGCGGTCGCGTAGCCCTGGTAGGGGTCGATCGCGACCGTGTCGATGCCGGCCTTCCATGCCTCGTCGCGGCCGTCCAGCCACGTCGAGACCGCCGCAGCGGTGCGGTTCTCGACCAGGTCGAGCAGCCGGCCGGTGCGCACGTCGACCATCCCGGTGACGTACAGCGTCGGGTGGGTCCGGCACGCCTTGAGGAACACCGTCTCGTCCAGACCGAGCGCGGTGACGCCGGCCAGCCGGTCGAGGTCGGCGATCAGCGGCATGCCGCGCACCGTGACCGCGTTCATCGCGGTCTGCCAGCCCACCCCGTACTCGCGGGCGACCGCCGCGACGCTGTCGCCGTCGCGGCCGACCTGCTCGCACATCGCGGTCTTGGCCCGCTCGGTCAGCGACGCCCGGCCGAGGATGAGCGCGGTCGTCTCGGTCCACGTCTGCCGTGCACACAGCGGCTCGTGGCAGCGCCACAGCCGCTTGCGCCACCGCAGCCGTGTCGGCCGGCCCGACACCGGCAGATCGCGGATCAGCGTCTCCCGACGGCCATGGGACACCGCCCGGACGCCGCAGCCGGTGCAGCCGACCACGACCTGGCCGGTCTCCACGACCAGCCCGAGCTCACCGGCGACCTCGCGCGCTTCGAGCACGCTGAAGCCCGACATTCCGAGCATGGCGACGCCAACTTCGTTACCCTCTACAAGCACCTGGGACCTCCCGTGATCGCAGCTCTGGACAGCCGCGAGTATCGAGAGGTCTCAGGCGCTTCTGAGGGAGGTCACCCCACCCGCCCCCCACGCTTCATCGTGAAGAGCCGTATTACGGAATAGCCGATTCTCGTCCTGGGAGGCGAGTGCCATGCGGGTCGAGGCGCGCAGCGACCGGGTGCTGGTGTCGTGGAGCGACGGGGCGCTCGGCCAGTTCCCGTACGTGTGGCTTCGCGACAACTGCCTGTGCCCCGAGTGCCGGCACCCCGACGCGTGGGAGCGCACGGTCGACACCGTCGCACTGGACGCCGACATCCGGCCCACCGCCGTGGACGCCGACGAGCGCCTGGACCTGACCTGGCCCGACGGGCACCGGACCGCCTTCAGCAGCGGCTGGCTCCAGGCCAACCCGCCGGGGGCGCCGGCGAGCGACACGGCTGGGGCCGACCCGGTGCTGTGGACGGGCGCCATGCTGCGGCAGGTGCGCCCCGAGATCGACCTCGCCGCCATCGAGGCGGGCGGGGACGGCCTCCTGCGGTGGCTGCGCCTGCTGCGCGACTACGGCTGCGTGTTCGTGCGCGGCGTC
>JACCTL010000159.1 GCA_013812395.1 Euzebyaceae bacterium
CGGTGACGCCATTGTCATCGACGACGTCTCTGCGCGTCGAAGGCCTTCCGATAGTGGCAACTACCCTCGAAGTCATCCACGATCTCGCTGATGAGGTGGATAGATTGCGACAGCGAGGCGAGCGTTAGGCCGCGGATGCGGCGACAGCGGGTGTTGGGCGTTGGCGGCGGCGCACGCCGAAGACAACGCGGCCAGCGATCGCCAGCAGCGGCGGCAGGATGCGCCGGCCGACGGCAGTTGCGGCCCCGACCGCGGCCGCGTTGACCGCCGCGACAGGGCCTCGCCACAGCGACGCTGCCATCAAGCCCATCCCGGCACCGCCGAGCACGTCGGTCGGGTAGTGCACGCCGACATAGATCCGGCTCAAGGCAACGTAACCGCCGAAGGCGTGCAGCAGGCGGCGTGACAGGCTGCCCCGACCGGCGTCTCCCAGCAGGGTGAACACGGCCACGCCTACCGCCGCGTGCCCGGAGGGAAACGACGAGCCCGTCGGCTTGCGGATGAGGCGGCGGACCCCGTCCTGCTCGTAGGGGCGCTGGCGTCGCACCCGCGTCTTGTTCACCTGCGCGACGTTCCACGCGACCATGCCGACGCCGGCCACGTCGGCGGCCAGACGCTGCCGGCCGGTCAGCGCCAGTGTCGTGGCGATCCCTAGCACTGAGTACACCGACCCCAGGTCGGTGGTGTGGCGCACCGCGCTGTCCAGCGCCGGGCCGCCGAAGTGGCGGACGGCGTCGCCAACTCGGACGTCGGCACGCTGCACCTCGGCTCGATGCAGCGCCGCCCAGCTCCCGCCGAGCAGCGCCCCGCCGAGCGCGGCGCGCGCCGTCCAGTGCAGCGTCACGGGGCGTCGGGGTCGAACGGCGCCTTCGCGGTCACGGTAGGCATTGACGCCGACTTCGGCTTGACGGGGCGGGCATCCGAGGCGATCGGCCCGCTGAGCCTGGTGCTACGCCGCAGCTCATCGGTGGTGCCGCGCAGCTCGCGTCCGATGTTGCTGAACTCTTCAAAGTCGCTGGCCTGCTTGAGCTCGTCCAGGGTGCTGGACGCCTCCCGCTTGAGCTTGCCGATCACCTGTCCCGCACTACGGGCCAGCTTGGGCAGCTGGTCGGGGCCGAAGATCATCAAGGCCAACATCGCGAGGAAGGCCCACTCCCAGAATCCTGGCGCGCTCATCTGTCACTTTCTCCGGGTCATTCGTCATCTTGTGTCCTACCGCTTCGCTACATGAGGACTGCGGCTACTCACCTGGTCGTTCGACGAGGGTGACCTCCGCGGTTTGCTCGTCGCCACCACGACGGTAGGTGACACGCACCGTATCGCCGACGTCACGCTGGCGGATGGCCAGGATAAGGTCGTCGAACGAGGTGATGGGGGTGTCATCCAGCCGGGTGATAACGTCGCCGGCCTCCAGGCCGCCTTCATCAGCGGGACCGCCGGCCTCGACGCCGCCGACCACGGCGCCGTCGCCAGGAGCCTCCTGCCCGCTGGCGGCCTCCTCGGTCTGCGTGACGCCCAGCAACGGGTAGACCACCTCGCCGTTCTCGATGAGCTCGTCGGCCACGTCCACGACGATGTTGGCAGGGATCGCGAAGCCCACGCCGGCGTTGGCGGGCGAGCCGGCGGTCAGGATCGCCGAGTTGATGCCGATCAGTCGCCCGTCGGCGTCCACCAGCGCTCCGCCGGAGTTGCCAGGGTTGATCGGGGCGTCGGTCTGGATGACATCAGGAAGCCGGATGCCGTCACCCACGCTGATCGGGCGGTTCAGGGCACTGACCACACCCGCCGTCACGGAGCCTTCGAGGCCGAAGGGACTGCCGATGGCGACCGCCAGCGCGCCAACGCGCAGGGAGTCGTTGTCCCCGATCCGGATCGCCGGCAGACCGCGACTGTCGACCTTCACCACCGCCAGGTCGGTCAGCGGGTCGGTGCCAACCACCCGCGCTCGCGCCATCTCGCCGTCGGCGAACTTGACGCGCAGGCCATCCGCCTGCGCGACGACATGGTTGTTGGTCAGGATGTGCCCGTCGCTGCGGTAGATGACGCCAGAGCCGTTGCCGCTGGCCTGCGCCTCCTGCGCGTCGCCGCGGCGCAGCTCGATCTGCACGACGGCCGGCAGTACCGCCTCGGCGACCGCCTCGACCTGCGTGAGCCCGTCATCGCCGGACGTCCGCGCCGCAGGTTCGGGCACCGCCACGGGCTCGGGCTCGGTGACCACGGCCTGTTGGGCGTTGCCCCCCGCAGGGTCACCAGCGATCGCTGCGAGCGTGATGCCGCTGGCCAACAACCCTCCTACCAGTGCCGCCGCCATGGCCACGACCACGGTGCGGCGGACCGATGGCGACGACGCTGCCGAGGGTGGGTACACCGAGGCCGGGATGGCGGGGAACACCGCAGCAGGCGGACGCGATGGTGCCGAGGCCGAAGGCGGCCAGGACTGTCCTTCGTCGGTCACTGCGGCTCCAGGTGGTCGAGGAGGTTGGGCGAGCGTCGCCTACGACCAGGGTGACACCCAGGACCACAGCCTGCCCAGCCCACGCTGCAAGCGATCCACCAGCCCGTCGCTGGTCGGGTGCGGCAACGCGGCCACCACGGCTCGGAACTCCTCGGGGGGCGCGTCGCCGACCAGCGAGTAGGTCACCCCTGATGCCTCCCACACCATGCGCTGTGGCACCGCCCCCGGCCAGGTGTAGGCCTTGAACCCAAGGTCGGTGGTCTCCTGCGCACCCGGGGGCAACGTGTCCCAGTTAGGGCGACCGGACTGCTCGAACAGCGACATGGTGTACAGGCCGTCGGAGTAGACGACCTGCAGCGGCTGACTGTCCCCCGCCGAGACGGCGAACGACGACTCGGCGCGGTAGTTGCCCGGCAGGGCGGTGGGCACGGTCCAACCCGCGTCGCGCAGAACCTCCAGATCGGCGCTGTCGACCTCGGCGACCTCCTGTGAGCGCCGTACCATCGACGGGCGCTGTCCTCGGGTCGCGCGCTGGGCGGTCGGCGCACCGCGCGGGGTCCGGCGCGGGTTCAAGTCGAGGGCGAGGTAGGACACCATGCGCAACAACTCGTCGCCGGCGTAGGTCTCCCGGCGCAGCAGCAACCCGCTGGCATCGTCGATCCACAACCGCTCGACCAACCCGCCGCCGGCCCGAGCGGTGATCTCCAGCGTCGTGCAGTCGCGGTCCAGCAGCTGCTGGGAGCCGGTGACCGCGACCTGATACTTCTCCTCCAGGCGGCTCAGGCCCTTGTGCGCCTTGGCCAAGTCCGCGGCGGGAAGCGGGACGAACCAGCCGCGCTCGTACTCGGCCAGCCCGCCACCGTCGTCGGCCAGGCGGATGGCGTAGTTGTCGCTGTCAGCCAAGCTGAGGTCGCCGTTGCCGGACGACTGGACCTGGAAGGTGGACACGTGCGCCTGCCCGGCGTCGTAGGTGACCCACAGGGCCTCCCCCGCGTACGCACGCTCCTCGGCCGCCTGCGCGGCGCGATCCAGCAGGTAACGCCACCTGGGTGCAGGTTCCGCCTTGGCCACGGGGCCGAGCACGGCGACGAGGACCGCGGCGATCAACAACACCGCGCTCGCCGCCCGCCCCACGGCAGCCGTGCCGGCGACGGGCCGTGCTGTCCGCGGGTTCACGGCTGGGCGCTCAGCAGGGCAGGGGTCGAGACCGGCCCCCCAATGCTGTGCACGATGTGGTCGGCGACGTAGACGTCGACCGGCACGGCGACCGTGCGAGCGTCCGTGTCGGGCGCGCCGGCGGCAAAGGCGGCCACCCCAAGTAGCGCGACGGCGGCGGCCATGCCGGCCAGAGAGCGGGCCAGCGCTCGTGGCAGACCCGAGGCGTCGGCAGCCACGGGCACCGGGGTGGCATCGGTGCGGACGCCGCCCAACTCCATGGGTACCTGCCGCTGGGGAACGCTGCGCAGCATGGTGCTGGTGATGCGCAGCCCGGTAATACGGCTGCGGCAGCGGGGGCAGCCCTGCAGGTGGGCGGCCATGTTCGCGCGCTCGTCATGGCGCAGCTCGCCGTCCACCCAGGCCGATCCCAGCGGCTCGAAGGCGTCGCAGCCGTCAGCCATCACGCTGGTCCCGGTGCTCGGGTGGGGGGATGGAGCGTCCGGCCAGGCCATTGCGTGCCGCGCGGGCATGGTCGGGGGCCCCGTCGGTGGGCGCAGGCTGGACGGCGAGGAAGTCGCGCAGCGCCCGCCGCCCGCGGTGGATGCGTGAACGCACGGTGCCCAGCGGCCACCCGGTGATGTCGGCGATCTCGTCGTAGGTCAGGCCCTCGACGTCGCACAGCACCACGGCGAGGCGAAAGTCGGCAGTCAGCTGTGCCAGCCCTCGCTCGAGGGTGGCCTCCAGGGTGCGCCGCTCGAGGATGTCGGCGGGGCCGGGATCTGCCGAGGCGGGCGCCCGCCATTCCTCCTCTGGCAGCGGCTCCGTCCGCAAGCGGCCACGGCGACGGGCACGGTCCAGGAACAGGTTCTTGGTCACCCGGTACAGCCAACCGTCGAACGTCCCAGGCTCGTACCGGTCGAGGCTGCCGTAGATCCGCAGGAACACGTCCTGGGACAAGTCGGCGGCGTCCTCGAGGTTGCCCGTGAGCCGCAGGGCGATGCGGTAGATCTTCGGTCCGTACAGCTCGACGACCTCGTCGAAGGTCGGACGCGGGTCACACTCGCGGCCGTCTTCGCGCTCATCCCGCTCCGGTATCCGCCGGGTGGAGCCGTCGTCGAGACTCACCGACCCTCCTTCTACCCGCGGCGTCGTCACCCCATCGGGGCCGGTACTCAGTGTAGTGCGCACGGTGATGCAACGACCGCCCGACTCGTCCCGGTTCCCGCAGCCTGTTCTTGTGTTCTACCGCTTCGCTACATGAGGACGTGGTTGTATGCCCGCTGACGCAAGATTGCCCGAGACCTGGGCAACGAATTCAGCATGGGAGATCGATCCAGTGTCCAGCGACGAGCAGACCGCGGCATACCTGCACCGCTTCAGCGAACCGGAGGACGAGGTGTTGCGTGCCGCACGGGCGCGCTCCGAGGAGGCCGACATCCCGGCGGTGCCGCCCGAGACCGGCGCGGTGTTGCGCTTCTTCGCGCGGCTGCTCAACGCCCGTCATGTGGTCGAGGTCGGCTCCGGTGGCGGCTACAGCGGCTTGTGGCTGCTCGGCGGGATGGACGGGCGTGGCTCACTGACGACCATCGAGCTGGACCCCGGCAACCAGTCCCTGGCGCAGCAGGCCTTCGCCGCGGCGCGCCTCGGTGACCGGGTGCGCTCGATGCTGGGCCCGGCACTGACGGTGCTGCCCAAGCTGGCCGACGGCAACTACGACATCGTCTTCCTCGACGCTGTCAAGGCCGAGTACCTCAGCTACCTGGCCCACGCCAAACGACTGCTGCGCCCGGGCGGGGTCCTGTTGGCCGACAACGTGCTGTGGAAGGGCAAGGTGGCCGACGCCACCGTCTCCGACGACGACACCGACGGCCTGCGTGACTTCAACGACGCCGTGCGCGACGACCCGGAGTTCCAGGCGGCGATCATGCCAGTCGGCGACGGGGTCCTCGCCGCGGTCTACATCCCGTCAGGCTGACCGTGGCGATCTGGTGCCTAACCACCTCGCCGGGCAACGTGGCCAAGACCGCCGAGTTGGGCTGGAAAGTCCAGGGCATCAAGTCCCGGCGCGGGAAGACGGCCAGCGAGATCCATCCTGGCGACCGGCTGGTGTACTACGTGACCAAGGTGGCCGCCTTCGCCGCCGTGGTCGAGGTCACCAGCGAGCACTTCGAGGATCACGATCCGATCTGGACGTCGAACCCGGGTGAGGACTACCCCTGGCGCTTCGAGATCCGCGCCGATGTCATCATCGACGACCCCGCTGTATGGGTGCCGGCCGAAGACCTCCGCGAACAGCTGGAGTTCCCTCGCAAGTGGCCTGCCGAGCACTGGAAGCTGGCGTTCCAGGGCAACATCCGCGCTTGGCCGGACCATGACCACCAGGTCGTCCGCGCGGCGCTGGCGGCCGCCGCAAGCCAGTACGGGTAGGCGGCCGTCGATGGCACGTCCCGCGACACCGTCGCGACCCGTGAGCGTGCTCAACAGGCTTCGCGCGCGCCCCGAGTGGCAGTTCTTCGCCGTCCTTCCGCGCGCGAACCGGCCGCTGGCCGTCGCGTGGTGGGTGCTGCTGGTACTGCTCGGGGTGCTCCCGGCGGCGTTCGCGATCGCCATAGGCGTGCTCGTGTCGGCCGTGCAGGGCAGCGACAACCTGGCAGTCCCGCTGAGCGCGGCCGGCGTGGTGTTCGTGGCCTTGCAGGTGCTGTCACCGCTGCACGCGCAAGTCGGGCGCAACCTGGGCGACATCCTGTCGACGTGGCTGAACGACCGCCTGCTGCAGGCCACGGTCCGCCCGTCAGGCATGGGCCACCTCGAACGCGCCGACCTGACCGACGACCTCACGCTCGCCCGCGACTTCGACCTGGGCATCTCCGGTCCTCCGCTGTCGATCTCCATGGGCTTCATCGCCGGAGGGCTGGTCGAGATCGTGGCGGGCCTTGCGCAGGCTGTCGTGCTGGCCGCCTACCGCTGGTGGACCGCCGCGCTGCTGGTCGCGGCGTGGTCGTCGACCCACTGGCTGCTGCGGGAGTCAGCCGTCTGGCGCGACCGCAACACCGCGGAGGTCGTCGAGGCGCAGCGCCACGCCGACTACACGTATCGCCTGGCCGTCGACCCGCCGGCAGCCAAGGAGCTGCGACTGTTCGGCCTGGCGGGCTGGACCGTCGATCGCTTCGCCGCCCGCCGCCGCCGTCTGGTCGACTTGCGCTGGAACGCCACCCGCCTGCGCGAGCGGTCGGTCCGTTGGGCCTTGGTCATCGTCGTCGCCGCCAACGCGGTGGTCTTCTGGACGCTCGCGCGTGACGCCGTCGCCGGTCGTCTCGACCTCGGAGCGGTCGTGACCTACGCCTCCGTGGCGATCGGGACGAGCGCGTTGGCCTTCGGCGGGCTCAACTGGGCGCTGTCGATCGCCGCTCAGGCAGTCGACGCGGTGCTGCGCCTCGACGAGGCGATGGCGGCCGCCGGGTCGCTGACGCCAGGGACCCGTGCCGCCGACGGTATGCCGGCGCGAGCGATCCGCTTCCGAGGGGTGACGTTCGCCTACGAGTCCAGCGACCCGGTCCTGGACAGCTTCGACCTCGACATCCCGGCCGGCACGTCCCTGGCGATCGTTGGGCAGAACGGCGCCGGCAAGACGACCCTGGCCAAGTTGCTGTGCCGGCTGTATGACCCGCAGGGCGGCGCGGTCGAGATCGACGGCGTGGACCTTCGCGACCTGGACCTTGACGGCTGGCGGCGCCGCGTCGCCGCGGTGTTCCAGGACTTCGTCCGCTACGAGCTGCCGCTGCGCGACAACGTGGCACCGACCGGCGCGCCGGACGACAAGATCCTGGCCGCCCTGGAGCAGGCCGGCGGTCTCGGCCTCGCCGACCTCGACACCGTCCTGGCGCGCGGGTACGACCGTGGAACCGATCTGTCGGGTGGCCAGTGGCAGCGCGTGGCGCTCGCCCGGGCGCTGTGCGCGGTGCGGCTTGGCGCCGGCATGGTCATCCTCGATGAGCCGACCGCGCAGCTGGATGTGCGCGGCGAAGCGGAGATCTTCGACCGCATCTTGGAAGCGACCCACTCGTGCACCACGATCCTGGTGTCGCACCGCTTCTCGACGGTCCGCCACGCCGACCGCATCTGCGTGCTGGAGACGGGGCGGGTCGTCGAGCTTGGTTCCCACGACGAGCTGATGGCCTTGGGCGGCCGCTACCGCACAATGTTCGACCTGCAGGCTTCCCGCTTCTCCGAAGATGAGCCCGATGGCGTCGCGCTCGCCTGACCTGCCACCAACCCGCGTCGCGCTGTGGCGCTCGCTCAAGCTGGGCTATCGGGCCGAGCCGCTGCTGATCGTCGTCGCAGGCGTGACGACCATCGCCGCCGCGGTGCCGGATGCGCTGTTCGCGCTGGGCTTGAAGCTGCTCGCCGACGCGGTCGTGGCCGGCGACAACCGCACGCTCGTTGCGGCGGCGGCAGCGCTGGGCGCGCTGACCGCCGCGAGCTGGTTACTGCGGCTGGTGAGCGAACGCGCGAACCGGCGCTTCGCCGACCGCTCGACGGTCGTCATCGAGTCCCACGTCGCACGACTGCAAGCCTCCGTAGCCAGCATCGAGCACCACGAGCGACCCGATTACCTGGACCGCCTGTCCATCCTGCGCGACCAGGTGTTCACCCTGAACCATCTGTACGGCGCACTGTTCGTCACCGCCGGGGCGGTGCTGCGCCTCGTCGTCACGATCGCCCTGTTGATGTCGCTGCACCCCGGTCTGCTGCTGCTGGGGCTGCTTGCCGTGCCGACCGTCGTGGTGTCGACCTGGCGCGCCGGCGCCGAGCGCGTCGCCGAGGAACGCGGCGCCCCGCAGCTGCGCCTGGCGCGACACCTGTTCGCCCTCGGGACCACGGCGCCCCCGGGCAAAGAGCTGCGCGTCTCCGGGGTCGGCCCGCGCCTCATCACTGACCGCAGCGCGGCCTGGCGACGGTGGTACGACACCGTCGCTGCCGCCCGTTGGGTCTCGGCATGGTGGCAGACGGCGTCGTGGGCGCTGTTCGGCGCCGCCTACGTCGGCGCCGTGGCCTTCGTCGCCGCCGTCATCGACGGCAGCCCCGGCGATGTGCTGCTGGTGCTCGCCGCCGGCAGCCGGCTGTCGCAGTACGTCGGCCAGACGGTGCAGGAAGCCAACTTCTTGCGCGGCTTCTGGCTCGATGCCTCGCGGCGGCTGGCGTGGCTGGAAGACTACGCCGCCGCCCACCGCAAACGTGCCGACCTGCCCGTACCTACGCGGCTGACCGACGGCATCCGGCTGGAGGGCGTGTCGTTCCGTTACCCCGGCACCGAACGGCTGGTCCTCGACGACGTCGACGTATTGCTACCCGCCGGCGCAGTGGTCGCCGTCGTCGGTGAGAACGGTGCCGGAAAGTCGACGCTGGTCAAGCTGTTGTGCCGCTTCTACGAACCCAGCGCCGGCCGGATCCTCATCGACAGCGCGGACCTGTCGCACATGCCGGTCGAGCAGTGGCGCGAACGCATCGCCGGCGCCTTCCAGGACTTCTTTCGCTTCGAGCTGCCAACGCAGCACTCGGTGGGGCTGGGCGACCTGGAGCGGCTCGAGCAAACGCCCGCCGTCGAGGTCGCCGTCGACCGAGCCGGCGCCCGCGACGTCATCGACCGGCTTCCCCACGGCCTGAACACCCAGCTGGGACCGACGTGGCCCGACGGGGTCGAGGTGTCCTTCGGACAGTGGCAGAAGCTCGCGCTCGCGCGTGGCTTCATGCGCGACGAGCCGCTGCTGCTCGTGCTCGACGAGCCCACCGCGGCGCTCGACGCCGAAACCGAGCACGCGCTGTTCGAACGCTACGCCGACGCGGCCCGCAGCCGCGATGGCGCCGCGACGGGACGCGTCACGATCCTGGTGTCACACCGCTTCTCGACCGTGCGCATGGCCGACCTCATCGTCGTTCTTGACGGCGCTCGGGTCGTCGAGTTCGGCACCCACGACGACCTGGTGGCCCGCGGCGGCCAGTACGCCGAGCTCTACGGGATCCAGGCCGCCGGCTACCGCTGAGCGTCGCATGCCTGCGATCAGAGAGCTGGCGGGCCAAGAGTTCCGCCAGAAGGGTGGCAAGCCGTTCACGTCGCAGTGTTTGCTACCTGCGGTGGCGGTCAGAGGAACCTTGACGCAGATACCGCTCTACTGCGGCTGCGGAGACGTAGACAGCCCCATCCTCGCCGGGACCACCCTCTACCACCCCTGGAAAAGCAGCCGATACACCTCGTCACCCGGCAATCCAAGCCGCCGAGCCGCCTCGGGAACGGTCAACTGCGCGTCGGTAGGCACCACAGAAGCCACGTTACTCCGCTCCATCGTTGTCGTCGTCAAGTAGCTCACCCAGGTCAGGCCACAAGCGCGCCGTTAGCCGTTATCAGACGCTGCACAGTGCGCGCAGCGTCGCGGTCCGAACTTCTCGGCGCGGTGCTCTCAACCGCCACATCGACAACAAACAAGATGCGGGCGACCTCATCCAAGGCGAAGGTGAGGTGGTCGGGCAGCTCGGCGAGAGGCATGCCTGGTCGCATGCGCGGATGATGGCAGGGACGCGCTGCGCAGCGACGGCATTATCCACAGACCCCGACGGCTCGCGCTGCTCGTCCGGCGAAGGGCTTGTTGGACCTGCGAGACTCCCCATCATGGAATCAGGCCCTGTGTCGCCCGTCGAACGCGTCCGACCCGCAGAGGACGGCTCCGAGCACGACACGTTGACCGGGTTGCTGGACTTTTTGCGTGCCACGGTGGTCAACAAGGTCGCAGGGCTTTCCGATGAGCAGGCCTTCAGCGCGCCCGTGCCACCCTCGACGCTCACGCCGGCCGGCTTGGTGAAGCACCTCACCGGCGTCGAGCGCTTCTGGTTCAGCATCGACTTCGCCGGCATGGATGTGCCATGGCCCTGGAGCGAGTCAGACCCGCACGGCGGCTTCCCCTTGGCCGACGGCGAGACGATGGCGGTGCTGGTGGGCGCCTACCTCGACGAGTGCCAGCGCTCACGCAGCGCCATCGCCGCCGCTGACCTGGAGGACCGAGCTCAAGGGCCGGACATGAGCTTCACGTTGCGCTACGCGCTGGTCCACATGATCGAGGAGACGGCACGCCACTGCGGGCACCTGGACCTGTTACGCGAGCGCATCGACGGCCACACAGGCGAGTGAAGCGGCTGCAACGTGCGGTGGAGTTCCGCTGCGCCGTCCGCACCGCATTGTGGTGGTTCGAGCTGGAACGGCGGGGTTGCATGTGCATGTTGTAAATCATTGAGGTACATGAGGTTGACTGCTGGTGTCCTAGAGGCTACTCAGGGAGTATGCTGCTCGGGCCTCGTACCCCCCTTCGGGCCCCCGTGCCCCCGCTCCCGGATGTGATGCCATGACGCCGACCGCAACCGTTCGAATCCTGGCGATGGCGCTGGTCATCGCACTCCTGCCGACCGCCTCGGTGGCCGACCCGGCCGACGAGCCCGCGTACGTGGCGTGGCCGGACCTCTTGCCGGGACTTACGACGGCGTATGACCCCTCCAGCTCCAACCTGTGTACCGCCGGCCATGTGCGCTGCGTCGATGCGGTGATCCGCGAGATGGACTCTCGACTGAAGCCGTTGACCCGCAGTTGTGACCACGATGCCGTCTTTGCCTTGGTGTACCTGCGCACGACCGAGGAGTACCGGCGCACGATCGAGGACCCGAACTTCTTCGTCGACACCGCGTTCGTCAATCATCAGGACGCAGTTTTCGCCAAGCTGTACTTCGACGCCTTCGATGCTTGGCACAAGGGCAAGCGCGACAAGGTTCCGCCCGCATGGCGGGTGCTGTTCTCCGCGGCCGAGAACCGCGAGGTCTCGGGGACGGGCAACCTGCTGCTCGGCATGAGTGCGCACGTCAACCGTGATCTCCCGTTGGCCCTCGCCGAGATCGGTCTCGTGCGGCCCGACGGCTCCAGCCGCAAGGACGACCACAACCAGGTCAACCAATTCCTCGTCCGCGTCGTACAGCCGGTCATTGACGAGGTCGCCCGCCGCTACGACCCAGCGGCCGACGACGCGCAGATCGACGGAACGACGTTGGACGAGACCGGCACGTTGCAACTTCTGTTCGCATGGCGGGAGGAGGCCTGGCGCAACGCCGAGCGGATCGCGCTCGCCGACACCCCGGCACAGAAGGCAAGGGTGATCCGCAGCATCGAAGACGCCGCCCTCGCGAAGGCCGAACTCCTGAAGGCCCAGACTGCCTACCGGGCCCCACTGTCCAGCAGCGCGACGCGCGACGCGTGGTGCGCCGAACACTCGACCGACGCCTGATCGAGGGGACTCCCTAGACCCGGGCGCGAGCCGTCAGCCATTCGGTTAGCTCGGGGCCGGGCATCGGCCGGGCGAGGTAGAAGCCCTGCGCGCAGTCGCACCCGAGATCGGTGAGCTGATCGCAGCTCTGCGCGGTCTCGACGCCCTCTGCGATAACGCTCAAGCCCAAGCCGTGCGCCAGGTCGATCGCCGACCGGACGATGGAGGCGTCACGCTCGTCGCTGCCCATATCCCGAACGAAGGACTTGTCGATCTTGATCGACCGCACCGGGAAACGCTTGAGATAGCTGAGCGAGGAGTAGCCGGTGCCGAAGTCGTCGATGACGAACGACACGCCAGCACCATCAAGCCTGGTGATCGCCTGGAGTGCGCCCTCAGGGTCGGCCATCACCGAGCTCTCGGTGATCTCGAGCTGCAGCTGGTGGGGGGACAGGTCGCCCGCAAGCAGCCCGGCGTCGATGACGCTGAGTAACTCACGGTCATGCAGGATGTGCGCTGAGCAGTTCACCGCCACGGACAACTCAGGCACGTGCTGCTGCCACCGCGAGCAGTCCGCCAGGGCAGCACGCAACACCCACCACGACAGGGACTTGATGAGGCCGGTGTTCTCGGCCAACGGGATGAACAGGTCGGGCGCCATCAGACCACGAGCGGGATGACGCCAGCGGACGAGGCTCTCGACGCCGACGAGCCGGCCGGTCTGCAAGTCGATCTGAGGTTGGTAGTGCAGCACGAGCTGGTCGGTCTCGATCGCCAGCCGCAACTCGGCGGCGAGGCCGGCGCGCTGGAGGTTGTCGACATCGGTCTCGGCGTCGTAGACGGCGTAGCCGCCGCCCAGCCGCTTAGCGCGGTACATGGCCACGTCGGTCCGTCGAAACAGCGCCGCGGCATCGTCGCCGTGCAGTGGATACGCGGCGATGCCGACGCTGGCCCCCAACTGCACGGTGACGCCGTTGAGGTCCAGCAGTCCAGTCAGGGCGGCCAGCAGCTTGCGTGCGACATGCTCGGCGTCCTCGACCACCAACAACTCTGGCAACACCAGTGCGAACTCGTCTCCACCCATCCGCGCAACGGTGTCGGTGTCACGCAGTTGCTCCTGCAGTCTCTGCGCGACGTGGCACAAGACCTCGTCGCCCGCCTCGTGGCCGAGCGTGTCGTTGATGGCCTTGAAGCGGTCGAGGTCGACCAGCAGCAGCGCGACGACGTGACGGCCGCGCCGCGCCGCAGTCAACGCCTGCGCGAGGCGGTCACCGAGCAGCGTCCGGTTCGGTAGGCCTGTCAGCGGGTCGTGCAGGGCCTGGTGCCGGGCGTCCTCCTCGGCCTGGTCGCGCTCGATGGCGATGGCCGCGAGCTGGGTGCAGCGCTCGATCAGATCGCGTTCGGTGGCGGTCATCGTGTCCGGCACCACGCCGTACAGCTCGAACGCGCCTAGCGCCTTGCCCGTGCGCCGCACACGGACCTCCACGTCGATGCGCGGCAGCCCCTGGGCGGCGGCCAAGGAACGCAGCGCTGTCGGCGACAGTGTGGCCTCGACGGTGCCGTCGGGGTTGCCGATCGCCGTGAGGGCGGTCGCAGTGCCCATGTCGGCCGGATCGCCGCTGCTGCGGCCGGACCCGCCATCGCGCGACCGTGCTGCGGTGCGCCGCTCGGGGAACGTCGCGACACTTACCAAGCCACCGAGGTGTCGAGCCAGCATCGCGGCCAGCGATCCCAGCGTCTCCGCCAGCGGCGCGTCGCGGGCGATCAGCTCCAGGATGCGGCTCTGCTCGATCAGCTTGTCCTGGGCCTGTCGCCGCATGGTGATGTCCAGGATGGTGCCGACGTTGCCGACGATCTGGCCCGCGGCGTCGCGGAGCACGGTCGCGCGCAGCTCCATCCAGCGGCAACCGCCGTCAGCCGTGAGGTAACGGGTCTCGTGGTGACAATGATCGGCCTCGCCGGCGACCACAGCGCGGAAGAGCTCGAGCGTCGCCGCACGTTCCTCAGGGTGCAGGTAGGCCAGGAAGTTCTTGCCCAGACTCTCGGCCACGCTGAAACCGGTGATCGTCGCCCAGGCTTCATTCAGGTACGTCCAGTTGCCCACCGGGTCGGTCTGAAAGACCACCTCGCTGAGACGGTCCAGCACCTCGCCGGGGTCGGGAGCGACCCCGAGGTAGCTATCCCCCGCGGCTTCCTGGCTTTTTGATTCGACCTCAAACGTCATGCGTCAACTCGAGCCGCTGTAACCCTCTGGCATGCGGGACCGATCGAATGGTGCGGGCGCAGGCTCCCACCACAGTATGGCGCTAATCGCGTTCCTCCAGCGAGTCCGGCTGCCGCGTGCTTGTGGTGGTGAACGTCGGACCGCCGCAAGCGTGACAGCCGAAGCCCACGACGTAGCGCCCAGGCGTGGCCGCGCGGCTGTACGTGTGCTGGAAACAGTGGCCGCGTGCAGGGGCGATGACGTAACCTCGCGCCTCGCCGACGGCGTTCACGCGGAGTCTGAAGCCGCCTGATCCGATCAGCTCGCACTCGCGCGGCTTGTTGAACTGTCGCAGCAGGAAGACGCCGTACCCTGCGTTCCAGTCGCGCTTGAAGCAGCCAGCGGGGATGGAGATGCGGATGCGGGTGCCGATCGGCCCGGCTCTCGGCCGGAGTGTGACCTTGGGAAAGCCGGCCGAGTCTGTCGGGCAGCGGCGGGCTGGGGATCGTGTCACGCTCTTTCGGGCACCTCCGGCGAGGGCAGCTCCCGGCGCAGGCTCGAGCCCAACTGTGCCTGGGTGGTCGCTGCTCGTGGCTCTGGCCTCCTGAGAGCTCGCCGTCGAGCAGCTGATGGCCAATACGGCCAACAGCATCATGCAACTGATTCTGTAGCAGTTGCGGTTGGCCAAGAGTTGGCCTCACTTGCTCGGCTACCGACCCTAGCCATCATGCGCCAAACCGGGGGGCGACGCGAGCGAGTATCCAGCCACGGCCTGGGAAAGATTGCCTGGCCGATCAGGAGCGGGAACGCTGACGGCGCCGTGCATGCGCCACCCGCCCTCACCGTGCAAACGGCCACGTTCACCGGATAGGTGCCACGGGTACCGCCCGCAGATGGACCACAGCAAACGGATCGCCGAGCGGTACGTGCTTCGTGCTGTGCTGGGTGAGGGCGGCATGGGCACCGTCTACGAGGGACACGACGAACTGCTCGAACGCGATGTCGCCGTCAAGCAGGTGCGCATCCCCGCCGACATTGACCAGGCCGAACGCCCGCGGCTGCGCGCCCGGGTGCTACGGGAAGCCCGCGCGGCGGCACGGTTGAACCATCCGTGCGCAACGACCGTGCACGACGTCGTTGACGAGGCAGACGGCGTCTACATCGTCATGGAACTGGCCTCCGGCCGGACGTTGGCCGAGGTGGTCGCCGAGCAGGGGCCGATCGACGTCGCGCGGGCGGCCAGCATCGGCCTGGCGCTGGTGGACGCGTTGCAAGCGGCACATGAGCAGGGAATCGTCCACCGCGACGTCAAGCCGAGCAACGTCATCTTGAGTCCTACCGGCGAGACCAAGCTCACCGACTTCGGGATCGCGACGTTGCAGGACGAGCAGGCGGTCACCACCTCCGGATCGGTGATCGGGTCCCCGTCCTTCATGGCCCCGGAGCAGGCGCAGGGCGCCAGCAGCCAGCCGGCGACGGACCTGTGGGGACTGGGGGCGACGCTGTACTGCGCGCTGGAGGGCACGGCGCCGTTCGACCGCGGCCGAGCCACCGCCACCCTGACCGCGGTGGTGCAAGAGCAGACTCCCGTCGCTCGTCATGCCGGTGCGCTGGAGCCGCTGCTCCACCAGCTGCTGGATAAAGACCCCGCCAAACGGCCGGGGATCCGCGAGACCCGTCGTGCCCTGGAAGTCGCCAGGGATCCCGCCGGCACCGTCGACAGCGCCACCGTGCCTGTCGCGACCGTCCTCCCCGACGAGGCCCCACCGGACGCCGTCAACGTCCAGCGAGCTCCAGTGGCTGGCGCACCGGAGGCACCCAAGCCGTCTCGGCGGCCGCAGCCGGTGACACCGACGCTCGTTCGGCGGGTGGAACGGGTCGGGCGGTTCACCGTCAAGCTCGGCTTGGTCCTGCTGCTGCTCGGCGTCCTTGCGGTCACGGCACTGGTCGCACTGGTGAGTTCGCTGCTGTAGCCGTTCAGCGGCGGTCGCGCAGCTTGGGATGATCGCGCAGTGACGCGTGAATCGCCTTCCAGCGGCGGGACTCGGCTGCGGCTAGTGCACGATCCTGTTTGCGGGCCAGGTAGGCCAGCTCGCGTCGCAGCTTGTTGTAGGCCGCCAGCCGGTCAGCCGCCAGCGTCCCGTCGTCGACCGCGCCACGCACCGCGCAGCCGGGCTCACCCGCGTGTGCGCAGTCGCGGAACCGGCAGTCACCGGCCAGCGCCTCGATATCGGCGAAGGTCTGGTCCAGCCCCATCTCGGTGTCCCACAGCGCGAGACCGCGCAGTCCGGGCGTGTCGATAAGGACGCCGCCTGTGGGCAGCACGACCAGCTCACGCGACGTGGTGGTGTGCCGGCCCTTGCCGTCGTCGCGGATCGCCTTGGTGGCCAGCCGTTCCTCGCCCAGCAGGCAGTTGACCAGCGTGGATTTCCCGACACCCGAGGCGCCTAACAGCACGACCGTCCGGCCGCTGGTCGCCAGCGATGCCAGGTCTTCCAAACCCATCCTCGTCACGGCGCTGACGATGACCACGTCCACGCCGACCGCTGCCTCGGCCAGTGCCGCCCGCGCCCCCGCGAGGTCAGCACACGCGTCGGCCTTGGAGCCAACCACGACAGGGACGGCACCGCCGGACCAGGCAATCGTCACCAGCCGCTCGAGGCGACGAGCGTTGACGGCGGAGGCCAAGGACACCACCACCAGCGCCGTGTCGACGTTGGCAGCCAGCGCCTGAGCGGCGGTCTGGTTGCCGCTGGCATGGCGTACGAAGGCACTACGCCGCGGCAGTACGGCCTCGACGGAGGCGAGGCTGTCGTCGCTCGGGGGGCGCACGACCACCCAGTCCCCGACCGTCGGATGTGCCAGCGGGTCGGGACCCCGCGCCATGCGCGCGATGGTGCGCGCCCGGACGGGCCCGTCGGCGGTGAGGGCGAGGACATGACCGCCGCGGTCAACGCGGGCCACACGGGCCGGCTGTTGGCCGTCGACGGCGTGCGGCGCGAACGCCGCGGCAACCTCGTCGTCCCAGCCAAGGGGCACGAGGTCAACGATGCGAGAAGACACGAGCAGACTCCTGAGTGCGGAGCCCGGTGACCTCGGCGACGGCGGAAGCGTCAGCGCGCGGCGAGGTGGCGACGGGCTCGGGTGAGAGCAGCGGTGGCGGGCGCACGACGCGCGCACGCCAACTTGAGCATGGTCATCGTCCCGTCACCTCCTCCACCTCGAGTCCGAGAGCTGCAGCGTACGCAGAACCACCCAGTACGGCAAGGGCCCGGCGGTCAGGCGTCCGCGGCGACCGACACGACAATGTTGTCGCGGTAGTGACGGGCAGCGCGGTCGAACGGGCCGCCACAGGTGATCAGCCGCAGCACCGGCTGGCCGGTGCGGGCAAACATCTCGCCGACTGGCAAGTCCCGCTTGTCATACGAGCGCACGTCCTGCACGACCCCCGACCACGCAGAGCCGTCCTCTAGCGTGACGGTGACCGGGGCACCGAGGGGCAGCTCACGCAGCCGGAAGAAGGCACCCTGGCGACCGTTGTAGTCGACATGCGCCGCCAGGGCCGCCGACCCCCGCTCGCCTGCGGTTGGCCCGTGGCGGTACCAGGCGACCGTCGCCGCATCCGGTGGGACGGCCATCTCGCCGGTCGTGGCATCTGCCCCGACCGGCACCACGGCCGCGTCGATCCCAATGGCGGGGACCCGCAGCCGGGTGGGCGCGAGAACCGCTTCGGGGTTGACGTCGGACAGTCGCGCGGACGTCGAACCGATCGGTGGGATCGGGATGCGAGAACCGGCGGCTTTGGCGTCAGGCTTTGGTTGCGACGCTTCGTTCTGCGCTGACGACGCCGTGTCGCCGGACGCTGCCTGGCCGGACCCTGCCTGGCGAGCGCCGGCGGCCGGCGAGGCGGTCGCGGCCGGTTGCGCCTCAACCACCTGCCGTCCACAGCCGGCGAGCAGCAGGCCGATCACCATGAAGGCGCAGGCCGTGCCGCGCGTGCCTGTGGCGTTGGTCATCGGCAGCTGGCGGCCTTCAGCGCGCCGCGGCGGTCAGGCGCCTGCGGACCAGCATCGCCACCATCACGATCGCGCCGGCAACGGCTGCGGGGACGGCACCGGATGGCAGCGGCTGCGTCGCCGCCAGCCCGCTGTTGCCCGACGGCACTCCCCCCGGTGGGGAGGCGATGCCCTCGACCGTCTGCGTGATCCAGCCGAGGCTGTCGCGGCCCTGCGAGCCGATCAGGTACAGCGTCGTCTGCGTTCCCTCGTCGAGGCGGACGTCGGCAGGCGGCACCAGCGGCTGTGGCTGTCCAGCGGCCGCGACCATCACCTCATGGCTGGGCTGGCGCAGCCGCCTGGCCGCTTGCCGGCCCGGCGACAGGTCCGACGCCAGCATCTCGTCGTCGACGCTCACGTCGATCGGCCCCGCGTCGGCGGTGTGCCGCACCACCAGCCGCGACCTTCCCGCCGGAAGCTGCGACAGGGAGTTGGAGAACACCGTCAGCTGGGGTTCTCCCCCTCGGCTGGCGTGCACCACCGCCGACAGATGATCGCCCGCCCCGATGTCGATCGCGCCCGCCAGCAGCGGGTCGGCGTCTTCGGGCTGTCCCGCTTCACGCACCTCCACGCCGTGCTCGCCGGCCGGTAGCTGGATAGCGTCGGTAGTGCGCTCCGGTGAGAAGCCCTCCAACACGCGCTGGCCGTCGACGTAGACGTCGGCCACCAGCCCACGCAGGCCGTGCACCACGATCACATCACCTGTCCGCTCCTTGGCCGGCGCTGGCAGTGCCAGCGTGAGCAGCAACGTGGTGATGGCAACGACAATGAACCAGCGCATGATGCCTCCTCGAACCCCGTATCCCCCGGTCGATCCCCTGCGGGCCTGTTTGCCCGGGAACGACTTCTGACAATCCCGACGTCAACGGCCACGAAGGCTGGCTGCCAGAACGGGATCCGACCGCACCTGATCAACCCGCAGCAACTCGCAGACCCGAGGGCTGAAACAGACAGCCGCCGCGGTCGCTGTCTCGATCGTGGCGCGCGCCAGCCGCCGCGGCCGTTGCCACGGCGCGCCCGCAGGGTACACGGCCCAGTCTGCGCCGGGACCCAGCTGCGTGTGCAACACCAGGTCGCCGCCGCTGAACGTCACCAGCAGGTGTGGCCCGCGTGCCTGGACGGCAGTCACCCGCTGACCGCTGAAGGTCCCGGCGGCCTCGGCGAACCGCGGACCGATCCCCCACACCCTCGTGACGAGGTGTCCGACAAGGGCGTCGTGCAGCGGCTGCTGGTACACGGCTGCGTCGAAGCGGGGGTCGGGGGTCGGGAGCTGGAGGGTTCGGGGGCCGGCCGTCCGGGGGACGGGGGGCCCGAGCTCGGGGGCAAGGGACTGGGAGGGCTCGGGCAGGCGGATCACCCGGTTAGGCCGGCGCGCCTCCGGCAACCGGATCGTCCGGGCAGGGGCCAGCGCGACGACTGACCCCGCCCTCCGGCTGGCCGTGGCACGTTTGCGCTCCTCGGTCCAGCGCCGCTCCGCCTCCTTGCGAACGACCGGCATCGCCGTCTGCGTGTCGATCGGCTTACGCGCGGTCCTACGCCGCGCAGCCGCCCTGATAGCCGGGCCCGAGGACGGATTCGCCGAGGGCCGCTGGCGACGGCGTAACCCCAGTCCCGCCCCGGCCAGCGCCACGGCCGCGAGCAGCACCCCGATCGCGGTCAGCGTCGGCGCCAACGCTCCCCCGCCCAACGGCGGAGTGGTGGCTTGCGCGGCGGCGTCGGGTGCGTCGGCGGCGGCTGGGTCCGGCGCCGTTTCCTGGGCGGGATCGGACGTGCTGCCGGCGCCAGCGACGTCTGCGGACGCGGCGGTACCGGGCCGAGCCGGCACGCTGCGGGTGGCCTCGGCGCGCAGGACCGGCGACTCCACGGCCAGCGTCACCGTCGCCGTGCCCGCCGCGGCGGGCTGGTAGGCGACCTCGTACAGGTTGGAAAGATCCCGGGCGATGCGGTCATAGACCGAGACCAGGTCCTCTGCCTCGGCGGCCACCAGCACCTCGCCGCCGGCAGCCTGGGCAAGCCCGTTCAGCACGGCACGATCACCACCGGTCTCGGTTAGGGCCACCCCGTAGAAGACCGCGCCGGCGCTGGCGAGGTCGTCAGCCGCCGCCTGTACGCTCTGCCCGCTGGTGGCGCCGGGGCCGGCAGACAGGGCCACGACCACCCTGCGGTTCTCGTCGTCCTCGGGCTCCAGCGCGGCGGCAGTCGTGACCGCGTCACGCACCATGCTCTGGGAGCCCTCGGCGACCTCGCCGACTTGCACGATCGCGGTTCCCGGCGCGGTCAGCTCGCCGGCCACCGGGGCGCCACCGCTGCCGATCACGGCGACCCTGGCGGTGTCTGGCAGTTGCAGCAGGAACTCCACGGCCGCGCTGCGGATGGCCGCCTGCACCTGGGGCTCCAGCTCCTGGGTGATGTCGAGCAGCAGGGCCACCTCGAGCTGGTCGGCCAGCACTCGCTGTGTCTCGGCCGACCTGACCTGGCCGTCCTCGACGACGCCAAAGTCGGACAGGCTTAGCTCGTCGTCGGTGCCTGGCTGCGACGGCGGGCGCGCGGCGGCCAGCAGCGTGACGAGGTCGGGTCCTTCCCGGTCGACACCGACGATGGTCAGCCCCGCCAACGTCGTCTGGGCAGCGGCGGCCGTGGAACACAGCAGGAGCATGACGACCGCCAGGACCTGCGTGAAGCGACTGAGCCGGCGCACGGTTGCCCGTCTGTGCTGGTGGGGCGTGGGACTAACACCGAACACTCTATGGCAGCTCATATCCGCTGACATGGCCAATCCCGCCCCAGACCGACTCAAAACCAGCGCAGCTTGGCGGCCATCTCGGCCGTGAAGGCCATGATCACCGCGAGGTAGAAGTAGCCCGTAGCCGCCTGGATGGAACGGCCGCCTT
Source organism: Euzebyaceae bacterium (assembly GCA_013812395.1). Lineage (GTDB taxonomy): Bacteria > Actinomycetota > Nitriliruptoria > Euzebyales > Egibacteraceae > JACCTL01. The sequence goes on from JACCTL010000159.1 coordinate 21,060, forward strand.
CGTGGGCCAGCTTCCACACGAACGGCGCGATCAGCGCGCAGATGGCCACGAAGCCGCCGGCCAGCAGCAAGGTGAAGCTGGGCACCGCCAGCAGGGGTGACAGGCTGGCCGCTTCGGGCGCGGGATTGCGAGCCGACAGCAGTGCCCCCACCCCAGCGGCGAGCACCCCGCCGGCGTACAGCCAGGCGCTGCGCACCATGTGCGTGTTGGGCAGCCGCCGCTCCACCAGGTACCAGTGCCCCAGCAGCAGCCCGTACAGCGTGGAACCGAGGAACAGCGCGCCCATCACCAACTCCACCAATCCGAGTCCCACCGCCCGGCCGCGCACGCCGGCGAACAACAGCAACGCGACGGCGCCCGCAGCGGTGGCGGCGAGCCCCGCGACGCGCGAGGCGGCTTCCTGGCGAAACGCCAGCAGCAACTGCCACACAACAGCAAACACCGTGAACACCGCCAGTGCCGTAACGGCACGATCTGTCGCGGGGGTCGCAGCGGCCTCGGCCCGCGTGATCGCCCAGGCGCCGGCCGCGCACAGCGTGATGGTGGTGCCCGTCAGCAGGAAGAAGCCACGCCGGACCACCCCCCACACCCCGCTGGCCCACAGCAGCGCCGCACCGCCGGCAGCGGTCTCGAGCAGGATGATCGCCATCACCCCGGTGGCTCCCGACATGAACCTGTGTCCTACCGCTGTCGCTACTC
>JACCTL010000160.1 GCA_013812395.1 Euzebyaceae bacterium
ACCGCGCGGCCACACGCCGGCTGGAACAGATGCTGGAGGTCGATCCCGGCCTGCCCGCGCTGTCGCGGACGTCCTATCTCCGCGAGCTGCACGGCGACCTGGACGGCGCCGTGCTGGCACTGCAGCAGGCCGACGTCGCGGGCGCGAGTCGGGGGCCGGCGGCGGCGGCGGCCCTGACGCTGCTGGGTGACGTGCTGCGCAAGCGAGGCGACGACGGGGCCGCCGAAGCCGCCTACCAGCGCGCCCTGCGCATCTATCCCGAGCTGATCGCCGCCGAGGTCGGCATCGCCCGGCTGCTGGCCTCGGATGGGAACCGTCCCCGGGCGATCAAGGTCCTCACCGCGCTCACCGAGCGCCTGCCCCAGCCCGCCGCCCTGACTCTGCTCGGTGAGCTGCTGGCGCTGGAGGGGCGAGAAGCCGAGGCCGCGGACGCCTTTGCCCTCGTCGAGGCCACCGCCGCCCTGCAGCGCGACGCCGGGCAGGACACCGACCTGGAGATGGCCCTGTTCGCCGCCGACCACGGCGACGGTCCCGCTGCTGCCGTACGGCTGGGTCGGCGAGCCTGGCGCGCCCGCCCTGACAACATCTACGCCGCTGACGCCCTGGCCTGGGCGCTGCACCGGGCGGGCAGGGATACAGAGGCGCTCCCGCTGATGCGCCGTGCGTTGCGACTGGGTACCAGCGACGCCCTGCTGCGCTACCACGCGGCTGAGGTGTTCGCGGGAGCCGGTCGCGACCAGCAGGCTCGCCAGCAGCTGCGCGAGGCACGCGACACCGATCCCTGGTTCTCACCGCACCATCAGCCGTCCGCTGGCGCACTGGCCCGTCAGCTCGGCCTGCGCGTCCCGCCGGCCTGGACGCGGCCATGACGGTAGCGCTGGCCCATCGGCTCGACCTGCGCGTCCCGCCAACCCGGGCGCAGCCATGAGACGCCTGGTGACCGTGGCGCTAGCCGCGTTGGCCGCCGTGGCGTTGCTGGCCGGACCGGCAGCGGCGCATCCGCTGGGCAACTTCACGACCAACACCGCCGCCGCCATCGTGGTCGGTCCGGACAGCCTCGATGTCACCTACGTCGTCGACCTGGCCGAGATCCCCGCGCTGCAAGCGGTGCAGCGTGCCGACGCCGACGGCAACGACGCACTCGACGACGCGGAGTCCCGGCGCTACCGGACACAGCAGTGTGTCACGCTGGCCGAAGGCCTGCAGCTGGAGGCGGACGGAACGCGGATGCCGCTGACGGTCGAGCGCAGTGAGCTGGCGTTTCGACCGGGCCAGGCCGGGCTGGACACCCTGCGTCTGACCTGTGCCCTGCGCGCCGCCCTTCCCTCACCGGGAGGCGAGACCGTCCTGACCCTGTCCGACACCAACCTGGCCAACCGCGTCGGGTGGCGGGAGATCACTGCGATCGGACAAGGCATGACGCTGCTCGACAGCAACGTGCCGACCACCAGCAGCAGCGCCCAGCTGACCGCCTACCCGCAGGATCAGCTGCAGTCGCCGTTGGACCAGCGCAGCGCGACGCTACGGGTGCGACCTGGCCCCGGATCCGAGGCGGCGACACCGGCAGCCTTGGGCAACGCCCTGCCGGGAGGCGTGGACCGCCTCGCGGAGTCGTTCACCGCGTTGGTGTCCACCCGGTCGCTGACGCCGGCGTTCGCACTGCTGGCGGTCGGTCTGGCGCTGCTGCTGGGGTCGCTGCACGCCCTGGCCCCTGGCCACGGCAAGACCGTCGTCGCCGCCTACCTGATCAGCCGGGAGGGCTCCTCGCGGCAAGCCCTCGGCCTTGGCGCCACCGTGGCCGTGACCCATACCACGGGTGTGCTAGCCCTGGGTCTGCTGTTGTCGGTCACCGACGCGATCGCGCCGCAGCGGCTGTACCCGCTGCTGGGTGTGGCCAGCGGGCTGCTCTTCGCTGGGGTCGGCTTATTGCTGCTGCGCCAGGCCTGGTCTGCCCGCCGGGTGGGCGGTCACGGTCACGACCACGGTCACGGTCACGACCACGGTCACGACCACGACCACGCGGACGCCCACGGTCACTCCCACGGCGGCCATGACCATCCACACGCAGACGCCCACGGCCATGACCACGCCCGCCGCCACGATAACCCCCACGGCCAGAACCACGCCGACGGCCACGACCACTCCGGCGATCACTCCCACAACCATGATCGACGCGGGCTGTCGTGGCGCAGTCTGGTGGCGCCCGGTCTGGCCGGCGGGCTGGTGCCCAGCCCCTCCGCGCTGGTCGTGCTCCTCGGCGGTATCGCCCTTGGGAGGGCCTGGTTCGGCGTCACGCTGGTGATGGCCTACGGCATCGGCATGGCGGCGGCGCTGGTGGGCGCCGGCTACCTGCTGGTCCGGGCCCGCGACCGGATGGCTCGCCGGGTGACGCAGCACTCGTCCGGCCGCCTGGCCAGGCTGGGAGAGGTCCTGCCGCTGGTCACCGCCGCGCTGGTCACCACGGGGGGCCTGGCACTCGCCGCCCGAGCGATGACCGGCGCCTAACCGGCGCCTGACCGCCGCCTGACCGCCGGCCAGGGCAACCACTGCCCACGGTGGCGCTTCAAGAAGAAGGCTTGGTCACGATAGTGTGACCAAGCCTTCTAGTGTGTAGTGTCTTGCAAATGATCTTCTGGTTGGGTTGAATGTCAGCATGCATAAGCCCGCCGCACCGCTGGAGATGTCCGAGGGACAGCGAAAGACGCTTGCGTCGGTGGCTCGGTCGCAGACCGCGCCGCATCGGCTGGTGATCCGGTCGCGGGTGTTGCTGCTGGCCGCCGACGGTGTCGCGAACAGCAGGATCGCTGTGCGGGTCGGGGTGTCGGTGCCGACCGTGCGGGCGTGG
>JACCTL010000188.1 GCA_013812395.1 Euzebyaceae bacterium
CCGCGGTGACATGGAAACCCAGGACGGTCGCCTCGTCGGCGGCGAAGCGCTCGGTCAGCGCAGCCGGAGCGATGCCCTCCCACAAGCCGGACGGCAGGCGGCGGTCCGACTCGTCGACGACGCCGCCGGGGAAGACCCAGGCATCGGCGGCGAACCTGCTGGAGCCGGAACGGCGCAGCATCAGGATCTCGACGGGGGCCTCACCGAACCGCAGCAGCAGCACGGTAGCGGCGGGACGCACCTGCGGGTGGTCGGGCACCGTGCGCATGCTAGTCGGCGCGCCGTTTGGAGCGGCTGGCGGATGGACACCTGTTGTGTCCTACCGCTGCGCTACATGAGGACAGGCTGTCGTGAGCATCCCTTCCTTCGATACCGCCGGCAACCTGCCTGAGGGTCGGCATCCCGCTTCCGTCGACGACGTCCGCAAGGTGCTGGTCGACGGCTTTCCGTCCTCTCGGACGCGGTCGGCGATCTTCGAGTACTGGGCCCACCACCGCGAGGCGTTGCTGGAGCTGGTCGAGGTGCACCGTCAGTGGCTGGCCGGCAGTTTCACGTCCGACAAACCGACCCGGCCGACGTCGATGTCATCACGGTGCTCGACGGACCGGCCTTCGACGAACTCCCCCGCCACCGCCAGTTACTCGTACGCATGCTGATCGACGGCCACTACACCGAGGAGTTCTGGAACTGCGACGCCTACCCGGTCCTCACCTACCCGGAGGGCCATCCCGGCCATAACAAGTACGTGGTGGCGTCGCAGCGCTGGGAGGACTATTTCGGCCATGACCGCGACGGGTACGCCCGCGGGTTCGTCAAGGTGTCGCGTGACCGCTGGCACCGAACGCCTACACGAGCAGTTGGCGGCGATTGCCGAGGCGCTGGAGGCCTTCCAGGACCCCGTCACCGACGAGCTGGCCGGCCTGCGACTTATGCGCTCGACGTTGCGTGAACGCCAAGCCCACCTGGAGTCCACCATCACGGAGCAGGAGACCTGCTCGCTGCAGCTGGCGATCCAGGGTGCACCGGCGGACGGCGCGCTTGCCCTCCCATTCGCCCTTGAGGTGTTGGGCGCGCTGCAGGACCCCGTGACCGCCGTGGCCGGCACGTTGCTCGACGACGATGCGGCGGCTCCGCCGGCCCAGCAGGTGACCGCAGCGGTCACCCTGCATCTGGCGGAGTTGAGCACCACCGACGGCGTCACGGTGACGCTGCAACGCCCGCCCGGTCCGCTGACCGCCCAGCTGGTCGAGCCGGCAGCGGGCGCCCCGTTGGTGGAGCGGGCGTTGGGCACGCTGCTGGCCGTCCTGGAAGCGGTGGGTGACGAGGGCGACAGCGTCGAGCCGCCAGCTGGGACTGTTCCGGCGCTGCAGCGCCTGGCCGCCGCAGTCGCGGCCGAGCCCGTCGAGCTGCGCCTGGCCATGGCGCCGGCAATCCTGGAGCCGCGGGAGCTGCGCTGACCAGAGCCGATGCTCAGCGCCTCGCCGCGGCGCTGAGTAGCCGCTGACTCCAAGCCTCTGACCTATCTCCAGTGCGCGGGGGCGTTGCACCGTGCGCTTCGTACCCTCGACAGTCTGGGGAAACTGAGCGTTCCGCAGCTTGGCGCGGCTGATCGTGAAGCTGGTCGTAGCGAAGCGCTTGAGCTCTGCACTGGTCCTCCTCGGCGGAAAGGCGCTACGACGGCCATGGTGGGCTGCATGTCCTTTAGCGGCGCGCAGTGCCGGCAGCAGGTCGCTATCGCCTGACACCACGATCGCCGTGTCCATGGACCCGCGAGCGGCGTCGCGCACGATGTTGGCCGCGATGGCGACGCCGGTTTCGTTCTCCTCGTAGCTGACCCAAGTCTTGCTACAAGTGCGGCAGCGCATGCGCTTCTCCTGGAGCGGCCGAGGTGAATCTCGATGCCGTGACAAGAACTCAGTGCCTCGAGATAGTCAGCCTGGCGGGCGCCGCCTGCCGGATCATTTCGCGAAGGAGCCGTGAAGTACCTGACGACCTGCAGCTGCTGACCTTCCAGCATCATCGACGTTCCGAGCGCGTGGAGGTCGAGCCACAGGTACCTGTGGCTGAAGGCATCCTTCATCCCGTGGTACAGGTTGAAGCCATCTACGTAGACGATGGCTCGGGAGGAATTTCTTGAACCCCACATAGGAATGGCCGATACTATGGGCTGACCCCGCCGGCGGAGCACCGCCGGCCCGACGGCCCCCTGACGGGGGCCGTTCTTCTTTCCTCTCTCCTCACTCCGGGCGGCCTGGCAGCACTTGGCCGTCCTCTCGGACGCAGTGACCTCCTAGCATGGCCCCGTGACTGCACCGGATTCCAGCCTCACGTCCAACGCCGAACTCACCGCGCTTCCCCGGGTCGACGCTGTGGTCGCGGCCGCAGCTGGCCTGGTCGACCGCCACGGCCGAGGGCCGGTGACCGCGGCCGCCCGCGAAGCGCTCGACGCGGCTCGGGACCGGCTGCTGAGCGACGGCGGAGCGGCACCTGATGTGCCTGCGGTGGTCGCCGACATCACCGAGGCGCTCGACCGCCGAAGCGGGACACTTCGCACAGTGCTCAATGCCGCCGGCGTGGTCGTGCACACCAACCTCGGCCGGGCGCCGCTGTCGGCGCCCGCTCGAGAGGCCGTCTCTGCCGCCGCCGGCTACTGCGATTTGGAGTACGACCTGGCGCAGGGCCGGCGGGGCGATCGGGACGCGCGCTTGGCGCCGCTGCTGGCACAGGCCTGTGGCGCTCAAGCCGGCATTGCGGTGAACAACGCGGCGGGCGCCCTGGTGCTCGCCCTGGCAGCTCTCGCCGGTGGTCGCGGGGTCCTGGTCAGCCGCGGCGAGCTGGTCGAGATCGGCGGCTCGTTCCGCCTGCCCGAGATCATGGCCGCTTCCGGCGCGCGCCTGGTGGAGGTCGGTACTACCAATCGCACGCGGGCGGCCGACTACGAGCCGGGCGACGACATCGCCTTGCTGCTGCGCGTGCATCCCAGCAACTACCGCGTCACCGGCTTCACGCAGACGCCCACCGTCGCGGAGTTGGCGGCGGTCGCCCGCAGCCGGGACGTGCCACTGGTCTACGACGTGGGTTCCGGCCTGCTGGCCGACCGTCCGGAACCGTGGCTGGCCGGTGAGCCCAGCGTGCGCGGGGCGCTGGACGCCGGGGCGGACCTGGTGTTGTGCAGTGGCGACAAGTTGCTCGGCGGACCGCAGGCCGGCTTGCTCGTGGGCCGCGCCGATCTGGTGCAGGCCTGCCGGGCGCACCCGCTCGCCCGCGCGTTGCGGCTGGACAAGCTGCGCATCGCCGCCCTGGTCGCCACCTTGCAGTCGCACCTGCGCGACGACCTCGCCGAGCTGCCGGTGTGGGCGGCGCTGCTCGCCGATCCGGTGCTGTTGCGGCAGCGCTGTGAGCGGCTGGCGCTGCGCATCGGCGGCGAGGTGGTCGAGGGCGTGACGGTGGCCGGCGGCGGGACGGCGCCCGGCGCCGAGGTGGCGACACCGGTGGTTCGCGTGCCGGTGACCTCGGCCGACGTGGCGATGGCGAGGCTGCGTGACGGAGATCCGCCGATCGTGGTGCGCGTCGACGCCGACAGGCTGCTGGTCGACCTGCGCACCGTGCCGGCGGAGGCCGACGACCTGCTGGCCCGCCGCATCGGCGCCGCCATCGCCGTAGCCATGGCGTGATGCGCGTCGTCTGCACCGCCGGGCACGTCGACCACGGCAAGTCCGCGCTGGTGCGTGCCCTGACCGGCATGGAACCCGACCGGTTCGCCGAGGAGCGCCGCCGAGGGCTGACCATCGATCTCGGCTTCGCCTGGGCGCAGATCGCCGGGCACACCATTGCGTTCGTCGACCTGCCCGGCCACGAGCGCTTCATCGCCAACATGCTGGCCGGGGCGGGAGCCGTCGATCTGGTGATGTTCGTGGTCGCCGCCGACGAGGGCTGGATGCCGCAGAGCCAGGAGCACCTCGACATCCTCGACTTGCTGGGGGTGTCGCGCGGCCTGGTGGCCGTCACCAAAGCCGACACCGTGGACGCCGACACCCTGGACATCGCCAGCGAGCTGATCACCGAAGAGCTGGCGGGCAGCAGCCTGGCGGGCATCCCGATTGTTGGCGTGTCGGCGGAAACCGGCCACGGGTTGGACACATTGCGGGGCCTTCTGGGTGAGGTCCTCGACGCCGCGCCGGCGCCGGTCGACCGGGGACGTCCCCGCCTGTGGGTCGACCGGTCGTTCAGCATCCGGGGGGCCGGGACGGTGGTCACCGGCACCCTGGCCGAGGGAACCCTGCGCGCCGGCGACGAGCTGATGGTGCTGCCCGCCGCGCGCCCCGCGCGTATCCGCGCGATGGAGTGCCTGAAGGCGCCCGTTGAGCAGGCGCCGCCGGGAAGCCGGGTAGCGGTGAACCTCGTGGGCGTCGAGCGCCGAGAGGTAGGCCGCGGCGACGCCCTCGGGCGCCGCGGGCAGTGGCTGGCCGCCCACCGGACCGATGCCTGGGTGCGTGTGCTGCCGGGCTACGAGATCGGCAAGCGGGGGGCGTGGCATGTCCACGCCGGGTCCGGCGAGTGGCTGGCGCGGATTGCTCCCGTCGCCGGCCGGCCGATTGCCACCGACGGGTTCATCTCGATCGACCTGGAGGCTGCGGCGCCGCTGTGCGCGGGCGACCGCTTCGTCCTGAGGGAAGCCGGCCGCCGGGCAACGCTAGGTGGCGGCGTGGTTCTTGACCCCGACCCGCTGCGGCCGCGCGGCGCCGCGGAGCGCGCGGCCCGTGTCAACGCAATGGAGCGCCGTCTTGCCGCGCTTGACGACCCAGCCGCCCTTCTGGCGCTACATGTGACCGAGCGCGGCGCCGCCGACGCAGCCCGTGCCGCGGCGGCCGTCGGACTGGCGTCGGACGAGTTGGCCGCCGCGATAGAGCAGCACAGGCTTCTGGTGCTCGGCCCCGCGCTGGCCGCGCCCGTGGCGGCGGCGAGGTGGTCGGCGGCAGTGACCGCGGGACTGCAAGCGCATCACCGCGCCAACCCCGTGGAGCGGGTGGCCGCCAAGGACCTCGCCGCCCGCGCGGCGATCGCGGCGGGTTGCCCGCCGCACCTGGCCGGCCACCTGCTCGACGCCCTCGCCGGCGCGGGCACGATCGTGGCCGAGGGACCAGGCCTGCGCCATCCCGACCACGCCGTGCGGCTTGACCCCGCGCAGGCCGAGGCGCGGCGGTCACTGCTGGCAACCCTCGACGCCGCCCGCTGGAACCCGCCGGCGTTGAGCGCCGCCGCGGCGCGGGCGGGAGCGTCGCCGGCGCTCGTGCGCGAGCTCGAGGCCACAGGCGACCTGGTACGGCTGGGACCGGACCTCGCCATGTCGGCCGGCGCCGTCGCCGCCGCCGTCGATCGACTGCGAACCGCGTTCGCCGTCGAGGGCCCACTGACCGCAGCACGCGCCAAGGAGATGCTGGACACCAGCCGCAAGTACGCCCTACCGCTGCTGGAGGAACTCGACCGCCGCGGCGCAACCCGCCGTCGCGGTGATGTCCGCGACGTCACCGGCTGAACGCCATCCCGACTATCTTTTGTCGACAAAATATGACGTCATAAGCCAATGTGGGCTGGAGCTGGCACCGCTCGGTCCGGCACAGGTCCGACTTGGAAGGCGACAACATGGACATCGAGGCATTGCGCACACGGCTGGACGACGTCGAGGCGGCGGTCGCGGACCTGCGTGCAGTCGTCGAAACTGCCGAACTGCAGACGGTTCAGAGCGACCCCGACGAGGTACCGGAGGGCATTCTCCGGCGAGCTCGCTTCGTGAAAGCCTTCGTCGACGCCCACGGCGAGCTCTCGCGCGATGAAACACATGCGGCGGCACGTGCGGCCGGCTACCCCGACATGCGAGGGATCGCCGGTTGGTTCAACGGCGCTAATGCGACCCTGCGGCAAAACTCGTCGACCGGGCTCAACGAGTTGACAGGGCCGGGCTATGAGTACTGGCGCCAAATCCGGCGTGTGCTAGAGAACTGAAGCACCCCAGCTGCTACCCCACCTCGGCGATGGCCTCGACCTCGACCGGGGTGTTGGTGGGCAGAGACGGCGCGGCGACCGCGGAGCGCGCGTGGCGGCCGTGCTCGCCGAACACCTCGCCGATGAGCTCCGAGGCGCCGTTGGCCACCAGGTGCTGCTGGGTGAACGACGGGTCGCTGGCGACGAAGACCG
>JACCTL010000166.1 GCA_013812395.1 Euzebyaceae bacterium
CGGTTCTCACAGCTGGAGTACAGGGCGACCGACTTGGCGTCGGAGAAGGTGTACGTCTCCTCCGGTGGTGTGCCGTCCTGGGTCGGGACGGGCGCCGCACCCCATTCGACGGCCTCGTAGGCGGCGATCGCCCACGGCCCCACGATCGCCATTGCCGACTGCTCCTCGGCGAAGGCGTCGCCGGTGGCTTCTTCCTTGGGTGACAAATTCTCGTCGTACATGCGCCGCCAGAAGTCGGCGACGGCCATCCCCGCTTCGTCGGCGAACTGTGACTCACCCTCTTCCACGAGCTGGGTACCGTCGGTCTGGGCGGCGAACAGCGGGTAGTAGTCGAACCAGGGCTGGAAGAACTGCGAGGCCGGCGACGGCCAGATCGCTGCCTTTGCCGTGCCCGAGTCCACGATCTTCTTGGAGGTCTCGTAGAACTCGTCGTAGGTGGCCAGCGGCGGGTTCTGGGCATCGATGCCGGCCTCTTGCAGCAACTTCTTGTTGTAGAAGATCATCACCGGGTTGGCCTTCCAGGGCAGCTGGTAGTAGCTGCCGTCCGGCGACTGGTACTGCTGCGCCTTGTCGCCGACGCGCTCCTCGACATAGGAGGCGCCGTCGGAGAACTCGTCGAGGGCCACCAGCCCGCCTTGCTTCTCGAACTGCGGCACCGCGGCAGGCGAGGTGTTGTAGATCAGGCACGGCGTGTTGCCGGCAGCGATCGAGGCCTGGATGACCTCCTCGGAAGTCTCACCGGCGGGGATCTCCTGCGCCGTCACCTTTTCGTCGGGGTGGTCGCTGTTCCAGGCCTTCACGACCGCCTTGGCCCACTCGATCTCGAACTCGTTGTTGGAGTACCAGATCTTGATCGGGCCGGTGGCGGCGGCGATCTCGCTGCCGCCCTCCGAGCCGCCGGCGGCCGGACCCGCGGCGCCGCCGCCCTCCTCACCGCGGACGCAAGCGGTCAGGGCAAGCAACAGCACGCAGGCCAGCGTGACGGTGCGCAACAGACGCATGGGTCAGTCCTTTGCTGTGATGGTGTGCAGGGGCTTCGGTGGTGGGGCGGTGGAGTCGCGGATGACGAGCTCGGCCGGGTCGAGCCACCCCGTGGTCGGTTCCTCGCCGTCGGTGATGGCCAGAAGGCTTGACGCGGCGGCGCGGCCCCAGGCCATGACGTCGTGGCGAACGGTGGTCAACGGCGGGTGCAGCAGCCGCGCGACGGCGACGTCGTCGAAGCCAACCACCGAGATGTTGCCCGGCACTTGAATGCCCTCGGCGGCCAGCACCTGCATGCCGGCGATGGCCATGAGGTCGCTGGCGTAGACGATCGCGGTCGGGCGAGGGTCCCAGGCGAGCAGCGAGCGCGTCGCCTCGGCACCCTGGAGGCCGTCGAAGTTGCCGGTCACCATCGGGCCGAGAGGGATGCCAGCCTCACGTAGCCCGGTCTCCCACGCGCAGCGGCGGGACGTGGTGTGGACCAGTCCCGGCACCCCCTGCACGTGGGCGATGCGGCGGTGGCCGAGCTCGACCAGGTGGCGGACGGCGGCCAACGCGCCGGTGCCGTCGTCGACGCCCACCCATGGCAGGCGCTGCGGGTCACATGGGCGGCCGACAGCCAGTGCTGGGATCTGCAGCCGCTCGACGAGGTCGAAGCGAGGGTCGTTAGCACACAAGTCGGTCAGGAACACCCCGTCGACTCGGCCCGCTGCGAGCCGCCGGTACACGGCCGCCTCGGCGTCGGGGCCGCCCTCGACCACGTGCAGGACCAGCGCTCGCCCGACCTCTGACAGGCGAGTCTCAACGCCGGCCAGGAATAGTGGGAAGAAGGCGTCGGCACCCAGCAGTCTCGCCGGTCGGGCGATGATCCAGCCCATCGCCATAGCACGGGACCGCGACAGCGCCTGGGCGCGATGATCGGGTACCCATCCCAGCTCTCGAGCGCTGTCCAGGATCCGTGCCCGCGTCGAGTCGGCGACGCCCGGCCGCCCGTTCAGCGCGAAGCTGACCGCGCCCTTGGAGACCCCGGCGTGACGTGCCACGTCCGTGATCGTCGGACGGCGCGGTGATGGCAAGAGCGGCTCTCCTCGACGAGAGGCATTGACAGCACTAGGTCTAAACCGCTTTAGTGGCGAGGTCAAGCGTCTTGAGCAAGTTGGAGGTCGACACCATGGCCGTAACCCGTCCCCGTTTGTTGTCCCTGGGCCTGCTGTTCGCCCTGGTCGCCAGCTTGCTGCCGGTCACGCGGGTTGCGGCCGGCCCTCCGGCGGCGGGTGCGGCCGCGCCAGCCGCTCTCACGAACCTGTCGCACATCGACTACTTGGGCGACCTCGTGTCACCGCCCTCCAAGGCACGGCACACCACCTACCGGCTGGGCGCGGAACCCGAGCTCGGCGTGCTGTGGACCTACGCCGAGCCGGAGGACGGCGGCCCCTACCGGCGAATCGGCGGTGGCGAGTACGACCCGGAGACCAACACCTACTCGCAGGGCGCGTTCAACGCTGACGACATCTCGCGCGCGGCGGTGGTGTACCTGCGCCACTGGCGGCAGTTCGGCGACGACCACAGCCGCGAGCGCGCCTACCACCTGCTGCGAGGGCTGACCTACCTACAGACGGCCAGCGGGCGAAATCGCGGCAACGTCGTGCTGTGGATGCAGCCCGACGGCACGCTCAACCGCAGCGCTGAGCCGATCGAGCTCCCCGACCCGTCCGACTCCGGCGCCTCCTACTGGGTGGCCCGGACCATCTGGGCCCTCGGCGAAGGCTATGCGGCGTTCCGCGATGTTGATCCGGCCTTCGCCGGGTTCCTGCGTGACCGAATGAAGCTGTCCGTCGGCGCAGTGGACCGCCAGGTGCTGGAAGACAAGTACGGCACCTACCTGACCGTGGATGGGCTGCGCTGGCCGGCGTGGCTGATCACCGACGGCGCTGACGCGTCATCCGAAGCCGTATACGGCTTGACCGCGTATGCCGAGGCCGGCGGCGGCCAGAGAGCACGGCGCGTGCTGCGGCAACTCGCTAACGGGATTGCGGCGATGCCACTGGGCACGGCGCAGCGCTGGCCGTTCGGCGCGGTCATGCCGTGGGCGCAGTCACGATCTGTGTGGCACGCCTGGGGCGACCAGATGGCCGGGGCGCTGGCGACCGCCGGTGCCGCGACCGGCAACCGCAGATGGCTGCAAACCGCCATCGGCGAGGTGGGCCGGTTCACGCCTCACTCGCTGGTGCAGGCGGGGCCGCAGCAAGGCTGGTTGCCGGCGCCCGCCGACACCAGCCAGATCGCTTACGGCACAGACGCGACGCTCCAGAACCTGCTGCGCGTCGCCGACGCGACGGGGCGGGGCTCGTTCCGCCGCCTCGCTGGCGTCGCCGCGGCCTGGTACTTCGGCAACAACCCGTCTGGCGAGCCGATGTACGACCCTGGCACGGGCCGGACCTTCGACGGCGTCGCCGGTGACGGCGCGATCAACCTCAACTCGGGTGCCGAGTCCACGATCCACGGGTTGCTGTCGATGCTGGCCCTGGACCGTCATCCTCGAGTGGCCCGGCGGGCTCGCGTCGCCGCAGTCGGTGAACGCGTGACCTGGCAGCTGGTCGAGGCCGAGACGGGGCAGCTGTCCGGCGATGCGGTGGTCCGCACGCCCGCCGACCCCTGGACGGGTGAAAGCCTGTGGAGCGGCGGGGGGTATGTGGCCCTGCGTCCTGGCGGCCGGGTGCGCGCCGACGTGGATCTACCTACACATGGCCGCTACACGCTGATGCCGGTGTTCCACCGCCTGTTCGGCCCACGCGGCGGTGCCGCGACGCGCTACCGCCTGGGTGGCCACCGTGCGGGTCGTCAGTCGCATGGCGGCACCGGCACGAAGGGCATCACACTCTGGCCGGGATACCTCGCCGTCGGTCGCAAGGATGTCCGGGGGTCTCTAGGCGCCGGCCCGGCGAAGCTGTCGGTCAGCCACGCCGGTGAGGGGCACGCCGCCCAGCTCGATGCGGTGCTGGTGCAGCCCGAGGTCGAGTGGCTGCTGCTGTCTGGTGACGACCGTCACCAAGGCGTCCTGCGCAGCTTCGCCCGGCGTTGGACTCGCCAGCGGGTCTCGCTGCCTGGTGCCGGTCCCGTCGTGGCCCGCTCCTATGACCAGCGCGGCCGGCTCGTGGACGTCACTCGTGGCGAGGACGGTTCCGTGCGAGCTCGCGTGGCTCCAGGCGGCTTCACCTACGTGCGCGGCTGACTGCTGGCCCCTTGACCCGAGGTGGTCTGGAGCCCCTCGGCCGCGCGGGGCTTTCGCGTGGCGATCACCGACGTGTAGAGCAGTGATCACCACGGGAAGACGATTGTCCCGTGTGCTCCCGGCAGCTTCACCTACGTCCGCGGCTGACTGCTGGCCTCTGGCCCGAGGTGCTGTGACTTTGCTACCGCAGCGGTGCCAAAGTCACAGCACCTCGGGTTGAGCCTCTGATCTGTCGGCCTGTTGCGCGCCGTCCCGAGCGGGCAGGGGTCAGCCGGTGAGGATGGAGCGGACCTCGATGACGCGGTAGGACTTTTCGGTCGTGCGCGTGATCGTGTCCGTGCCGAACGG
>JACCTL010000011.1 GCA_013812395.1 Euzebyaceae bacterium
GGTAATCGCCTAGCTGCCCTGGTCCGTATCGGAGCCAAGATCCAGCGCGTAGCCCTCGGCGCGGACGCCGGGGGCCGGTTCGTGGTCCAGCGCCGTCTCGCGGACGAAGCCGACTGACTCGGTCAGGTCGCGGGCGGTGCCCATCTCCTGGGTCGTGGTCAGCACCACGCGCCGCTTGCCGGTCTCTCGCGCGCGGCGGATGCAGCCCTCCATCAATGCCCTGCCCACGCCGCCGCCGCGCTGATCGGGCAGCACCGACAGCAGCCGCACACCGGCCGTGCCCTCCTGGGCGCCGCGCCAACCCGTGAACAGCGTGACCGCGCCCACCAGGACGCCATCGCGCTCGGCCACCAGCAGCTCGGCCTGCGCCATCCGGCCGCGGACGTTGGCGATCTCGCTGGCAAAGGTCGACCAGGCGTCGGGCGACATCCGCGCCGCGTACTCGGCGTAGGCATCGACGATCACCGCCGCGACGTCGTCGAGCTCGTCGTCGCGGGCCGGGCGGATCACTACGCCAGTCATGGGTGGGCAGTGTAAGCAACGGGCCGCGCACCCGGGTCGGGAGTGCAGCGCCCGTCGCACCCCGACCGCTGCTGTGCTAGGTATGGGGCCGGGGTCAACAAGCGAAAGGTCCGCCCCACGATGTCGCGCCGCCACCGGGCACTGCTCGGCTGGGCCGTCGTTGCCGCGGCCGGCGTCATGTTGCTGGTGACCCAAGCCGACCGGCCGGCGGCGGCGCAGGCCGAGGAGCTCACCTCGGCCGAGCGCACCCAGGCCGGCAACATCTACGCCAGCCAGTGCGCCACCTGCCACGGCGCCGAAGGAGCCGGCGGCGTCACCTCCGCCGGTGACCCCGTCCCGCCGCTGGCCGGCAACCCCGACGTCACTGTGCCCTACATCGATCTCGTGATCCGCGTCGGGCGGATGCCCCCCGCCGGCGACCCGTACGACAACCGCTCGCGCGAGGTGCTGCTGGACGCCGAGCAGCGCAGGCTGGTGACCGCCTACATCGCCGAGGAGTTCGCGCTCGAAGGATCGGTGCCCACCGTCGGCGAGGGTGACCCCGTGACCGGCCGTGAGGTCTTCGCCGCCAACTGCGCCCAGTGCCACGGCTCCAGTGGCGCCGGCGGCGTGGCGGGCGCCGGCGCCTGGACACCACCGGTAGTCAACGCCGACCCGGTCACCATCGCCGAAGCGATCCGGGTCGGACCCTTCCAGATGCCCGCCTTCAACAGCCAGCAGATCACCGACGCCGAGATCGCCGACGTCGCCGCGTTCCTTGAAGTCGTCAGCCAGGAGGAGGGCACACCCGCCGGGCTCGTGGAGCTCAATCCCGTGTACGCATCAGGCTTCGCGGCGGTGTTCGTGCTGATCGTCGTCATCTCCTTGTTCATCATCGCCGGACGCCCGCAGTGGTTCCCCGACCCGAGCGGACAACCCACCGGCAGAGGGCTGTCCCGCCGTCAGCGCAAGACGCGTGACGAGCAGGAACCCGCCGGATGAAACAGGACCCGAAGGCCGAGCTGCGGGTCATCTCCCGCACCGAGCCGCCCGCCAGCAAGCTCAACGACAGCATCGTCGTGCTGACGGCCGGCGGCGCGGTGCTGTGCGCGCTGGTGTTCGCCGTCGCCCTGCCGCTGGGCGGGCCGCTGCCGCTGTACGGCGGAGCGCTGTCGCTGGGGCTGCTGCTGTTCGGTGTCGCCATCCGCCGCTACTTCACCGACCGGTTTCCCGACATCGAAGCCATCGAGCTGCGCGAGATCCCCGACCCCGACCACGCCGACGAGCCGCTGTCGGATGTGGAGGCGCTCGGTCCCCGCCGGTCGTTCCTCAAGCGTGCGCTGATCGCGTCGGGGGCGCTGTTCGGCATCGGCATCGCCGCCCCGCCGATCGCCTCGCTGGGGCCGGCGCCGGGCGGCACGCTGCTGCGCACCGCATGGCGTCCCGGCGTCCGGCTGGTCACCAACGAGGGACTGCCCGTGCAACCCGACGACCTGGCGATGGGCGGCATCGCCAGCATCTGGCCGCAGGACGCCATCGGCCAGGAACGGTCATCGGTCCTGCTGCTGCGCCTGACCACGCCGCCGGTCGCCCCGACCAACCTCGACTGGGTGGTCGACAACGTGGTGGCCTACTCCAAGGTCTGCACCCACGCCGGCTGCCCCGTGGCCTTGTACCGCGAGCAGGACAACGCGCTGTTCTGTCCCTGCCACCAGTCCACCTTCGACCCGTCTCGCGGAGCCGTACCCACCTTCGGTCCCGCCGCCCGAGCCTTGCCACAACTACCGCTCGGGTTGGACGACCAGGGGTACCTGGTCGCGCTGGACGACTTCCAGGCCCAGGTGGGCCCCGCCTTCGACTGAAAGCCGGCGCCGATGACCCCGCTGTTCTCGCTGCTGTTCGACACCCTCGACGCCCGCCTCAAGCTGCGCGGCCCCAGCCGCAAGGTCGCCAACAAGGTGTTCCCGCACAACTGGTCTTTCCTGCTGGGCGAGGTTGCCCTGTTCAGCCTGGTCGTGCTGGTGGCGACGGGCATCTTCTTGACCATGTTCTACCGGCCGTCGACCGAGGCCACCGTCTACAACGGCTCCTACGAGCTGTACCAGGGGGCGCAGCTGCCCGCGGCCTTCGAGTCGATCCTGCGCCTGTCCCACGACGTGCCGGGTGGCCTGCTGTTCCGCCGCATCCACCGTGGCGCCTCGCACCTGTTCATCGCCGCCAGCGTGCTGCACATGCTGCGGATCCTGCTCACGGGTGCCTTCCGTCGGCCGCGCGAGGTCAACTACCACCTCGGCATCGGCCTGATCACCTTCGCGTTCGTGGCCGGCTTTACCGGCTACTCGCTGCCCTACGACTCCCTGGCCGGCACGGGCATCCGTATCGCCTACTCCGAGTTGCTCAGCCTGCCGCTGATCGGCGACCGGGTCGCGTTCTGGATCTTCGGTGGCGACTTTCCCACCGGCGACGTGATCCCGCGCTTCTTCGTGTTCCACGTGCTGGTGGTACCGGGGTTGATCATCGCCATGGTCAGCCTCCACCTGGCGCTGGTTGCCCGGCAACGCCACACGCAGTTCCCCGTCCGCGGCGTCGACGGGCACAAGTTCATCCTCGGCAAGCCCCTGTGGCCCGCCCAGTTCGCCGAGTCCGCGACCCTGGTGCTGTGGATGGCCGGCCTGCTTACCGCCGCCGCGGTGTTCATCCCCTGGAGCGACGTGGCGTTGTTGGGCCCCTACGTGCCGGGAGAGGTCGGCAACAACGCGCAGCCGGACTGGTTCATGTTCTGGATCGACGGCGCACTGCGGATCTTCCCGCCGCTGGAGTTCTCCGTCTTCGGCCTGCTGACGGTGTCGGGACCGTTCGTCGCCGGCATCCTGCTGCCCGGGTTCGTCTTCACGGCGCTGGCCGCCTACCCGTTCGCCGAACGCAGGCGGTACGGGCTGCGCGGCGATTGGCACGTGTTGACCAACCCGCTGGAGATCCCCCTGCGTGCCGGGTTCATGCTCGGCATCTGGAGTTTCGTGCTGCTGCTGTCGGCGGCGGCGACCAGCGACATCCTGTCGCGCCTGACCGGCGTGTCCATCGAGAACGTGCTGTGGTTCTTCCGCATTACCTGCGTGTTGCTGCCACCGCTGCTCGGCCTCGCCATCAACCGCTATGCCAAGCGCCGGCTGGCACGCCATAGCCGCACCGTGGCCCGCAGCGAGCAGGAGGCACAGGTGGCAGCCGCGTCCACCGAGGTCGCAGCCGGCAGCAAGCCCAAGCAGCCGGCGCAGGCGCCTGGCAGCGCACCCTGAAAGCCGGTATGACCGGTTGGGGGTGCGCTATCACCTCTGACTACTTGAGCGCGGTAAGTGCGCTGCCGCCTCGGACTACATGAGCGCTGGGGCGGGTAGACGCTGCGGGCCGATCGACAGTCCGTAGGATGGGCTGATCCCTGCGAGGGAGAGTAGCGACGGGCCCGCCGTGATGGCTTGCCCGGCGACGGTTCGTCAACACGGCGGCGACGCCCGCCCGGACCGGCGCCCCGACAACCCGGGACGCGAGACCTTCGACGTTCACGGCAGCCATCTGCGTGCCGCCGTGTCTTTTGTCCCGAAAGGTCCGAACGCGCGTGGTATCCGACCCGGTTCTGTACGGCGGCTTCGCCGTGATCGTCACGGTCCTGCTGGCCATCGACCTGCTGGTGGTGCACAAGGACTCCCACGAGGTTTCCCTCAAAGAGGCTGGCACCTGGTCGGCGATCTGGATCGGTGTGTCGATCCTGTTCGGCCTGTTCATCGCCCGCCTGCATCCCGCCGCGGACGGCGGCAGCACGACCTTGGAGTTCTTCACCGGCTACGTCATCGAGAAGTCGCTGTCGGTGGACAACGTCTTCTTGTTCGTGCTGATCTTCGGCGCGCTGGCCGTGCCCAAGGAACTGCAGCACCGGGTGCTGTTCTACGGCGTGGTCGGCGCGATCCTGATGCGCACGGTCCTGATCTTCACCGGCGCCGCGCTCATCGCGCGCTTCGACTGGATCCTGTACATCTTCGGCGCCTTCCTGGTCTACACCGGCGTCAAGACCTGGCTGCAGAAGGACGAGCACCCCGACGTCAACGAGTCCAAACTGCTCAAACGCGTGCGCCAGGTGCTGCCGACCACTGACGGCTACCGCGGCGACCACTTCTGGGTGCGCGAGAACGGCAGGCTGCTCGCCACGCCGATGTTCGTGGTGCTGATCCTGGTCGAGTTCACCGACTTGATCTTCGCGATGGACTCGATTCCGGCGATCTTCGCCATCACCCAGGACCCCTTCATCATCCTGACCTCCAACGTCTTCGCGATTCTGGGCCTGCGAGCCCTGTACTTCCTGCTCGCCGGGGTGGCCGACAAGCTGCGTTACCTCAAGGCGGGGTTGGCCATCATCCTCGGCTTCGTGGGCGTCAAGCTGCTGCTGGAAAGCCTGGTGCACGACGGCGTCGAAGCGATCGCCGGCATCCCGTTGCCCGAGATCAACCCGCTGGTCAGCCTCGGGATCATCATGGGGATCCTGGCCGTGGTGATCGTGCTCAGCCTGCGCCGCCCGATGCCCGAAGGCGAGCAGGCGCCCGCCGGTATCGCACCGCCGTTCGAGGACGCCAGCACCTCGAGCAAGACCGGCGACTCCTCGTGAGGTCCGGCGGGCCGCCCGCCGGCGTGGCGGTCCCGCGACTCCACCTGCCGTAGCCGTCTTCGCGCCACCGCCTCGCTGCATGAGCGCGGCCGCCCACACAGTGGTGTAGCCGCGCCCCTCTAGGCTCCCCGGCGTGCCTGCCAACGCCGCCCCACCCACCTCCGGCGCCCGGCGGCCCGCCTCGTCCAAGCGGCTGCCGAGAGCCGTCGTCGCGGTGCTGTGCCTGACACTGGCGTTGGCCTGGTTCTCCAAGTCGCGGTGCTTGCTATTTGACGCTGGCTGGCAGGACGGCGAGCAATACCGCGGCTGGTGCTACACCGACATCTACCCGCTGTGGTTCGTCGAGCGGCTGGACGCCGGCGCCGTGCCCTACCTCGATCACCCGGTGGAGTACCCGGTGCTGACCGGAGCCTGGATGTGGCTGGCCAACCAGGTCGCGCGCGTCTTACCCGCCGAGGCCCAGGGCCAGGCGTTCCTGCAGGTGACGATGGCGATGGCTGCGGCCTGCCTGGCGGCGACCCTGGCCCTGCTGCACCGCATGGGCCTGCCACCTCGACGGCTGTTGTGGTACGCCGCCGCACCGACGCTGGTGCTGTGCGCGTTCGTCAACTGGGACGCCCTGCCCGTCATGCTGGCCACGGCTGCGATCTGGTTGCACCGCGAGGACCGCGACGTTGCCGCCGGTGTGGCGGCGGGTCTTGGCGCGGCGGCCAAGCTGTACCCGGCTTTGCTCGTCAGCCTGGTGGTGCTGGCTAGGCTGCGCCAGCGCAGGCCCCGAGCCGCCCTGGCCCACGCCGGCGCCGCGGTCGGGGTGTGGCTGGCCGTCAACCTGCCCGTCTACCTGGCGGCGCCCGAGGGTTGGAGCCGCTTCCTGCAGCTGTCGCGCAGCAGGCCGGCCGACCACGACAGCCTCTACCGCATCATCGAGGTGGAGCTACGGTCCAGCCAGTTCGACGTGCCAACGCTGAACCTGGTCACCGCTGTGCTGTTCGTGGGGGCGGCGGCCGCGGTGCTGATCGTCGGGGTCCGCCGGCGTCCGCCCGCCCACACCTGGCAACTGTTCCTGCCGCTGCTGATCGCGTTCCTGTTGACCAGCAAGGTCTACTCGCCGCAGTTCAGCCTGTGGCTGTTGCCGCTGCTGGCCCTCGCCCTCCCGCGCCGAACGCCGTTCCTGCTGTTCTGTGCCGCCGACGCGGCGGTGTTCCTGGTGCGCTTCCCGTGGTTGGGCGGACGCCAGGGCTTCACCCCGGCGCCGGGCTACGGCGTCTTCGCCGTCACCATCGCCGTGCGGGCCGCCGTGCTGGCCTGGATCGCCTGGCTCGCAGTGCGCGAACGGCCTGCATGGGACGGCACGGCGGCCGCCGCCGAAGGCCGAAGCGGCCCTCAGCCCGCGTAGGCGCGGCCGAGCAGGAAGCTCTCCATCAGGTGGTGCCAGCCGCACACCAGGCAGCACTCGACCCGGTAGGCGGTGAAGGAGCGGTGGCGTGCGGCCAGCGCGTCGAGCTCTTCGGGGGTCCACACGACGTGGCCGGACAGCCGGCGTAGGTCGTCGCCGAAGACGTAGGTGACCACCCGCAAGGTGCTGTTCTCGTCCAGCGGCACGTCAGCGCGGTCGTCAGCCAGGCGGCAGATGGGGCAGGTGCGAGCGGTCGGCTGCCCCACGTTGCGCGCGGCGCGCAACAGCTCGGGATGGGCATCGCACACCTCGGTGAGCGGCACCACCCCCCGCGTCACCTCGCGGACCAGCGCACGGCGGGCGATGCGGTAGTCGATCACGCCTCTCATGGCGCTGTGGAGTGTAGGTCGGCGTGACGCGAGACGGCGGGCCTAGACCAACCCGCCGCGGTGGGGTTGCCGTGGCGACGATCCGATGTAGCATGGCGCTATATCGCACGGATACATCGTCTGAGTACATCGCACAGCTACTACGTCGCTACATCGCAGCGTCGCAGCAGCCGTACCACCCCATATCCTCGCCCCGACAACCGACCCCCCACCGACGCCAGGACCGTCCAGCGATGCTTGAGCTCGCCATCCTCGGCCTGTTGAAAGAACGGGCCATGCACGGCTACGAGCTGCGCAAGCAGCTCGCGCACAAGCTCGGCTTCTTCTGGACGGTCTCCTACGGCGCCCTGTACCCCGCGCTGCGCAAGCTGGAGAAGCGCGGCGCCGTCGAGAAGTTCTTTCCCGGCGAGCAGACCACCCGCCGCAAGCAGGTGTACCGCATCACCGCCGCGGGCGAATCGGAGTTCCTCGAGCTGTTGACCGAGGGCGCGCACTCGACCTGGGAAGAGGAGAAGTTCCCACTGCGGCTGGCGTTCTTCCGCTACCTCAAGCCGGAGACGCGGCTACGGCTGCTGGAGCGCCGCAAGTCCTACCTGGAGGACAAGCTCGACGAGGGCCGCCGCTCGTTGACACAGGCCAAGCGCGGTCCGACCGACAGCTACACCCTGTCGCTGGTGCGCCACGGCATGGAGACCACCGAACACGACATCAGCTGGCTGGACACCCTCATCAGCGCCGAGCGGGCCGCGCTGGGCGAGCCGGCGCCACCCGCCGCACCATCCTCGCCGGCCGAGCCTGCGCCAGACGACGACCGTGCGGCGAAGTTGCAGACCAGCAGCGAGTTGCAGAGCAAGTAGATGACGACCAGTCACGACATGGCGGGCGACCGCCGCTTGGCACAAGGAGACCCGATGGGCAAGGTACGCGTCGCCGTTGTTGGCGTCGGCAACTGCGCCAGCTCGCTGGTGCAGGGCGTGCACTACTACCGCGACGCCGACCCAGCCGCGCCCGTGCCCGGCCTGATGCACGTCGAGCTGGCCGGTTACCACGTCCGCGACCTGGAGTTCGTCGCGGCCTTCGACGTCGACGCCAAGAAGGTGGGTCGCGACCTCGCCGAGGCGATCGTGGCGCCGCCGAACAACACTATCCAGTTCGCGCAGGTGCCGCCGGTCGGCATCGAGGTCCAGCGCGGCCCGACACTGGACGGCTTCGGTGAGTACTACGGCGAGATGTGCGAGGAGAGCGACGCCGAGCCAGTCGATGTGGCCGCCGCATTGCGCGAGGCGCGCGCCGACGTGCTGGTTTCCTACCTGCCGGTCGGCTCGGAGCAGGCCGCGCGGCACTACGCCGGGGCCGCCCTGGACGCCGGGGTGGCCGTCGTCAACTGCTTGCCGGTGTTCATCGCCTCCGACCCCGGGTGGGCGCGACGCTTCGCCGATGCCGGCGTCCCGATCGTCGGCGACGACATCAAGAGCCAGGTCGGCGCCACGATCACCCACCGCATCCTCACGCGGCTGTTCGAGGACCGTGGGGTGACCATTGACCGCACCTACCAGCTGAACTTCGGCGGGAACATGGACTTCATGAACATGCTGGAGCGTTCCCGCTTGAGTTCAAAGAAGGTGTCCAAGACCCAGTCGGTGACCAGCCAGATGGGTAACGGCATCAGCAAGGACAACATCCACATCGGCCCCTCCGACCACGTGCCCTGGTTGGACGACCGCAAGTGGGCCTACATCCGCA
>JACCTL010000041.1 GCA_013812395.1 Euzebyaceae bacterium
GGGCTGTACCAGTCGGCCGGGGCAGGCGTATCGGGGTCGTCGGGCAGTAGCGCGCCCGGCATGTCGGCCCAGCGGAAGTGCTGGAAGGTGCGGATCGCCTCGGTGGCGATCGGGTAACGCGAGTAGATCGCGAAGGCGTACTGCCCGGGGAACTCGCCGAAGCCGAACGCGTCGTCGCCGTAGGCCCGCCCGGACGTGCCGATCACGCCGTCGTTGTTCAGATCGAAGCCGCTGGCGACCCCGGTGTTGGAACGGAAGGCCGTGCGGTACGGGTAGCGGATCGGCGCCCGCCCGCCCTGGCTGACGCCCAGATAGCGGTCACCGAACAGCCGAACCGCCTGGCCGCGGCGGTCGTAGTCGAACTCGTTGACCAGCAGGACGTCCGGGCGCTGGAGCTGGACAATCTCGGCCACGGTGCGGGCCTGCTCGTCGCCGGCACGCAGGTCGGCCACGAGTTCCCCCCGCTCGGCGCGGAACAGCGACACGTTGAACGTGGCGAAGCGCACATCCGGATGCGGGCGGCGGCCCGGGCGGGCGCCCGCGGTGATCGGCAGGGCGATGACGGCCAGTACCAGCGCCAGGAGAATCGGCAGGGCGCGACGGCGGATGATGGGCATGGCGACGCTCCTGCTCGACGACGGATCGGCACAGCCTACCGGTCAGGGGTGACGGGGCGACGAACGGCGGCTGACGTTGCGGTATGCCGCCTTGGATACTTCGCGGGTGACGGCGGGTGGCCACGGGAGCGTCGACGAGCGGGAACGCCAGCGCACCTCGGGCGAGGTGTGGACCCCGCAAAAGCCGGTGAGGATGGCGGCCATGGCTGACGCTGAACCCTTCTCTGTCGACACCTTGCTCTCGCTGCCCCGCCTGGACGGGCTGGCGCTGTCGCCCGACGGCCGCCGGCTGATCACGTCGGTGGCGCGACCGGATCCCGAGGGCAAGAAGTTCGTCACTGCGCTGTGGGAGCTGGACACCGACGGCGAGCGGGAGCCCCGGCGGCTGACCCGCTCGACGCCCGGCGAGTCCGGTGCGGTGTTCATGCCGGACGGGGCGCTGCTGTTCACCTCCTCGCGGCCCGACCCGGCCGCAGCCAAGGATGACCCTCGGGGCGAGGCGCCCGCACTTTGGCTCCTGCCAGCAGGCGGCGGCGAGGCGCATCTCATCGCCTCACCTCCCGGCGGCGTGGACGCCCTCGCGGTCGCCCGCCAGTCCGGCACCATCGTCCTCGGCGCTTCGACCCATCCTCGCACGGATGGATGGGACCAGGACGCGGAGCGCGAGAAGGCCCGTGTCGACGCCGGCGTACAGGCCCAGCTGTTCACCGACTACCCCATCCGCTTCTGGGACCACTATCTGGGCCCGCGCGAACGCCACCTGTATGCCGCGTCCCCGCCCTCGGGTGACGCCGCACTCGAGGCCAGCGACCTGTTGCCAGACCCGGGACGGCTGCTTGACCTGTCCACCTTCGACGTCACGCCCGACGGCGCCACCGCGGTCACCACCCGCGCCCAGGACGACGCCGACGTGCGCAACCGCTTCCTCAGCGAACTGGTGTCCGTCGACGTGGTCACTGGGCAGCAACGCGTCCTCGCCGGCGGTGACTACGGCTACGAGTCCCCCGCCTGTTCGCCGGACGGTCGTTGGGTCGTCGCCATCCGCGGCGAGCGCTCGACACCCGACCGCGCAGGCGACCAGACGCTGTGGCTGGTCGACCTCGCCACCGGCGACGGTAGCGACCTGCTGGGTGGCTTCGACCTGTGGCCCAACGCGCCCGTGTGGGCGCCCGACAGCGGCGCGGTCTACTTCACCGCCGACTGTGACGGTCGCACGCGACCCTATCGAGTGAGCCTCGACAATCAACGGCTGACACGGCTGGCGACCGAGGGTGCGTTCACGGCCCTGTGTCCGTCCCCCGACGACGCGACGGTCTACGCGCTGCGCTCGATGGTCACCGCCCCGCCGCATCCCGTCGTCCTCGACGCCTCCGCCAGCGACCAGGAGCCACGTCCATTCCAAGGAGCCTGGGCCGCCATGGCGCTGCCCGGACAGCTCGAGCGGGTCGCGGCGACCGCCGAGGACGGGACCGAAGTCCGTTCGTGGCTGCTGTTGCCCGCTGACGCCGGCAAGCGCAAGCCCGCACCGCTGGCGGTGTTCATCCACGGCGGCCCGCTCGGCTCCTGGGCGGGCTGGCACTGGCGCTGGAGCCCCCACGTGCTGACCGCCAAGGGCTACGCCGTCCTGCTGCCCGACCCGGCCCTGTCGACCGGCTATGGCCTCGACTACATCCAGCGCGGCTGGGGTCGCTGGGGCGACATCGTCTACGGCGACCTGATGGCGGCCGTGGACGAGACGGTCAAGCGTGGCGACATCGACGAGACCAAAACCGCCGCCATGGGTGGGTCGTTCGGCGGTTACATGGCCAACTGGATCGCCGGGCACACCGACCGGTTCGACGCCGTGGTCACGCACGCGAGCCTGTGGGCCCTCGAGCAGTTCCACGGGACCACCGACCTCGGCGTGTACTGGGAGCAGGAGTTCGGCGACCCCTACACCGAACCACAGCGCTACCGGCAGCACAGCCCCAACCTGCATGTCGGCGACATCCGCACGCCCATGCTGGTGATCCACGGTGAGCAGGACTACCGCGTGCCCATCGGCGAAGCGCTCAAGCTGTGGACCGACCTGCAGCGGCACGGCGTCGAGGGACAGTTCCTGTACTTCCCCGACGAGCACCACTGGATCTTGCGGCCCGGCAACGCGCGGGTCTGGTACGCAACGGTGTGCGCCTTCCTGGATCATCACCTGCTGGGACGAGCTTGGACTCGGCCGGAACTGCTGTAGCCAGACCCACGCGGCTGCGCGAGCTTCCCGCGCTGCTGCGACGCAACCGCGACTTCCGCCTGCTGTTCGCGGCGACCGTCGTGTCGTTCCTCGGTGACTGGTTCGCGTTCGTGGCGGTCAGCGAGTTCGCGATCACCACGACCGGCCGGGAGGGCGCCGGCGCCGTGGCCTTCGCCGCCAACGTCCTGCCCGTGTTCGTGGTGGCCCCGTTCGCCGGCGTGCTGGTCGACCGCGTGGACCGCCGGCTGCTGTTCGTGGCGGTCAACGTGGCTGCGATCGTGCCGTGCCTCGGCCTACTGGCGGCCTTCGCCCTCGGCCAGCCGTGGCTGGCGGTGGGTTGCCTGGCCGCGATCGCCCTGGTCGTGGCATTCGTCGAGCCGATCACCGCCGCCGCGGTGCCCAATCTCGTCGACCCGGCCGACCTCTCGCTGGCGCAGGCGGCGCTGGGCAGCGTCTGGGGGACGATGCTGTTCGTCGGCGCGGGCGTCGGTGGGCTGGTGACGCAGGCGTTCGGCGCGCAGACCAGCTTCGTGCTGGACGCGCTGACGTTCGTCACAGCGGCCGTACTCGTGCTGGGTATCCGCCGCTCCATGCACCAGGTAGCGCCGTCGCGCGACGCCCACGGCGCCGGTCCGGCCCCCGCAGCCGCCGGCGTATGGTCGCATCTAAGGGAGGTGTGGCGCTTCGTCCGCGCCCGCAAGATCACCAAGGCGTTCATGCTGACCAAGACGGGCGTCGGCGTGGCCAACGGCATCGTCGGGCTGCTGCCGGCGTTCGCGTTGACGCGGCTGGGCGGCAGCGCGTTGGCCATCGGCTACCTGTTCGCTGCCCGAGGACTCGGCGCGCTGGCCGGCCCGCTGCTGGGCCGAGCCCTCGCCCGCGACGACGGGCGGCGTCTGCTGTTGGTCTGTGGTGGCTCGATCCTTGCCTACGGCTCCGCCTACGCGTTCCTGCCGCTGGTGTCGTCACTGCCCGCCGCCCTGCTGCTGGTGGCGCTGGCCCACCTGGGCGGTGGCGCGCAGTGGGTGCTGTCGACCTACGGGCTGCAGGTCACCACGCCCGACGCCATCCGAGGACGGGTCACCAGCCTGGACTTTGGCCTTGCCACCTTCGCGGTCGGCGTGTCGTCGTTGCTGGCCGGCGCCGCCGCCGACGTCCTCGGCCTGACCATCGCCTCCTGGCTGATGGTTTCGTTGGCCTTCCTGTACGGGTTGAGCTGGCTGGTGTGGACACGTGACCTGTGGCAGTCGCAGGCCGATCCGCTACGGAGCCCGTCATGACTTGCTTCGTGCCTCGGCAATCGGCGTCGGCCGCCTGGCCTGGGAGGAGATTGCCGGCGTGTCGCTGTCGTCCATGGGCGCTCGGCGGTTCGTGGCGCTGGAGCTGACTCAGCGCGAGGCGACCTGGGCCCGGCTCGGGCCAGTCAAACGGTGTTTGCACAAGCTGAACTGGCGCCTGTACTCCGCGCCGGTGATGCTGCCCGACACGACGTTGCCCTATGACGTGGAGCAGGGTCGTCAACCAGATCGTGGCCTACCAAGAAGCGCTGGGGGGTCACGCGACGCCGCGCGGCGCCTGACCCCCAGACTCAGCGACCGACGAGCGGCAGGACGGAGTAAGGGTGCGGTTGCAGCGGATCGACCACGTGGGTTACGCCGTCGAGGACATCGACGAGGCCATCGCCTACCACCGGCGCTTGTACGGAGCGAGCGTCAGCCATCGCGAGGAGATCCCCCGCGACGGCGTGCGCGAGGCGCTGCTCGCCGTCGGCGAGAGCTACATCCAACTGCTGGAGCCGACTCGAGACGACTCGCCGGTCGCGCGGTTCCTGGCCCGCCGCGGCCCGGGCGTGCACCACGTCGGCTACGGGGTCGCCGACGTGGCGGGCACCCTTGCCGACCTGCGGGACATGGGCGTGCGGGTCGTCGACGACACCCCTCGCCACGGCTCCCGCAGTTGCCTGGTGGCCTTCCTGCACCCCAAGTCGGCGATGGGCGTGCTGGTGGAGCTGGTGGAGGATCCGTCGCTGACCGCGGAAGGTGCGTTGCGCAACGGCTGAGATCTGCTAGCGGTGGCGCGGTGGCGCGTGGTTGCGCCCGAGCCGGGAGCGGCGCGGGGCGCAGCCACCTAGACTCGACGGCGTGAGCTGGATCGACCGCTTCAAGCGCCGCAAGGACAAGCCGGGGGGACCCGGCCCTTCGGCGCAAACGCAGGCCAAGCTCACCGACTTCATGGCCACCCGCGAAGGCGTCGAGGGCTTCGTCGAGCCTCCCACTTCGGTCTACGCCATGACCCTGTGCCTAGTCGCCGCCGATGGGGAGTACCTGCGCCAGCCCGTGCGCGACGAGCGGCATGCACGCAAGCTGTGCAGCGACCAGGGCGTGCCGCTGTACGACGCGCGGATCGTGGGCTACCCGAGGCGCATGCGCGACTACGAGCGTGGCGTCCGCCAGCAAACGATCGGGCTGGACGACCTGCCGCCTCTGGACGTCATCGATGAGCGGGAGCGCCGCGACGACTGACGCCCTCAGGCGCGGCTAGGCGCGCTGCCCGCTAGGCCCTTTGAGCTGCCGGTCGGATGCGCTGCTTGAGCGCTGGGTCGGATGCGCTGCTTGAGCGCTGGCTCGGATGCGCTGCCTGAGCGCTAGGTCGGATGCGCTGCCTGGACGCTAGGCCTGCAGGGACACCGACTCGACGAAGACGGTCTGGGTGGGGCTCTCGCCGCGCAGCGGCACCGCCGCGATCCGGTCGACGGCGTCCATGCCGTCAGTCACCTCGCCGAACACCGTGTACTGCGGGGGCAGGCCGACGTCGTCCAGGCAAATGAAGAACTGGCTGCCGTTGGTGTTGGGTCCAGCGTTGGCCATGGCCAGCGTCCCGCGGCTATAGCCGCGGTCGCGGGCGGGCGCCAGCTCGTCGGCGAAGCGGTAGCCAGGGCCACCGGTGCCGGTACCGGTCGGGTCACCCATCTGCACCACGAAGCCGGGCACGACGCGGTGGATCACTGTGGCGTCGAAGAACCCCCGGGACGCCAGGAAGGCGAAGTTGTTGGCGGTGTTCGGCGCCTCGTCGCTGAACAGCTCCACGGTGATGGCGCCGCACGAGGTGGCGATGGTGGCGGTGTGGCGAGCGCGGTCGTCCAGGACCTGCTCGGCCTGCTCGAACTGGGGCTTGGTGATGTCGTGGCCCTCGGGCACGCTGCCGCCGCAGGCGACGTCCATGATGCGATCCTCTCGGTGGTTGCGGAGCGCTCGCTGGGGTTGCGGAGCGCTCGCTGGCGAACGGCATCTGATCAGTCAATGATTTCCACGGATTCGATCCAGGCCACCCTTGCCGGCGCCTCGCCGGCGGGGTCGCCGGGCTGGGCGTCGGGTGCCAGCGTCGGGATCCGTCCGATTCGCGACAGGATGCGGCGACCCTCGGCGTCGGTCCGCCCGAACACCGCGTACTGCGGGGGCAGCTTGAACCGGTCGTTGTAGACGAAGAAGAACTGGCTGCCACCGGTGTCAGGCCCCGCGTTGGCCATCGCCAGCGTCCCGGGGGTGTAGCCGTCGTCCTTAGCGGCCCGCAGCTCGTCGGGGATGGTGTAGCCGACGTCGAAGGCGGCCTCGTTGGTGCCCGCGCCGGTCTGCAGCGCGCCGATGGTCGAGGCGTTACGGAAGATCGCGAGCCCGTCGAAGAAGCCCTCCTGGGCCAGGAAGACGAAGCTGTTGACCGTTTCCGGCGCCTGGCGTTCCAGCAGATCCACGGTGAACCGGCCACACGAGGTGGTGATGACCGCTCGGTAGTTGGTGCCCTTGCGGGTGACCTGCTCTGGCTCTTCGAACGTCGGCTTTTGCTTGCCGGCGCCGCGTGGCAGCTGGCCGCCGCAGGCCACCGGTCGCTCGGTGACCGGGACGACCGACTCCGATGCGCCCTCCGAGGCGCCCTCGGATGCCGCAGCCTCCGAGGCCCCCGCCGCCAGTTCCTCCGGCGTGGTCGGCCGCGCGCTGAGGTAGATGATCACGCCGCCGATGGCGACGATGATCAGGATGACGATGCCGGTGAACAGCGTCTGCTGGCGGTGCTTGCGCCGCGCTTGCTCGCGCGCCGCATCCCGTTGCCTGCGCAGCTCACGCTTCGCCTGCTTGCCACTCACAACTGCCCCCTGGTGACGGCGTCGCGGCGCGGTGGCCGCCCGACCGTGCTACTCGCTGACGCCGGTCTCGCGACGGACCTCGAAGCGCCAGCAATGGCGGTGCCAGTGGCGTCGCAGATCACTGTCGCCGATGGGCCACACCACGACGTGGCCCTCCCCCGTCGGCACGGCGTTGCCACACGCCGGACAGACGTACTCCTTGCCGGCCCGCAGCCCGTCGATGCGACGGACCTCATAGCCGTCAAGCGACAGCTCGTCGTCCTCGCTGTGCGACGGTGCCAGCAGATCACCAAAGTTCCGCATCGCGGCAGGGTCCTGCCACGGTCGAGTCGCGCGCTTCTTGCGGGAACCTTTACTCATGTCTGCGTTACTCCTGCACTCCAGCCAACGTCAATACCAGCGCCAACCCTTCATCACCGCCACGCCACAGTTCGTAGACCACGTCGTAGCCGGCGGCGTTGAGCAGCCGGCGGAACGCGAGCACGGCAACGACGGCATCGTCGGCCTGACCCAGCACCGGAATGAAGTCCGGTATCAGGTCGACCGGGCTGAGCAGGTACGCCACGGCGAGGCCGGCGACGACCTTCTCCACCCGGGGCAGCCTCGGGTCGGTCGCGAGGTCCTTCAGCAACAAGACTACGTCTTGCACGACGCGAAGCAGCGCTATCGCCGGGTTGCCGCCTTGCTCCGCGTCGCGCATGCCCTGGACGCGCCGAACGACCGTTCGCGCCGTCGGCCGGCGGCGACCCCTAGGCGGACCGGGAACGGGCGGGATCACGGCTGCACCATGCCGCTGCGCGGTACCGCAGCCCTCAGATGCGCCCGCCTCGGACGCCCTGGATGCGACCGTCTCGCCGCGCAGCCCACCATCCCGACCCTGCTCATGTCTGCGCCGTGCTCCTGTGGTTGGCCGGTTGTCGAGTGTATGCAGGCGCCCTGCAAGGTGCGAACGAGTCAGATGCCCGAGGGGGCACCCGGGCCCGCGACGAGCAGCACGACCTGGATCAGGTTGTAGGTGCCGTGGACCAGGATGGGCACGAGCAGAGACTGCCGGCGCTGGAAGATCCAGGCCAGGAACAGACCCAACGGGAGGATGACGACCACGACGACGGCATTGGCGAGCAACGACCCCTGCTGGGCGTGCGACAGGGCGAAGACCAGCGCCGACACGACGACGCCCACGCTGGTTCCCCAACGCCGCTGCAACCCTTGGTACAGCATCCCTCGGAAGAACAGCTCTTCGCCCAGCGGCGCGCAGACCGCGGCGCTGAACAGCAGCAGCGGCGCCGAGCCCGTGTCGCTGGCGAGGCGGCGTAGATCCTGCTGCACGGTCGGCAGCTCGCCGCCGAACAGCCGCGCCGTCAGCTCCAGCAAGGTGCCGAGGCCCAGGGTGATCACCACGACCGCCACCACACCACCGCCGACGCCCAGTGCGACGTCGCGCCGGTTCGGGCGGCGGCTACCGAACAGCCGGGTGACCGCGCCGGGATAGCGCAGGCGCACGTACGCCAGGACCGACGCACCCAACAGCAGCAGCGACACCACCAGCGCCAGCGGATCGATCAAGTCGGTAGGGGTGACCTGCCGCAACAGCTCGACGGCCGCTCCCCCGGCCAGCACAATCACGACAAGGGCGGCGATCAGGGCGGCGACGGCGTCCAGGACGCCCCATGGCACCGGGGCGGGCGGCGGGTCGACCGCCACTGGCCGGTTACCGGCGCCCCCGACGTGGTCATCTTGGCCGTCTCGGTCGTCGTGGTCGTCGGGCCGCCGTGGCATCTAGACCAGACTCGGCACGACGTCAGCGCGCCGCACGTCACCACCGAGGGCCGACAGACGGGCCGCGAAGTCGGTGTACCCGCGGTCGACGTGGTACGGGTCGGTTACCACCGTCTCGCCCTCGGCGACCAGACCGGCGATGACCAGCGCGGCCCCGGCGCGCAGGTCCGTGGCCCGCACCACCGCGCCGGCAAGTCGCGCAGGCCCTCGGACGATGGCGTGGTGGCCCTCCAAGTGGATGTCAGCGCCCAGCCGGACCATCTCGTCGATCACGGAGAACCGCGACTCATAAACGTTCTCGGTCAGCATGGATGTCCCGCGGGCCTGCGAGGACAGCAGCAGGAAGGCCGACAGCAGGTCGGTGGGCACGCCGGGGAACGGAAGGGTGACGACATCGACCGCCTTCAGCTCGCCGCCGCCGTGCACGGTCAAGCCGTCGTCGCGCTCGGTCACCTCGGCGCCGGCCGCCTGCAGCTTGCTCAGGGCCAGCCGCAGGTGCTCCGGACGCACGCCGTGCAGGTCGATCATCCCCCCGGTGACCGCCGCCGCGACGGCGAACGTGCCGGCCTCGATCCGGTCGCCGATGACGACGTGCCGCGTGGGCCGCAGCTCGCGGACGCCGCGCACCTCGATCTCCGACGTCCCGCCGCCGCGGATGTCGGCACCCATGGACTGCAGGAACGCCACGAGATCGACGATCTCCGGTTCGCGGGCGGCATTGCCCAATCGCGTGGTGCCCGAGGCGGTGACGGCCGCCATCAGCAGGTTCTCCGTGGCGCCAACACTGGCGTACGGCAGTTCGATATCGGCACCCACGAGCCGCCGTGCCCGCGCCTCGACGTGCTCGGCGCCGTAGTCGATCTGCGCGCCCATGCGGGCCAGGCCCGAAAGGTGCAGGTCGATGGCACGGCTGCCGAGGTTGCACCCTCCCGGCGTGGCGATGCGGACATGGCCGCACCGGGCAAGCAATGGTCCCAGCACCACGATCGAGGCCCGCAGCTTGCTGGCCAGGTCCGCTGGCGTGCTGTCGCCCACCTGCTCGGGCACGTCCAGGGTCAGGACCCCACTGCGATGGTGGACCCCTACACCTAGGTGCTGCAGCACCTGGCCCATGACCCGGATGTCGGCGATGTCCGGCACGTTGTCCACCACGGTCCGGCCGGGCGCCAGCAGGGCGGCGGCGGCGAGCTTCAGCGCGGAGTTCTTGGCGCCATTGACCCGCACGGAGCCGGTCAGCGGCCCGCCACCCGAAACGAGAAAGACATCCATGGTTGCTGTTGAGCATACCGGCGCTGTCTGTCATATCCCTCGACCGGATGGCCTGGGCGGGCGCAGGGCGTGTCAAGACGCCAACCACCATGGCAGTCACACTATTGTGACCAACCCTTCTTTTTGAGCGCCTGGATCACCTGACGGACGAACACCTGTGGCTGGTGCCGCAGCCGCATCTCGTCCGCCGGCACCAGCAGCCACTCGAGCAGGTGGAGTCGGTGACGCTGATCGTCATCCGCGCGCTTCTGATCCGGCTCGAAGTGGTGCGGCCCGTCGATGGGAACGCCAACCCGGTAGTCGGGAAAGGCGATGTCGATCTCGGCGACGAATCCGCCTTCGTCGGCCACGACGAACGGCTGGGGATGCGGCGACAGCGGGATGCCGGCGAGCAGTTGCCGTCCCAGACGCTCCAGCTGGGAGTGGTTGAGCTGGCGATCCACCCGCTCCAGCGCCTCGCGCAGACGGCCCTGACCGGCAAACCGCGCCGAGGCTTCCGCCACGCGCCGGACGCTCGCCGGGGTCACGAGACGTAAGCGGTGTGCGGTGGCGAGGTCGTCGACGAGCTCGGCCACCGACGACACCCCCGACAGCGTGCAGATCGTTCGCGCCGGGGCGGTGACCGCGACACCCGCGTGGTGAGCTCCGTCGCCCTCGAGCACGCGCGCCAGGCGGCGGATGTGCGCGTCTTGCACGCGCATGGTGCAGTGTGGCGGGACGACAAACTCCATCGGCCGGGTAAATTGCTTGCGCAGCCCCCACACGAAGGCGGCCGTGCGATGCGACGCCAACCCACGACCGGCAAGGGCCAGGTCCACCGCCTTGACCCGAGCCAGCGGTGTCAACGCCATGCCCGGCAGGAGATAAACCCCGCGAACGACGCGGTGCCAGCCCTGTTCGGCGACGCGGCGCACCAGTAGCTGGCGAGCGATGCCGACCTCCTCGACCTGCCAGACCGCCACTAGGCCGTGTTGGCCCGCCGCCACTCCCGCCAGCACACCCCAACAGTCCATGCCAGGCACCATGCAGTGGCTGCGGGCTGCGCCGGCACTCGAACTCGGCGGGACTGTGGACACCTCAACTAGTTGTCGCGATGCGGGGCGGTACCGGGCCGTGGGCGGCTAGGCGTCGGAGGCTTCGTCGGCGAGGACCGTCAGGCGGTTGTCCTTGAACTGTAGGAACCCGCCGCTGACGTGGTAGGCGTGCTCCGCGCCGTCGGGCGTCTTGACCCGCACCTGCGAGTCGGCCAACGCCAGCAGGGCCGGCTGGTGGCCGGGCAGGATGCCGATCTCACCGTCCAACGACCGCGCGTAGACCTCGCTGGCCTCGCCGTCGAACAGCGAGGCCTCCGGCGATACGACGTGCACCTCCATCGTCGCCACTTAGCTCACCCTCCCTACCGCTTCGCTACTTAAGGCACGCTCACCGTCCTACCGCTTCGCTACTTGAGGCACGCCCATCGTCCTACCGCTTCGCTACTTGAGGACAAGCTCAATCCTCCAGCTTCTTGGCCTTGGCCTGCGCCTCGTCGATGCCGCCGACGTTGAAGAAGGCCTGCTCGGGCAGGTGGTCGAACTCGCCGTCGATCAGCGCCTCGAAGGACTCGACGGTGTCCTCCAACGGCACCGTCACGCCCGGCTGGCCGGTGAACTGCTCGGCGACGTAGAACGGCTGGGAGAAGAACCGTTGTACCTTGCGGGCGCGCTGCACCGTGATCTTGTCCTCCTCGGTGAGCTCGTCCATGCCGAGGATGGCGATGATGTCCTGCAGGTCCTTGTAGCGCTGCAGCACCTCCTGCACGCGGGTCGCCACGTTGTAGTGGCGCTCGCCGACGACCAGCGGGTCGAGGATGCGGCTGTTGGAGTCCAGCGGGTCGACCGCTGGGTAGATGCCCAGCTCGGAGATACCGCGGTTGAGCACCGTCTGGGCGTCGAGGTGGGCGAACGTGGCGTGCGGCGCCGGGTCGGTGATGTCGTCGGCCGGCACGTAGACGGCCTGCAGCGAGGTCACGGAGCGACCCTTGGTCGAGGTGATGCGCTCCTGCAACTGGCCCATCTCGTTGGCCAGCGTCGGCTGGTAGCCCACCGCCGAGGGCATGCGGCCCAGCAGCGTCGACACCTCTGAACCGGCCTGCACGAAGCGAAAAATGTTGTCGATGAACAGCAGGACGTCCTGGCGCTCGACGTCGCGGAAGTACTCGGCCATGGTCAGCGCCGACAGCGCCACCCGCAGGCGCACCCCTGGCGGCTCGTCCATCTGCCCGAAGACCAGCGCGGTCTTGGACAGGACGCCGGACTCTTCCATCTCCAGCATCAGGTCGTTGCCCTCACGGGTGCGCTCCCCCACGCCAGCGAACAGCGACACGCCACCGTGCTGCTCGGCGACACGCTGGATCATCTCCTGGATGACCACGGTCTTGCCGACGCCGGCGCCGCCGAACATGCCGATCTTGCCGCCCTCCACGTAGGGCTCCACGAGGTCGATGACCTTGATGCCGGTCTCGAACATCTTGGCCTGCGGTTCGAGCTCGTCGAAGGGCGGCGGGTCACGGTGGATCGGCCAGTAGTCCGACGCGTTGATGGTGTCGGGGTCAACGTCCAGCGCCTCGCCGAGAACGTTGTAGATGTGGCCGAGGATGCCTTGCCCCACCGGCACCGAGATCGGCGCGCCGGTGTTGCGCACCGCCGTCCCGCGCCGGACGCCGTCGGTCGGCTGCATGACGATCGCCCGGGCGACCCGGTCGCCGATGTGCTGGGCGACCTCGGCGGTCAGCGTGCGGCTCTCGCCCTCGATGGTGCGGTCGAACTTGAGGGCGAAGTTGATCTCGGGCAGTGAGTTGGGCGGGAACTCGACGTCGATGACGGGCCCGACGACCGTCAGGATGCGTCCTTCGAGGCGCTCGGAGTCCTGCCCGGTCCGGTCGCCGCCGGCGGCTACGGCGCCGCCTGAGGTCCGGCTGTTGGTGAGGTCGGTCATGGCAGTCGCTCCTAGGAGTGGCCCGACAGGGCTTCGGCCCCGCCGACGATCTCGGAGATCTCAGTGGTGATGGAGGCCTGCCGCGCGCGGTTGGCTTCGCGGGTCAGGTCCTCGATGATGTCGTCGGCGTTGTCGGTGGCGGCCTTCATCGCCCGCTGGCGGCTGGCGTGCTCGGATGCGGCGCCCTCCAGCAGACCGGCGTAGACGCGCTGCTCGACGTAGCGAGGGATCAGCCGCTCCAGGATGTCATCCGGGCCCGGCTCGAACATGAACTGCGGCGGGAAGGCCTGGCCGCCCTCGAACGCGCGAGGGTCGACCGGCAGCAGCTGCGCCGTCGCACTGACCTGCGTCAGGGCCGACTTGAAGTCGGTGTAGGCCAGCCACACGCGATCGACGCGGCCCTCGGCGTACGCCTCCATGACCGTGCGGCCAACGTCCTGGGCGTCGCTGTAGGAGGGCCGATCGGCGATGCCGGTCCAGGTCCGCTGGGGGTCCTGGCCGCGGTAGCGGAAGTAGACCTCGGCCTTTCTCCCCAGGGCGTACACGACGACATCGCGGCCGGCGTTGCGCTCCTCGGTTGCCAGCCGCTCGGCCCGGCGCAGCACATTGGTGTTGTAGGCGCCGGCCAGCCCACGGTCGGACGTGACCACCACGATGGCGACCCGCTCGATGGAATCATGCGGCGCCAGCAAGGGGTGGTCGCCCACCTCGTTGGAGGCCGCCAGATCGCGGATGACCTGGGTGATCATCTCGGCGTACGGGCGCGCCGACTCGACCGCCTGGCGAGCCCGGTTGATCCGGCTCGCGGCGATCAGCTCCATCGCTCGGGTGATCTTCTGCGTCGAGGTGACGCTGCGGATCCGGCGACGGAGGACGCGGAGCTCTCCCGATCCTGGCATGCGGCTGGTGCTTCCCTTCGGCGGCTTCGGCGGCTATCCAGGCGGCTGGGCGTCGGTGTCGGCGATCGGCCCGGCTTGGCGGTTGGGGTCACCGCGACCGGTGTTGTCCTCACCGCTGTCGCCCTCACCGCTGTCGCGCGCGTCGGTGCCGCGCTCGCCGCCGCCCTCACGGTCGCCGGCGCCGGCGCCGAGCGTGGCGAGGTCTTCGGTGTGGCCCGGCTCACGGTCGTCCTGCGACGACTGCGACGACTGGAACGAGCTGCGAAAGTCGTCCACTGCCTTGCCGAGCCGATCTCGGGCCTCGTCGTCCAGCGTGCCCTCGGAACGGATCGAGTCCAGCAGGTCGCCCGAACGGCTGCGAAGGTGCTCGCGCAGCTGGGTCTCGAAACGCTTGATGTCGGCGACCGGCACGTCATCGAGCTTGCCGTTGGACACCGCCCAGATCGTGACGACCTGGTCCTCGACGGACACCGGCTGAAACTGCGGCTGCTTGAGGATCTCGACCACGCGCACGCCGCGGTCAAGCTGCGCCTGCGAGGCGCGGTCCAGCTCCGAACCGAACTGGGCGAATGCCTCCAGCTCGCGGTACTGCGCCAAGTCCAGTCGCATGGTGCCCGACACCGACTTCATGGCCTTGATCTGCGCGTTTCCGCCAACGCGGGACACCGAGATGCCGACGTTGATCGCTGGGCGCACCCCCTGGAAGAACAGGTCGGTCTCCAGGTAGATCTGACCGTCGGTGATGGAGATGACGTTGGTCGGGATGAACGCCGAGACGTCACCGCCCTTGGTCTCGATGATCGGCAGCGCCGTCAACGAGCCGCCGCCCAGCTCATCGGACAGCTTGGCCGCCCGCTCCAGCAGCCGCGAGTGCAGGTAGAACACGTCGCCCGGGTAGGCCTCGCGCCCCGGTGGGCGGCGCAGCAGCAGCGACAGCTGGCGGTA
>JACCTL010000048.1 GCA_013812395.1 Euzebyaceae bacterium
TCAGCACGGTGATCCTGCCCGTCTACGCCGACCGTGTGCTGGACAGCGCCGTCGCGCTGGGGCTGATGGTCGGGGTGTTCGGCGTTGGCGCGATGACGGGCGCGATCGTGTATGGCGCGATCGGCCCCCGCCTCCCGCGCTACGTGACCTATGCCGTCGCGTTCCTGGTAGCTGGCGCGCCACGGTTCTTCATCCTGGCGGCCTTCCCGGCCCTGCCGGTGGTCCTGATCTCGCTGGGCCTGTTCGCCGTCGCGGTCGGTGCGATCAACCCCATCCTGTCGAACGTGGAGTACGAGCGCGTACCCGTCGGTATGCGCGGCCGGGTCTTCGGGGCGATCACCGCCGGCGTGTTCTGTGCCATCCCGCTGGGCGGCCTGCTGGCGGGCGGGCTGCTGGAGCTGGTGGGGCTACGGACCACGCTGCTCGGCCTCGGCATTGGCTACCTCCTCGCGACGCTCAGCCCGTTCATCGTGCCGGCGTGGCGGCAGATGGACGTCACGGCACCGGCGAGGGTGAGCGCCTAACCGAGCGCCGAGTGCCGCGGCTTCACGCCGCCTTGCCCACCGCGGCCAGGACCTGCCGGCGTAGATCGTCGGCGTTGATCCCTCGGCGGGCGAGCACGACGGCGGCGACGCCCCGGCCCTCGTGGAGTATGCCGAGCAGTACGTGCTCGGTGCCGATGTAGTTGTGTTGCAGGCGCAGGGCCTCGCGCAGTGACAGTTCCAGCGCCTTCTTGGCGCGCGGGGAGAACGGGATGTGGCCGGATGACCCGGTGTGGCAACGTCGCCATCGCCGCCGGCCACGCCGCGCGGCGCGGTCCAGCGCACCCGGCCCGAACGCTTCCTCGATTCTGGCTCGCACGGTGCCCAGGTCGATGCCGATCGCCTGCAGCGCGTCGGCATCCTCGTGGCCGAGCCCATCAGGTCCGACGACGTGCAGAATCTCCGTGCGGACGTGCTCCAAGGTCAGACCGGCCGACCGCAGCACACTGGCGGCGACGCCTTCGCCCTCGGCCAGCAGGCCGACCAGGAGATGCTCGGTGCCGATGTGGGAGGCGCGCTGCTCGCGGGCCTGGGTCTGAGCCAGCACCACCGTGTAGCGGGCCCGGTCGGTGAACCGCTCGAACATGGCTATCTCCCTCGGCGGAGCAGACCGGTGCCGGCGTGCTTCTTGTGGACCGCCTGCTTGCTCACCCCGAGCGTTTCGGCGATGTCCTGCCACGACCAGCCACGCTCTCTGGCGTTGTCCACCTGCAGGGCCTCGAGGCTCTCCAGCAAGCGGCGAAGGGCGGCGACTGCCCCCAGACCGACGCGCGGGTCGGTGCTGCTGGCAGCCGCCGCCAACTTGGTCGCCTCGCTCATAGATGTCAATCTACATTGACGGTGGGGCGATGTCAACCGCAGTTGACTGCTGCCCACTGAGCTGTATCAGAACGCGACGTTGTCTCTCCTTGGGGCTGCGGCCTACTATTCGGACCATGACCACGTGGCCCGTAAGTGAGGCCAAGGCTCGGCTCAATGAACTCGCGCGGCTGGCCCACTCGGCGCACGAGCGCTTCACCTTCACGCGTAACGGCCGCGGACGCCGTGCTGCTGTCGGTCGGCGATCTTGAAGGCCTTGAACTGACGCTCGAGGTGCTCGCCGATCAAGCATCTGTCACAACGATCGCAGAGTCGCTGGCCGCCCTGTCGGCCGGTGAAGCGGGCTTACCCCTCAAGCAGGCTCGAGCGGAGATACAGCCACGACCCTCACCTGGTGAGTAATCAGCCCTACCGAGTCGAGTTCCTCCGTCCCGCTCGGCGGGCTATCGCCGAGCGCTTGCCAGAGGCGGTGGACGTTGCCCACCGCCGGGACATCTATCGTCCTCGCTAGACGCTGCTCGGTGGTGGAGGTGGGATTCGAACCCACGAAGGAGTTGCCCCCTTACGGCATTTCGAGTGCCGCGCACTAGGCCGGTCTATGCGACTCCACCCCTTGTGGCGGGCAGGGTAGCAGCGGTGCCAGCCGCGCCGCCACGGCACCCGGCCGGTTGGGGACGGCGTGACTGGAAGAAGGTCCGCAGAACCGCTCCACACTCCTCGGCCAGAACCCCTGTCACTACCTGAACGCGGTGGTTGAGTCGCGGCTCGCGCACGAGGTCGAACAACGAACCTGCCGCCCCCGCCTTGGGGTCGGCAGCGCCGTAAACGAGCTCAGGCAACCGGGCGAGTACCACCGCCCCGGCACACATGGTGCATGGCTCCAGTGTCACGTACAGGCTGCAGCCGTCCAGTCGCCAGGAACCCAGCGCACGCGCCGCCGCTCGCAAGGCAAGGACCTCGGCGTGCGCCGTCGGGTCCGAGTCGACCTCGCGGCGGTTGTGTGCCTGCGCGACCACTCGCCCGCCCCGGACCACGACCGCCCCCACCGGGACGTCGTCGTGGGCCAGGGCGAGCTTGGCCTCAGCCAACGCCCGGTCCATCCAGACCTTGTGCGTCAGCTGGGACATGGCAGCGGCCTTTCGGTCAGTCGACGTTCGCCGCGACTCGCATGATTTGGCCCTTCTCGCGGCCGCTGATGATGCCGTCGGCCTTGAGCTCGTTCGTCTTGGCCGAAACCGCGGCGACGTAGTCACCCTTCTTGTCGAAGTCAGCGCGCACCGGTAGCACGTCGTTGATGGTGCACCCGTTGTCCAGCTGGCGGTTGGGCACCTTGGTGTCGGTGCCGCCGACGAACACCGTTGCTGCGGTGTCCGGGTCGGCGCACGGCGAGGTCGAGAACGTCCCAAGCGGCGGGTCGTGGTCTGAGACGTGGTGCCCGTCCGTGTGGTCACTGCGCTCGTAGTAGTCGTTGTCGAAGTGGGCATAGCGGAAGTCGTCCACCCGGTTGTCCAGGCCCTCGGTGACCAGCATGTGGTCCAGGGTCTGCAGCTTGCCGGAGAAGGCGAAGCTGTAGCGCTCTTCGACGGGGGCGTCGAACCACAGGTTTCGCAGCGAGGTCTCGGTGTCGGTCAGCTCGAGCAGGGCAGACTCGTCCTCAAAGGCGTTGAGGTCACCGGTCACGATGACCTCGCGGCCCTCGGCCTCCAAGTCGGCGACGACGTCCTCCAGGAGCGCCGCCTGCGCCTGCCGGCACTCGTCGGGAGCCGACTTCGAGGAGAAGTGGTTGCTGAAGACGGTGGCCGCGAAGGCCCCGTCGCTGACCTCGATGGACAGCGGCGGGCGGTCGTACAGGCCAACGTCGACGTCCGAGCAGTCAAAGCCCTCGGGGCCTGTCGCGTCCTTGCCGTACTGGGTTACGGCGCCGACCTCGATACCGTCGGCGATCAGGAAGCCGACGTCGATGCCGCGCTCGTCGTTGCCCTCCTCCCGGTAGGCGGTGTAGCCGCCGAGCTCGTCGGCCAGTGCCCGCAGGGTCGCCTTGTCATAGACCTCCTGCACGGCCAGCACCGCCGGGCGCTCCAGCAGGTCACCGATCGCGTCGGTCAGGCGGTCGCGCTTCTCGTCGAACTCCTCCTGGGTCACGTCGCTCAGGTCCAGCTCGATGCCGGGCGGAAAGAAGTTCTCGACGTTGAAGGAGGCGACGCGCAGCTGGTTGGACCCGACCGCGGCGACCTCAAAGGGGAAGGGCGTCGGGCCGTCGGTGACCGTCGGCAGGTTGCCCTCCTGCACCATGATCTTGAAGTGGCTGAACGAGAACGCGAACGGGCCGACGACGTCGTCAACACGGTCGAACAGGTCGCCGCGGACCAGAGTCGTCGACGGCGCTGCCGGCTTGTACGGGTTGTTCGGGTCGCCGGCGCCGGCGTCGGCGTCGGTCGCCAGCAGGTCGGGAGCCGGGTCGGTGCGGAACACCCGGTTCCGCTCGCTGCCGGGGGTCAGGAACAGCTCGCCGAACTTGTTGGTCCCGCCCGAGTTGGCGGTGCCGGTGGCCAGGCGCACGCGCATGCCCTCCAGCGTCTCGTAGTACGCGCGGTCGAATGGGTCCTGAGCGGCGGCCAGGGCGGGATCGATGGTGATCGGCGCTGGGAGCGCTGCCGTGCCGAGCACCTGCGGCTCCCGGTCGAACTCCTCTGAGATGATCGTGAAGCCGAACTTCTCGTTGACCTCGCCCTCTGTGGTCACGACCGTCCCGGGCGGGTAGACCCCTCGGTCGCGCACGAAGCCGATGAAGATACCCTCGCTGGTGGCGGCGTTGCCGTCGTCGTCGGTTGGCAGCGACTGGATGAAGATGCCGGCGTCCTCGGGGAACGTCCTGCTGAAGCTGGCGCCGATCTCGTCGTCCACGCCGGTGACGACGCCTTCGACGATGACGGTCTCGCCGTCCAGCGGTGACTCGTCGCCGGGACCCTGGATCTCGTTGATCGCTGTGGGCTCGGGTTCGGGCTCGGGCTCGACAGAGTCACCCGACAGGTTCTGGGGGTCCGCCGCCTTGGGACCCTCGAAGTCGGCGACGTTGTCGTCGGTGTCCTGGTTTCCGCCGGCTCGGCGCTCGAAGGCCTGGTCATCCCCGCTGCTCGGCAGGTTCAGCCCGGCTCCCTCACGGCACAGGTCGGTGCCGCCGTTGCTGGACCCGACGCCGTCCTGGACCGTCCCGTCCGCGGCCGTGATCCGCACGCCGCCCTGGTTCGACAGGCCCGTGCCGTAGGTGGAGTCGGGGGCCGGGGTGCCGCTGTAGCCGTTGTCGGCGGTGTTGGCGAACAGGTAGTG
>JACCTL010000052.1 GCA_013812395.1 Euzebyaceae bacterium
GGCCACGACCTACTTCGCCGACCCCGACGTCATCGCCAAGGTCAGCC
The DNA here is from genome assembly GCA_013812395.1 of Euzebyaceae bacterium. Taxonomy (GTDB): domain Bacteria; phylum Actinomycetota; class Nitriliruptoria; order Euzebyales; family Egibacteraceae; genus JACCTL01. The sequence goes on from JACCTL010000052.1 coordinate 48, forward strand.
GCGACCTCGGCGAGGCAATGGTCGGCATCGAGATCGACACGCTGACCCCCGACCAGCGGCTGGCCAACCGCGGCTGGTAGACACCGCGGCGGCCGTCATACGGACGGCCAGGGACCGGCGTTACCTTGTCCCGCGGGTCCGCACCTCCTTTGTCTGTCGCTGTTCGCCCCTATGCTGCTCGCAGGATCCCAGCGACGGGAAGCGGTGGACACGCATGCCGAAACGTGGAGATGTCCGCTTCGATGTGCCGCTCTACACGGTCGCGGAGGCTGCCCGATACGTGAAGGTGCCCGAGTCCACGTATGGCACATGGGCGAGAGGCTACGACCGAACCCTGCGCGACCCACGGGGTCGCCGCCGGAAGGTGCACGGCGACCCTGTCATCGCCGCGTTCCCGGCCGCCAAGCGCAGCCAGCCTGTCGTTCCCTTCGTCGGGCTTGCCGAATCGATGGTTCTGGCCGCGTTCCGCAAGGGCGGAGTATCCCTGCAACACATCCGCCAGACCATTCCCCTGCTGAAGGCGCAGATCGGGACCCATCACGCGCTGGCGTTCGAACGGCTTCATACAGACGGTGCGGTCATTTTGTTCGACTTCGCGCACCGGGGTGGCAACGATGAGGAAGCGGCAGAGCAACTGTCCGGGCTGACACGCATCGTCGACGGGCAACGCGTGTTCGCCGAGGTCGTTCGTGACTACTTGCGGCGCATCACATACGGAGACGACGGTTGGGCAGCCGAGCTCGTCTTGCCATACGGCGACCATGAGGTGTTGAAGATCCGCCCGGACAGAGCCGCCGGGCGACCCCTCTTCGTCCGCGGAGGCGCCCCGCTCGATGATGTGGTGTCTCGCTGGCGTGCTGGCGACCGGCTCGCTGACCTTGCTGCCGACTACGAGGTGCCGACCGACGATCTCGAGGACGCGCTGCGTGCCGCTGTCGAGGTGGCGGCCTAACGATCCGTGGCAGAGTTCCTCGTAGATCGCAGCCTTGGGCGGCACGTCGTCCCGAACGCGGTCAGGGCGCAGGGGCACACAGTGCACACGCTGTGGAGCGTGTACGGCGACGCCGAGCAGGATTTGGCCGACACTGAGTTCCTGGGTGACGCGGGGCGCCACGGATGGGCGGTCCTCACGGGGGATATGCGAATCCGTCGGGTAGCGCACGAGCTGGCAGTGGTGGAGGCCGAGGGGGTCCGGATGTTCGCGCTGCCTCGCGGCCACCTCCGAGGTGTCGAGCAGGCCGCCCGGTTCGTCGACAACCTCCCAGCCATCCTGAGGGCATGCGACCGGCCAGGTCCGTACATCTACGCGGTGCTGCGTGACAGGATCGAACGGCGTTGGCCTTGAGCCGGCGTGCGGAGAGCCGCCCAGGACATCGCCACGTCTTGCGAGGGAACTCAGCGGAGTGTCTCGGCGTCATAGACGTATGGGTACGGTGCGATGGCGCCAACTGCTGGTGGTGGGGTTGCTTATCGCGAGCCTGCTGCCCGTGATGGCCTGGCCGGCGTCGGCCTGTTCGTGTGCCCTAGGCAGCCCGGCCGAGATGATTGACAGGCACGACGCTGCCTTCCTTGGCTCGGTGGCGGGCGTGCGCAGCGCCGGTATGAACCGGCGGATCTGGACTTTTGACGTCCAGCGTTGGGTGAAGGGAGACCTGGGCCCGACCGTGGAGGTGGCCACGGCGGCATCGGGCTCGTCGTGCGGTTTTGAGCTCCGACACGGCGAGGAGGCGGCGATCTTCCTGACTCTGGAACGGGACACGGTCGAAGGGGGATTGTGCTCGACACTGGATGCCGATGCCGTGCGCGCCCACCTGGACCCCCGGCGGGTCCGTGAGGGAACGGCGACGACCGTGGTCGCCGGCGGAGAGGGGGCCGGAGCCCATCTGTGGTTGTTCGACGACCGCGGCCGTCTCGTCGGATCGGGTGACGATCCGCGTGGCGACTGGCTGATGGACTTCAGCGTGTGTCCAGGAGGCAAGCGGGCCGTCGAGCTGTGGGAGCGCACGGTGGTGATCCGCGATCTTGCCACGCAGCGTCGGCTGCGCGTGCTGCGCGTTCCCGCCGATGTGGGGCGCGTGTGGTGCCGCGACGCCAAAGCCATGGCAGTGCTGGTCGCCCGGCAGGATCACTCCACGGGCGGCTGGCGGTCGATCGCCCGGCTCGACCAGTTGGACCGGTCGCTGGTGTCCGGAGATTTCGTCGAGGTCGAGGTGGTCGGCAAGTACCTACTGGCGACTGTGGGCATCGACAACACGCGGCTGCGCCGCCTGTCGCTGGGCACCGACGAAGATGCGTTGTTGCACCAGGCCGCCGACGACTCTGGCGCCGAGTTGACCGTCCCGCCGGGAATCGAGGGATTCGCGGCCAGCCCGGCTGGTGATCGGGTGGCGTTCGAGGTGACCCGCTACCCGGAGGCCGGACAGCCCAGCAGCGAGGTGTTCGTGCGCGACATCAGCGGCGGCGCGCTGCTCACCACCGCACCATTGCGCTCCGAGGGAAGTGCCGTGCAGTGGTTGGACGACCAGCGCCTACTGTTCACGAGCTACGGAGACCCACCCGTCGTGCTGGATGCGGGCGACCTCGACCCGCTCGCCGAGCTGCCGGCCGAGGCCGGCTGGGCGACGGTTGCCGGTGCCGACGGCGCGCTGCTCGGGATGGACGGCCCCCGGCTGTCCGCTGTGGACCCGGCGACGGGAAGCGTCTCCGTACTTGCCACCGTGCCGACACAGTTCGCTGGTTGGGTGGAGCGGCTGCCGCAGCCACTACGGGTCGTGCCTCCACCGAGATCCCGCGCCGCGGCATCGATGACGACATCAGCGGACCCATCCGCAGGCAGCAACACCCCGAAGGCGATCGGCCCAGAGCACCGCAGGTCCCGCGACGCCGTCGCACAGACTTTGGCGAAGCCGCCGGGCCTAGGGACGAGACGCTCCAATGAGGGCCGCGAAGCGCCGGCCCTGCTCGTCCTTAGCCTCGGCGCAGCAGGCCTCCTGGCCGCCATGGGCTTCGGTGCCCGCCGGGTCCGCCGCAGCAGGCGGCGACCAGCCTGACCTCGCCGGCCGGCCAGGTTTATTACCGCCCGGCCGGGTGCGGACCCGCGAACTCGGCGCCGTCGTTCTTGCGGTTTCGCCCGCCGGTTCGTAGCGTGCGGCCATGTCGCTGAGTGCGCTAGAACGGCGAATTACCGATGCGATCGCCGCGCGTCGTGACGAGTTGGTGGCGCTGACCTGCGACCTGATCCGCTTCGACACCACCGCTCGCGGCGTCGGCGACAAGGCGCGGGACGAGGCGGACCTGCAGGAGCATCTGGCGCAACGGCTGCGGGGGGCTGGGGCGGTGACGGACGTGTGGGAGCCGGTGCCGGGCGAGGTGGCCGGGCAGCGGTTGGTGCCGGCGGGGCTGGGGTTCGACGGATTTCCCCAGATGGTCGCCCGGTTCGCCGGTTCGGGTGGAGGCCGCTCGTTACTGCTCAACGGGCACATTGACGTGGTCTCGCCGGAGCCGGTCCAGGAGTGGACCAGCGGCCCGAACGCCCCTGAGGTGCGCGGGGGATTGCTGTACGGGCGCGGCGCGTGCGACATGAAGGGTGGGGTCGCCGCGATGGTGGTCGCGGCTGAGGTGCTGTCCGCCCAAGGGGTGCGGCTGGCCGGCGATCTGTTGGTCAACACCGTGACCGACGAGGAGTCCACCGGCGCCGGTGGCGTGGCCAGTGTGGCGCACGGGGTGCGCGCCGACGCGGCGGTGGTGACCGAGCCGACGGGGTTGCACGTCGGTGTGGCCTTTCGTGGCAGCACGCTTGCCACCGTCACGGTGCCCGGCAGGGCCGCGCACGCCACCGCGGTGCAGCCGCACTGGACCGAGGGCGGCGGGGTCAACGCCATCGACAAGGCGGTGACCGTCCTGGACGCGTTGCGCCGGCTGCGCGACGAGTGGCGAACGCGACCCGACCACCGCCACCCCTGCCTGCCGCCGCCCAACGTGATGGTCACGACCATGACGGCCGGCCAGTGGGAGGTCAGTTACCCAGCCTCGGCGCGGCTGACCTGCCATGTGACGTACCTGCCCGCCTCCGCCGACGAGCAGGGCTGCGCCAGCGCCGTGCAGCGCGAGGTCTCCCAGGCGATCCTGGCGGCTGCCGGGTCCGACCCATGGTTGGCCGAGCATCCGCCCACCGTCGAGTGGGGCCCGGACTGCCCGCCGGCCGAGGTTGACCCCGACGACGCGATCGTCGGCGTCCTCAAGGCCGCCGGCGACGACCTCGGTCACGGCACGAACGTGTCGGGCGCGGACTTTTGGAGCGACGCGGTGACCTTCAACCGGCAGGCGACCGTCCCGACGGTGGTGGCCGGACCCGGCGCGGTCAACATCGCCCACACCGTCGACGAGTACGTTCCCGTCGACGAACTCGTCGCCTGCGCCCAAGCTGTGGCTCTGACCGCTGTGCGCTTCTGCGGCACTGCTTCGTAGCCGGATTACCAGCCGCCCTCGAAGGTCTGCTCCAGCGCGCCGGCGAGGACATCGATGTCGCTGCGGGTGACGCACAGCGGCGGCTTGAGCTTGAGAACGTTCGCGCCCGCCCCCGTGGGCTGCACCACGACACCGAGTGTCAGCAGCCGCTCGCAGATCGCGGCGGCCTCGGCCGACGCGGGTCGGCGGGGGTCGCCATCGCGGATGAGCTCGATTCCCCGGTACAGACCGAGGCCGTGCAGCGCACCGGTGAGTGGCTGCCCGTCGACCAGCGGGGACAGCCGCTCGCCGAGGTAGTCGCCGACGTCGCGGGCGTTGCGCTGCAGGTCTTCCTGCTGCAGGACGTCGAGCACGGCCAGACCCACCTCACAGGAGACAGGACTGCCGCCCACCGACGAGAACAGGTCGGCACGGCGCCCGAAGGCGTCCGCGATGGCCCTGGTGGTGATCACCGCAGCGACGGGATGGCCGTTACCGGCCGACTTGGCGAGCGTGACGATGTCGGGGACGACGGCTTGCTGCTCGAAGGCCCAGAAGAAGGAGCCGAGCCGGCCATAGCCGACCTGCACCTCGTCGGCGATGCAGACGCCGCCAGCCGCCCGCACCGCGCCGTACACCGCCTGCAGATAGCCAGCGGGCAGCGGCAGGCCACCGGAGTTGCCCAGCAGCGGTTCGCTGATGAAGGCGGCGGGGGGCCGTTGCCGCGCAACCAGGTCGTCGATCGACCGCAACGCGTCGTCGAGGTGCCGACCCTGGGCCTCGGCGTCGTCCCAGTAGCGGGGTTTGGACAGCGCACAGACCTCGGTCGCGTCGCCGTGATCAGATCTGGCCGCCGCGGTCTTGCTGGTCGCCGTCGTCCAGCCGTGATAGCTGGCGTCCAGACACAGCACGGTGCGGTGACCGGTGACCTCGCTGGCGAGCCGCAGCGCGAGGTCGTTGGCCTCACTGCCGGAGTTGACCAGGAAGACGACCTCCAGCGGCGCTGGCACAAGGCCGGCGAGGCGCTCGGCGAACCTGCCCATGGCGTCATACAAGAAGCGCGTGTTGGTGTTGAGCAGCCGCAGCTGGCGTGCGGCCGCCTCCTCGATGCGGGGATGGCTGTGGCCGACGATCGCAATGTTGTTGATCATGTCCAGGTAGCGGCGGCCGTCGATGTCGTACAGCCACTGCCGCCAACCTCGCTCCATCCGCCGCGGTGCCGGCGAGTAGTACAGGCGCTGGGGACTTGCCACGAAACGCCGACGGCGCTCCAGCACCGTCTCCTCGGACTCCGACGCGACGGCGACATCCAGACCCAGCAGCGGCCCGGGGTCTGGACACAGCGCCCGCCACGCGCTGGACAGCGACGCCGGCACCAGGCCCGGCATCGCGTCGAGCGGCACCGCTGCCAGCTGGACATGGAGGTGGGCAGGCAGACGCTGGCCGGCCGCCGGCAAGGCGATCCGCCCGAGCAGCTCCCCACGGCGGACCGTGTCGCCAGTCGCCCGCAGCGGGTCGATGCCGGCGAGTCGGAGCGTGAAGCCGCCGCCCAGCGCAAGGCACAGCTCGGTCGTCGCGCAGCGCTCGACGCGGCCGTCGAGGGGGGCGATCACGGGCGTCTGCTCGGGCAGGAACAGGTCCGCGCCGAGGTGCACGGTGTCCGGTTCGCACGGTCCGGGGGGCTCGTCCACGACGATGCGTGCCTCGCCGTAGCGCCCGATCACCACCCCGTTCGCCGAGCGACGTGCCGCTCCAGCGACGGCAGCGGCGACCGTGGCGGCGTCGCCCCAGCCCGCGTAGCGCAGGTCGTCGGTGCGCACGGACAGGTCGACCGCCACAGCCTGGTCGGTGTCCAACCCCTCGACGAAGGGTCCCGCGTCCCGCCACGACCGCGCGGGAGGCGCGACTGGCGCCAGCCCGCATGCCTGCCGGAACACCGCGTGAGCCAGCTCGAAGGGGACGGCCCCGATGGCCTCCAGCCCTGGCCATCCGCGCTCGACAGACGCGGTGACGTAGGGGTTGTCCGGTTCCAGCCCGGCCTGATGTTGGCCGCTGACCGCCGACACCGCCGCCCGCGCGGCCAGCAGGGCAGGCAGCGCGGCGATCTCGTCCTCCCGCAATGGCAGCGTCGCGTGGAACCCGCGGATGACCTCGGCGGCATCCAGCAGCGGCCGTGCGCCGGGGCGCGAGGCCATGGCCGCCGCCGCCACCGCACACTCGGCGACGAGCCACGATCCGACCACGTCCCCGAAGTCGATCAGGCCACAGACCGTCGGACGCCCAGCCGGCCCCCGACGGGCGAGCACGTTCCAGTCGGTGATGTCGCCGTGGATGGCTTGGCGCCGGAGTCCCAGGTCAAGCCGGTCGAGCGCCGTTGCCGCCCGTTCGATGGTGGCCTGCGCGAGGCTGCGGCGTTGGTCGTCGTCGACCAGCGGCGCGTAGGCGGGGACGACATCGGCAGCGCGGCGCAGGTCCCACTCGAGCGCCCGCCCCACGGCCGGATGCTCGAAGGACGCCAGCGCGGCGGCAGTGCGGCCAGCCAAGCTTCCGACGGCGCGCAGGACGGTGGGTGCGAGGTAGCCGCTGCGCAGCAGTGGCAGCCCTTGCAGGTAGGTCAGCAGCCGGACCCGATAGCTGGCCCCCTCGTGCTTCACCACCACCACGTCGGGCCCGTGCACTGCCGGCAACGCGACCGGGACCCGAGTGCGCAGCCTGGCGGCGACGTGCTCCATCGCGCGGTTCTGCAGGTCAAGCTCCGCATGGCTGAATGCAGGGTTGGCCACCTTGAGCACGTAGGAGGTGCCGCCCGCAGCGATGCGGAAGTTTTGATCCTGGTGGCTGCCCAGCTCCAGGGCCGAGCCGTGGACTCCGAACGTCGCGCTCGCAATCGCGGCAGCGCCAGTCGCGCTCAGGCGGGGAGCGCGAAGCTGTCGTGCGACGAACGGATTGCTTCCCGCGTCCAAGGTGCTGTCCGACCGACTCAGTCCGCAGTCAGGTCGGCTGGCGAACCCGGTTGCGCCAGGGCGGCGTTGCGTTTCCAGCTCACGGGCTGACGATAACCCAGGCGGCCACTGCGCCGTTCGCTCCGCGGCGGATTGGCGGTAGCTACCCTGCCAACCATGGTGAGGATCCCCGGCGAGGCCCTGGTTGCGAACCGGGGCGTCCATCACCGGTCGTCCGCGACCGACAGCGACCGACCCCTTGTCGGCGTGCTGGCGCTGCAGGGCGACGTGCTGGAGAACCTCCGCATGCTGTCGGCCGCGGGGGCG
>JACCTL010000065.1 GCA_013812395.1 Euzebyaceae bacterium
CCTATGAGGAATTGCTGGCCGAGGACACGGCGCAGAAAATCGAGACGGTGGAAATTTATATTCCCCCGGGCCCTCGCCTCGGCGACGTCGTCGTCGAAGCACGCAATCTGCGAAAATCGTACGGCGATCTCGTGCTGTTCGACGATTTGAACTTCACGCTGCCGCCTGGCGGGATCGTCGGTGTGATCGGCCCGAATGGGGCCGGCAAGACGACGACCTTCCGCTTGATGACCGGTCAGGAGCGACCGGACGGCGGCACGCTGAAGATTGGCGAGACGGTGCGGATCGGGTACGTCGATCAATCGCGCGACGCACTGGCGCCCGCCAACACGGTATGGGAAGAGATCTCCGGTGGTCAGGACGAGCTCTTGATGGGCAAGCGCCCGGTGCCGTCTCGTGCGTACGTGTCATGGTTCAATTTCAAAGGCGCTCAACAGCAGCGAAGAGTCGGCACCCTCTCCGGCGGCGAACGTAACCGCGTCCACTTGGCCAAGCTCCTCAGAACCGGCTGCAACTTGTTGCTGCTCGACGAGCCCACCAACGATCTGGACGTCGACACGTTGCGCGCCCTGGAAGACGCGCTGCTGAGCTTCGCTGGCTGCGCGGTGGTAATCAGCCACGACCGCTGGTTCCTTGACCGCATCGCCACCCACATCCTGGCCTTCGAGGGCGACAGCCGGGTGCGCTGGTTCGAGGGTGGCTACTCCGACTACGAGGCCGACCGCCGCCGCCGGCTCGGCGCCGAAGCCGATCAGCCGCACCGAATCAAGTACCGGCCACTGGTCCGCCAGTAGCGGCTCGCCAGAGGTAGGAAAGAAAGTCCAGACAAGACGAGGCCCCCGTGGTCGGGCGGGGGCCTCGAGCGCTCCTCGGCGGCTTGCGGGCGGTCCGCCTGGCGCGTGCTCGTAGGTTCAATATGCCCGTTGGTCGACCGCTCCACACGTGGTCCGCCAAAGTCGTGGGCGGCTACCCGGGGGTTCCCGCGACTTCGTCAACGCGGAGGCGACAAGGTCGCCGGACCACCCGGCACAAACTCGATGCTTGGAATCGCGGGTATGGCCGGGGGCCCCGCCGATAGGGGCAGAAGTGGGCCACACTGCACGGATGCGCCCGACCATCGAGCAGTTCGTCGCCCCGGCGCGTTCGTCGCCCCGGCGCTGGCGGACGCTTCGCTTCGAGCGCAGTGGCCGGGCCAGCGGGAATCGCTGGCACGGGCGGCGGTGTCCGCGTTGAGGGGGTCGACGGCGTTGTCCTGTTGGCCGCTCGACAGGACTGGCAGCCGGGCTCGCAGGCTTGGCTGACGTCCGACGGCGGAACACCGGTGGTGCCGCCGCCCACCGCTGGGGACGTCCCGCCAGTCTATGGATCCGACGGGCTGGTCCGGTAGCGGCCGACGTCGGCGTATGACCCGTGCTGCGCGTGCTGCGCGTTGCTGTTCTCGGCCCAGAGCGAGGCACGCGATGCGCAGGCCGGCGGACCGACGCGGCAAGACCGCGAGTCTGGGCTGCGCTACGCCGACGCGCACCGAGTCCGTCTCGACGTTGCGACGGGTGTATGCGTGTTCACCGAGGAGGTCGACGGGTCACGCGCCAGTAACGGCCATGATCTCCGCCTTGAGGCGGTCGATGAGCCGATGCCCGACCAACTCTTCGAGGCCACACGGCCGAGATTGCTCCGCCGACTACGGCACCGATGACGCGCTGCTCGACGGCGAGCAGGAGACTCCCTCACCGAAGGCCGTCCAGGTCACAGTCGTGCCGGCCTGCTCTCCCGTGGCTGGGTAGATGCGACAGAACCGATCGGCGGTCACGTGGACACGGGCGTCGAGCGCGACCTCGTCAGGAAAGCGCAGCACGACCTCGCTGGCGACCTCGCGCAACTCCGGATGCGCGCTGACGACGGCCGCCTCGGCCGCTGCCTGGGGGGTGTCGAAGCGTTCGAGTCCAATTGGGTACGGCCGCGCCTGGGCCGTGGCGCCATCGGAAGCCTGCGCAGGCGACCAGGGTGTGGGGATGCCGGAGACCGCAGCAAGCACCGCCAGCAGCACCAGCAGCGTCGCCGTACCAGCCGCTGCCGTGGTCGTCGTGCTCCGGCGTCGCTTGGCGGTGCTGGGTTCTTGCGCGACGATCTGGTGGACCCGCTGGTGGCTCAGTCCTAACGCGGTGGCGATCTCTCGCAGGGACATGCCCGCTGCCACTAGCTCCCGTACGTGCTGGTGGTACTCGCGTTTGGCCACATCGACCTCGTCTTGACGAGCCTGGAAGGCAGCGCGGGCCTTCTCGGTGCGCCGCAGCAAGGTCTCACGGTCCGACATGCTGTCTACCATAGCTAGACAATCTGCGGTCGTCCACCGGCGCTAGACATCGGATACCAACTCCGCTGGTAGCAGTATGCTGCCATGCAAGGCGGCCATGAGCGTCAACATGCACATCCGTGACCTGGACGAGCCGACCCATGAGGAGCTCGTGCGACGCGCCGAGGCGGCCGGGATGAGCCTTCGCGCGTACGTCATCGACGTTCTGCGCCGGCACGCGTCGTTGCCGCCACTCGACACCTGGCTTGACGAGGTTCGCCTACGTCCGCCCCTGTCCGCCGATGGCCCCGACAGCGTCACCCTGGTCGCACAAGGACGTCGCGACAGCGACCTGGGGTGAGTCCGCGTCCACTCGTCATCGACGCGTCGGCGGTCGTCGAGGTCCTGCGAGGCACCGAACGCGGTAACGAGGTCGCCGAGACGATGCGAGGCGCGTCGCTGGCGGCGCCGGCGCACCTGGACGCCGAAGTGCTGTCGGCGGTTGGGCGGCTAGCTGGGGCGGCAACACTCACCGACGCGATGGTCGAGCGCGCCCTCGCCCAACTGTTGCGCCTGCCGGTCCAGCGCTACCCGCTGCCGCCCCTGCTGCGACGAGCGTGGTCGCTGCGCGACAACATCGCGCTGTGCGACGGGCTGTACGTGACCTGCGCCGAGGCCATCGGCGCCCGGCTGCTGACCCTCGACGGCAGGTTGGCACTCAGCGCTCCCGCACCGGTGCAACAACTGAGGTGACAAACGCTGATTCCTGTAAGGGCCACCGCATACAGGCGTGAACGAGGCGGCCTCTTAGGCGGTGGCCTAAGAAGCCGGGGGATGTCGCCGGTGTCGGCAGCCCGGCGGACGCGAGCCGTTCGACTCCTCCGGCGGGTAGCCCGACGCCGCGCAGGACGGCCTCAGTTGTGCTCGCCTAGACTTGAGGGCGGCAGGCCCACCGCGACCGGTTAGCCGTCACGGTGCCACGGCGCCCCCGTTAGCGACAGCTCACCCAAAGCCGGTGGTCCACGCGCAACTGCATGTGGCGGTCCTGAACGGCGGGGCCGGCGAAGATCTCCTCAGTCCCCGGATGGGCGCGCACGGCACGCCCGCCTGCGCCATGTGCTCCAAGACGTCGTCGGTCCGCAGCGCTTCGAGCAGGGAGATGATGACCGCGTCCGTCGTCGTGATGCGCCAGCCCGGGCTTGGTTGGGTCACGAAGCGCTCGTGGTCGGTGAGATCGGGCATCCATCGCCCTGCAGACGCGTCGTGCATCGCCACGTCGATGAGTCCGTCCGCGAACGGTGCGATCCGCGCGCGCGTACAGCACCGCCACAATGGCTTTCGAGGCGAACATCCCGGCCGAGAGCACTCTGGGCGGTTCGTCAGCGGAGCGGTTCGATGACGGTGGAACGGTAGGGCGCGGCCAGGCGTTCAAGGTCGGTCGGGTGCCCCGTGAGGACGAGGCCTCCGCCCGCCTCGGCGGCGACCGCAACCACGTGCGCATCGACGATGCCCGCGGAACCCGCTCCCGCGGCATGGAGCACAGCGCCGACGAACCGCGCCAGTGTCCGATCGGTGTCACGCGTGACGATCGCGGGGCGGCGGCGTGCGAGCAGGGAGTCGATGGCCTGCGTGTGGGCTGCACCGCGATAGGACTCGGCGAGTACGCGCGGGGGGACGGTGACGTCCCGACCGCCGCGCGACGCGGCTTCGAGGGCACGCCGGACCTGGCGCTTTCGAGGCGAGTCGGGTCCGGCGAGTGCGTTCAGCCCCTCGTTGTCCAAGTCCTACCACGGTACGATGGGCGCTGCGCAGCCACCGGCGACGCAGGCTGGCGATAGCCTCGTGTCGTGCGAGATGCAAACTCTCTTCCAATGAAGCCATGGTGGTTGGATGAGCGCGTACACGCGGGCGCGGAACACCTCGACGAGCGGTACGTGGCTGGCTACGACCTCAAGGCGGGATTCGACCCGGCCGAGGATCTCGACGTCCTCCAGCGCCACGGCTTGGGGCCCGACTCGATCGTCGTCGACCTCGGTGCGGGCACTGGTGCCTTTACCGTTGCCGTCGCGGGCCTGTGCCGTCACGTCGTCGCAGTGGACGTCTCACCGGCGATGACCGCTGCACTCCGTGGTCGGGTCGATGAGCTCGGACTCGACAACGTCACCGTTGCCGATGGCGGCTTCCTCTCCTACGAGCATCAGGACGAGCCGGCGGACGTGATCTTCACGCGCAACGCCCTGCATCAGCTGCCTGACTTCTGGAAGGCGATTGCGCTCGATCGGATGGCCTCAATCCTGCGACCAGGCGGCATTCTGCGGCTGCGCGACCTCGTCTTCGACTTCGCTCCAGCCGAAGCCGAAGTGCGCATCGAGGCGTGGATG
>JACCTL010000070.1 GCA_013812395.1 Euzebyaceae bacterium
AAGCCGAGGTGGACCAGGACCCAGTCACCGACCGCCAGATGCTCGTCGCCAAGCATCGCCAGGGAGACATCCCGCTGCACACCGTCGCTGTCGACGCGCGCGTGCTCGGCGTTCCGGATCTCGGTGATCTGGCCTGGAAGGCCAAGGCACATAACTGCCTCCCCAGTGGACCGAGCATCGTACAGGGTTGATCGGCGGTGCAACGGCTCTGGCCGGAGGCGGTAGCGCCCACGACTAGTCTGGCGGCCATGCTGCTGTACAACACGGTGACGCGCTCCGTGCAGGAGTTCCAGACCCGTGACGAGGGCCGCGTCGGCATGTACGTCTGCGGGCCGACGGTGCAGGCCCCGCCGCACTTCGGCCACGCACGAGCCGAGATCGTCCCCGACCTGCTGCGGCGGTGGCTGAGCTACCGCGGCTACCAGGTCTTCTGCGTCCGCAACATCACCGATGTCGACGACAAGATCATCGCGCGTGGCCGCGACGAGGGCCGTGCGGCCGTGGTCGTGGCCGAGGAGTACGCGCGGGTCTACGAACGCCAGATCGAACGGCTCGGCGTGCTGCCACCCCACGTGGCACCTCGGGCGACCGGCCACATCATCGAGATGATCGCCCTGATCGAGCGGCTGGTGGAGGTCGGCGCCGCCTATGAGTCCGGTGGCGATGTCTTCTTCGCCGTGCGCTCCTTCGACCGCTACGGGCAGCTGTCCGGACGCAATGTCGACGAGTTGCGCTCCGGCGCGCGCGTCGAACCCGACGAGCGCAAGCGCGACCCGCTGGACTTCGCGCTGTGGAAGCGTGCCAAGGTCGGTGAGCCGTCGTGGACGTCGCCGTGGGGCCGTGGCCGTCCAGGCTGGCACATCGAGTGCTCGGCGATGGCCGGCAAGTACTTGGGCAGCGCCTTCGACATCCACGCCGGCGGCCTCGACCTGATCTTTCCCCACCACGAGAACGAGATCGCGCAGTCCGAGGCCGCCAGCGGGCGCCGCTTCGCCCGCTTCTGGTTGCACAACGGGCTGTTGATGATGGGCGACACCAAGATGTCCAAGTCGCTGGGCAACGTCATCAGCCTCGACCAGGCGCTGGATCGCTACGGCCCCAACGTGCTGCGCATGTTCTTCCTGTCCGCCCACTACCGCTCGCCGATGGACTTTGACGAGGAGCGCCTTGCCGAGGCGGCCGCCGCCTTCGATCGCTGGAGCGCGTTCGAGCGAGTGACACAACAGCTCCCGCCGCCCGACGGGGCCAGCTCGACGGCAGTCGCTGACATCCGCCGGCGCTTCGAGCAGGCCATGGACGACGATCTGGGCACGCCCGCCGCCCAAGCGGCGCTGTTCGACCTGGTCAGCGCGGGCAACCGGATGCTGGAGGCGGGGCAATGGACAGAGGCGGCCGAGGCACGAGCGCTGCTCAGCGAGCTCACAGAAATGCTGGGCTATGACATGTCCGGTCAGGCCAGCGGCGCGGACCTGGTCGAGCCGCTGGTCGCCGAGTTGCTCGCCTTGCGCAGCCAGGCCCGTGAACGACGTGACTTCGCGACGGCTGACGCTATCCGCGCGCGGCTGACCCAGCTGGGCGTGGTCGTCGAGGACTCGGCTGAGGGGCCCCGCTGGTACCTGACGTCGCCGTGACCAGCTGGCCCTCACCACGGGTCCAGCCTGGCTGGTCCCTGACGCCGTCGTGACGCCGTCGTGACAAGGGGGACAGCACCACCGGTTCAGCCCGGCGTGCACGCCATCCCCGGACGCCAGCCGGTGGCCGAGGCGTTGCGCGCCGGCCGGCAGCTGCACGCGGTCACGGTCGATCGCCGCGCCGGCGCCGATCTGGAAGCGCTGTTGTCGCAGGCCCGGCAAGCCGGAGTCACCGTGCGCCGCGGCGACCGTGACGACTTGGACCAACTGGCCGGCGGCGTCCGGCATCAGGGAGTGGTGGCGACCGCCCCGCCCTATCCCTACCGCGGCTTGGCCGAACTCGGCGAGAGCGACCTGCTCGTTGTCCTCGACGGGGTCACTGACCCGCAGAACCTCGGGGCCATCGCGCGCAGCGCCGAGGCGGCCGGAGCCGGCGGGCTGGTCCTGCGCGAGCGGCGCAGCGCCGGGGTCACGCCAGCAGCGGAGAAGGCGGCGGCCGGCGCGCTGTCCTGGCTGCCGGTGGTGATGGTGCCCAACATCGTGCGAGCCCTTGCCGACCTGACCGAGCGAGGCTTCTGGTCGGTGGGCCTGTCCGGCGCGGGGGAGATGGCCTTGTGGGACTGCGGCCTGCTCGACGGCAAGGTGGCGATCACGATTGGCGGTGAGGGCGACGGGCTGTCGCGGCTGGTGGCGCAGCGTGTCGACCAACTGGTGTGCATCCCCATGTCGGGCAACATCGAGTCGCTGAACGCGTCCGCCGCCGCAGCCGTGGCGTTGTTCGAGGTCGCGCGACGGAAATCATCATCGCGAGTGCGCTGAGCGCACGCCGAACCCATCTGGAAGGTGTCTGGCGGGGAACAGGTGTTACAACGCACTGTGGTGCGCTGCCGCCACCACTAGGACGGCTGGACGGGGAGAATGTCTGACGCCCGTGGTTTCCGTTCCGTCGCATTCCGGCTCGGCCCAAGCGGCCGAACCGGACGAAGATCTCGTCGTTCGCTCCTGGGCTGGCGAGGACGAAGCCCTCGACACGCTGTTGACGCGCTATCGCGTCGCGGTGCGCAACAAGGCGCGGTCCTACTTCTTGGCGGGCGCCGACCGCGATGACGTCGTGCAAGAGGGGATGATCGGCTTGTACAAGGCCGTGCGCGATTTCGACCCTAGCCGGTCGAGCTTCCGGTCCTTCGCTGACCTGTGCGTGACCCGGCAGATCATCAGCGCGGTCAAGTCCGCCACCCGCCAGAAGCACACACCGCTGAACAGCTACGTGTCGCTGCACCTGCCGGCGCATCATGACGACGACGCGGGTGCCGAGATCGTCGACGAGATCGCGGCCGAGGCGGTCGATCCGGCCGATTCGGTGGTGTCGGGCGCCGAGTTGGCGATGCTCGAGGAGTACTTCGCCGAGATTCTGTCCGACCTGGAGGTCGAGGTCCTGCAACGCTACGTCGAGGGCGAGACCTACGTCGAGATCGCCGAAGCCCTCAACCGCCACACCAAGTCGATCGACAACGCGTTGCAGCGCATCAAGAAGAAGCTGGACACCTACCTGGCCCAACGGCAGGCCGCCGAGACCGAGGCCACCGAAACTGAGGCCACCGAGGCCGGGGTCGCCGGGACCGGCTGAGCTAGCGCGGCGCGCGACAATCGCTGGGCAGCCGGTTGACCACCCCGGCGCGCCACAATAGGAGCATGCTCAGCACCGATCCGGCTCGACGCGACGTCGCCGCCCGGCCATCTCCCTCCCTGACCAGGGTGCTGCTGCGCCCCCGCTGGCTGGTCGCCCACGCCGCCGTGCTGCTCATCGCAGTCTTGTTGGTCAACCTCGGCCTCTGGCAGGTTCGGCGGCTGGAGGAGCGTCGCGACGGCAACGCCCTGATCTCCGAACGCCTTGCTGCTCCCGCCGAGCCGCTGGCGGCCGTGCTCGACGAGGTCGGCGGGGACCCCGACGCCCTCGCCTACCGCCGCGTCGCGGTGGAGGGGCGCTACGCGCCAGGCGAAGAGGTGCTGCTCAGCCCACGTAGCGACAACGAAGAACCCGGCCACCACGTCGTCACGCCCCTGGTCACGGCGGGCGGACGGGCCGTCCTGGTGGACCGCGGCTGGGTGCCGTTCGCGTTGGACGAGCCTCCGGTGCCGGAAGCGGCTCCGCCGGCGGGCGAGGTAGCTGTGGAGGGTATCGTCATGCCCGATCAGACCGCGCACCGCTTCGGCTCGCGCAGCCCGACCGGCGACCAGGTCGATTATCTGTCGGTGGTCGACGTTGCGCGCCTGCAGCCCCAGGTTGGCGAGCCCCTGTACGGCTTCTATGTCCTGCTGGGACGCCAGGAACCAGCCGCGGGAGCGCTACCGCGCACCCCCGACCTTCCCGACCTCAGCGAAGGTTCGCACCTGTCCTACGCACTGCAGTGGTTTTCCTTCGCCCTCATCGGAGTGGTCGGCTACCCGCTGCTGATCCGCAGGACCCTGCGCGGGTACGACGGGCCAGGTGGACAACCGCCACGGGGTGGAGCCGGCGCGGCTGGTGGGTAGGCCTGTCGGGTCATCGAACTCGAGGGAGCGTTCATGCGTTACGTGTCGCTGGAAGGTCGCAAAGTGCCCGCGCTCGGTCTGGGGACCTGGGAGCTGCAGGGCGCGACGTGCCGGGACGCCGTCGCGACCGCCTTGGAGCTGGGCTATCGCCACATCGACACCGCGCAGGGCTATGGCAACGAAGCCGACGTCGGAGCAGGGATCGACGGCAGCGACCGCGAGGAGCTGTTCATCACCACAAAGCTGAGCACCTCCAACCTCAGCAGCCAGCGGGTGCACAGCTCGACGCGCGAGAGCCTGGACAAGCTCGGCAGCGACTACGTCGATCTGCTGCTGATCCACTGGCCGGCCGCCTTCGACCGGATCTCCGAGACCTTGTCGGCGATGGTCGAGTTGCGTGAGGCCGGTGCCATCCGCCACATCGGCGTCAGCAACTTCACGTCCGCGCAGCTGCTCGAGGCCGCTCGCCTCGCGCCGGTGGCGTGCAACCAGGTCGAATACCACCCGTTCCTCGGCCAGCAGGCCGTGTTGTCCGCCGCGCGCGAGCACGACATGGTGGTCACGGCCTACTCGCCGCTGGCGCGGGGCGCCGTCATCGACGACGAGACGGTGAACGACGTGGCCGAGGCTCACGGCGTGACTCCTGGTCAAGTGGCCCTGGCCTGGCTGCTGGCGCAGGCCAGCGTGATGGCAATCCCCAAGGCCAGCAGCCGCGAGCACCTGCAGGAGAACTTGGCGTCCGCCGACCTGGCGCTGAGCGATGACGAGCTGTCGCGCCTCGACGAGCTCGAACGGGGTCAGCGCATCATCGACCCGCCCTCCGCACCCGACTGGGACTGACTTGCCTGGAGCTGACGCCCGGATGTCGACCGCCGACAATCTCACCCGCGACGAGGCCTTCACCCGCTCCGGCATCCTGTCGGTGCACTCGTATGACGTGCACCTGGACCTGAGCAGCGACGGCAAGACGTTTGCCAGTACCACGGTCGCGAGGTTCGACTGCTCCCAGCCGGGGGCGAGCACGTTCATCGACCTCGATGCGTGCGGCGTGCGGTCGGCGCGGCTGAACGGGCGCCAGCTGGTGGCTGAGGCGTTCGGCGGCTTCCGGCTGGCGCTGGATGAACTGGCGGCTGACAACGAGCTGGAGGTTGTCGCCGACTGCCGCTACCAGACCAGCGGCATCGGCCTGCACCGGTTCACCGATCCCGTGGACGGCGCGGTGTACTGCTACACGCAGTTCGAGCCCTTCGACGCTCACCGGGTGTTCGCCTGCTTCGACCAGCCCGACCTCAAGGCGGCGTTCGCCCTGACCGTCGAGACGCCGCCGGAGTGGGTCGTGATCAGCAGTGCCAAGGTGACGCAGCGGCCGGCGGAGGGTCAGGCGGGACTGTGGCGCTTCGCGCCGACGCCGCCGTTGTCGACCTACGTGACGGCCGTCGTGGCCGGCCCCTACCAGCACGTGGCACAGCGCCACGGTGACATCGATCTCGGGCTGTACTGCCGCCGGTCGCTGCTGGCCCATCTCGACGCTGACGAGATGTTCACCCTCACCGGTCAGGGCCTGGACTTTTACACCACGACCTTCGAGCACCCGTACCCGTTCGACAAGTACGACCAGGTCTTCGTGCCCGAGTTCAACGCCGGTGCCATGGAGAACGCGGCCTGTGTCACCTTCTCCGAGTCCTACATCTTCCGCTCGAAGGTAACGGTGGCCAACCGCCGCCGCCGTGCGGAGACCATCCTGCACGAGCTGGCCCACATGTGGTTCGGCGACCTGGTGACGATGCGCTGGTGGGACGACCTGTGGCTCAACGAGAGCTTCGCGACGTACGTGGCGTTCCAGGCGATGGCCTCGGCGACCCGGTTTGCCGGCGCCTGGGCCGACTTCGCCTATGACATGAAGTCCTGGGCCTACAACCAGGACCAGCTGCCGTCCACCCACCCGGTGGTGGCCGACATGGTCGACACGGACTCGGTGCGGAACAACTTCGACGGCATCACCTACGCCAAGGGTGCCGCAGTGCTGCGCCAACTGGTGGCATGGGTCGGCGAAGAGGCCTTCGTCAAGGGTCTGCGCGGCTACTTCCCGCGTCATGCTTGGGCCAATGCGGAGCTCGCCGACTTCCTCGAGGTGCTCGAGCAGGCATCGGGGCGAGATCTGCGGGTGTGGGCCGAGCAGTGGTTGCAGACCTCGGGCGTCACGACGCTGCGCGTCACTGCTGAGGCCAATGAAGGCCGCTATGGCGAGGTGACCCTGCGGCAGGCCGCACCCGTGGCGCACCCCAGGCTGCGCGCTCACCGCGTCGGTCTCGGGTTGTACGACCTGCGCGGTGAACAGCTGGAGCTGCGCCGCCGGGTGGAGGTCGATGCCGAGGGCGCGCAGACCCTGGTCGCCGACCTGACGGGCGAGCCGCTGGCCGACCTGCTGCTGCCCAACGACGGTGACCTGGCCTACGCCAAGGTGCGTCTGGACGAGCGCTCGGTGGACACGATCACCGCGCATCTCGGCGTGCTGTCCGATCCGCTGTCGCGGGCGCTGTGCTGGCAGGCGGCGTGGGACATGACCCGCGACGGGGAGCTGGCGGCCCGCCGCTGGGTGGCGTTGGTCGTGCGCCATGCGGGCCAGGAGTCCGACGTCGGTGTGCTGACCCAACTGCTGGCCCAGACCTCCGCGGCGATCGACCGCTATTCCGACCCGTGCAACCGCACGGCCGCGCGCCGCGAGCTCGCCGATCACGCGCAATCGGCACTAGCCGCAGCCGAAGCCGGCAGCGACCGTCAGCTGATCTGGACCAGGGCCTTCGCCTCGGCCGCCGACACCGGCGAGCAGCTGGCCATCCTGCGTGGGCTGCTGGACGGCAGTCACCAGGTCGAGGGTCTGGCCGTGGACACCGACCTGCGCTGGTACCTGTTGGCCGTGCTGGCGGCGGCCGGTGAGGCGGCAGACGACGACATCGCCGCGGAGCTGCGACGCGACCCGACCGACATGGGCACCCGCAGGGCGGCCTCGGCACGCGCCGCGATGCCGCTGGCCCAGGCCAAGGCACAGGCGTGGGCGGCCCTTACCGAACGCCCCTCGCCACCGCTGGCAACGATGCGGGCGTTGATCGCAGGCTTCTGGCAGCGCGGGCAGCTCGAGCTGCTGCGTCCTTACGTGCAGCGCTATCTCGATGCCCTGCCCGGCGCCTGGTCAGGGCGCGATGCCGAGGAGGCGCTGCTGGTGACCGACGGCCTGTACCCCGACGTGTTCGTCGAGCAGGCGACCGTGGACGTGGCCGACGCGGCGCTGGCGTCGCCGACGCTGCCCCCTCCGGGGCGGCGGCTCGTCACCGAGGCGCGCGACGCGACCCAACGGGCGTTGCGGGCGCAGCGCACCGACGCCGCCGAGGGCTGACGCCGGCGCGCTCAACTTCGGCGCTGGCGCGCCGACGAAAGATCCATGGGCTCCGGCGTCGCGCCAACGCAGGCCGTTGACGCCGCGCTCGTGCGGCGTCTGTCGAACGCGCGCACGATCGACGAGGCTGCCACCGCCGTCGTCGAGCATCTCGTGGACGCCGGCATGCCGCTGCCGAGCCTGTACCTGGAACGTGGCGGCCGGCTGCGCTGCCGGGCGATGCGCGGGTACTGGCAAGTGCAGGACGGCATACCACCGTCGCGGGGCGTGATCGGCGCGACGGTCCGTGGGGGAGCGACGATGCTGGTCCGCCCGCAGCACAGCGACGATTACATCGAGGCCGCACCCAACGTCGCGAGCGAGGTCTGCGTGCCGTTGCGGAACGGGGGTACCGTCGTCGGCGCCGTCAACGTCGAAGCCGAGTTCGACCTCAGCGACGAGCACGTACGCATCGTCGAGGCCTCCGCCGCGGCCTTCGCCGCACGGCTGGCCGAGCTGGGGGGCAGGCCACGCGAGTCGCCCTCCCAGCAACTGGTGCGCCACGTCACCGAGCTGGCGGGCTTGACCGACACCAGCACGGTCTCCGAGTACGCGCTGGCCGCGGCATGCGAGATGGCGGGGATGGAGTCGGCGTTGCTGGTGCTCCTCGACGCCCGCGGCGTGCCGGCCGTCACGGCGCGGACCGGCCCGCTGTCGACGTTGCTGTGTCACATCGATGCGGCCGGGCTGGCGACGATCGTGTCCTGGGTCGAAACCGGCAGTTCCTGCTACACCATGGGCGACCCCAGCGGCGTCGGCTTCGCCGGTCAAGACGCCTTCCGCGAAGCGGGGGCGCACGCCGTCATCGTGTTGCCGCTGTCGGCGGGAGGCAGGCAGATGGGAGTCCTCGTCGTGGCCGACCCGTCGCCGGTCCCTCCCCACACCGAGCAGCTCGAACGCCTCGAGCTGCTGGCGGTGCAGGTTGCCGGATGCCTGTTGACGGCCGAGACGATGAACGAGCTGCGCGAGCGCGCCGAGCGCGACCCGCTGACCGGCCTCGGCCATCACGCCACCTTCAACGCGGCGCTGTCCACGGCCCGCCGGCGGACCTCGGACCGACGGCGGCACGCGGTTCTCGTCATCGACGTCGACGGCTTCAAGTCCATCAACGACACCCATGGCCACCAGGTCGGCGACCAGGTGCTGGTCGTGGTGGCAGCCGCGTTGTCCGCCGCCATGCGTGACGGGGATGCGCTCTACCGCATCGGCGGTGACGAGTTCGCCGCCGTCCTCGGGGTCACCGACGAAGCCGACGCGCTGGCGGCAGGGGAACGGCTGCGCGCGGCGGTCGCGGCGACCGGCTGGACGACCGCCTCCATCGGCGTGGCGGTGGCCGGGCCTGTCGAGGACGAGGCCGCGCTGCTGAGCCGGGCCGACCGGGCGTTGTACGAGGTGAAGGCCGCCGGCCGCGACGCCTGCCGTCTGAGCATCGCCGCATAGCACTGCTTGAATGCCGGCCATGGTCGGTGGCGGCAGCGTAATCGTGGTCGGCGCGGGAGTGTTCGGCGCTGCCACGGCGCACGAACTCGCACGCCGTGGCTGGTCGGTGACCCTGCTCGATATGGCCGAGTCGGGGAACACCCGGGCCGCTTCTACAGGTGAATCACGGCTGTTGCGTTGCGGCCACGGCACTGACCGCTGGTACACCGATTGGGCCTGGCGGGCTCGCACCCTGTGGCGGGAGCTGGGTGCTTCGGTCGGCGAGGAGCTGATCGTCGATGCGGGTGTGGCCTGGTTCGCCCACCGCGACGATGGCTGGGAGGCGTCCAGCGCGGCGACGTTGGAGGCCGCCTGCATCCCGGCCGAGCGGCTGGACTGCGAGGCGGCGCGCCGCCTGTTTCCCGACCTGAGCACCGACGACCTGTCCTTCGTGCTGTACGAACCGGGTGCCGGTGTTCTGCGGGCGCGGCGCTGCGTGGCCGCGCTGGTGCGCCAGGCGATCGCGTACGGAGCGCGGTACGAGCAGGCGAAGGCGTGCTACGACGGAGCAGCCGTGCACGTCGATGGCCGCCGTCGCACGGCCGACCGGGTGGTGTGGGCCTGCGGTCCGTGGCTGGCGCGGCTGTTCCCGGCATTGATCGAGCTGCGGGTGACCAAGCAGGACGTGCTGTTCTTCGGCGCCTCCGCCGCCTGGCGGACCCCCGGCGTGCCCGGCTGGGTCGACTATGACATGGCGGCGTACGGCCTGGGGGATCTGGACGGGCAGGGCGTCAAATGCAACTCCGACGTGGAAGGCCCCGCCTTCGATCCGGACACGGGTGAGCGCGTGATCTCGCCCGACAGCGAACGGCGCTCGCGCGGCTACCTCGCGCGGCGCTTCCCTTCCCTGGTCGACGCGCCGCTGGTGAGCGGTCACGTCTGCCAGTACGCGTTGACGGCTGACACCGAATTCATCATCGACCGACACCCCGAACACGAGGGCGTCTGGCTGCTGGGCGGCGGCTCCGGCCACGGCTTCAAGCACGGACCCGCCGTCGCCGAGCACGTCGCCGATCTGCTCGAGGGGCGGATCGAGCCATACCAGCGCTTCCGTCTCGGCACCAGGGCCGTGGCCGGAGCCCTACGCACGGCTGGTGGAGGCGTGCGCGAGTAGGTCTGTCCACCGCCTCCGGCCGCTGACCGCACCTCTCCGGCCGCAGGCGCTTGCCGATGGCGCGATGAACCTGGACATCAGTGTTCCGGCTTGCGCCGCCGGCTCCCGCCGATCAGGCAGAGTAGGCGGGCATGGAGAACCTGTCACTGTTCGACGTCGAACCGGAGGCGCCTGCCGCCGCCCAGCCACTCCAGGCGAGCGTGCCCGCCGGCCAGCGGCAGCCCCCGCCGGTGCCTGCGCCGGCGCCGAGGCGCGGTCCGACGCTGCTGGCGGTTGACGGCAACTCGCTGGCGCACCGGGCCTTCCACGCCTACGGCGCCGTCCCGGACCGTGGCGGGCTCTACGGCTTCCTGGCATTGCTGGTGGCTGTCACCGACATCGTCAGCCCCGACGCGGTGGTCGTGGGCTTTGACTGCCGCGTGTCGTCGGTGCGCAAGCAGCGTTGGTCCGGCTACAAGGCCAACCGCGGCGACAAGGACCCCGCCCTGATCGCCCTGCTTGAACGGCTGCCAGCGGTGCTGCGCGAGCTGCGAGTGGCAGTCGTCGTGCCCGAGGGCTGGGAGGCCGACGACGTGGTCGGCTCGGCGGCGTCGGGCGCCGAGGCCGCTGGCTGGCGCTGCGTGGTCGCCACCTCCGACCGTGACGCCTACGGACTGATCAGCTCGCGGACCACGGTGCTGCGACTGACCGCTGGCATGGATCGGGCCGTGGAAATCACCGCCGAGCGGCTGCGCGCCGAGATCGGTGTCGCAGCGTCCCAGTACGTCGAGTTCGCTGCCCTGCGCGGCGACACCTCGGATAACCTGCCTGGGATCCGCGGCATCGGTGCCAGCCGTGCCGCCGCGCTGCTATGCGCGTTCGCGACCGTCGCCGATGCCGTCGCCGACCCGATCGGCTGCCGCAGCGTCCTGGGTCGGCCGTTGGGTCAGGCGCTGCTGGATGACCTGGCCGAGCCGGAGTCGGTGTTCCGGCGCAACGTCGAGCTGATGACGATTCGCCGGGACCTGCCCGTCGACGCGGCCGCTTGCCGGCGCGCCTTGCCCCCCGAGCAGGTCGCGGCGTGTTTGGTCAGCTGGGGACTGCCCGCCCTGGCGGCCCGAGTGGCGGTGGCCCTGGGGGCGACCCCGCTCACCGGCCCGCCGCTGTCGGACGCCGACGCGCCCGCCTGGGTCGCATGACGCCGAGGTCGCCTGCCCCTCGACCTGCCGTGAACCGGCGTGGCGGGGCGGTCGTCAACCGGCCTGCTCCAGGCGGCGGATGGTCTCGGCGAAGACTGCGACGCCGGCCGGCAGCGCCGCCTCGTCCAGGTTGAAGTCGGGGCTGTGGTGCGGCGCGGTGATGCCGCGCGCCGGATCGGCGACCCCGAGTTGGAACATGCTCACCGGCAGACCGGTTTCACCAAAGGCGTAGAAGTCCTCCGAGCCGAGGCTGGGCTCGGGCACCCGCATCACTCGTTCGTCGCCCAGCACGGCTGCCGCGGCGGCGGCCACCACCTGCGTCAGCTCGGGGTCGTTGACACCGACCGGGTAGCCGCATTCCAGGTCCACCGTGACCGTCGCCCGGTGAGCGGCCGCGATGCCGTGGGCCAGCTCGGGAACGCGCCGGTTCAACAGCTCACGGTTGTGCTGGTGAACGGCGCGGATGGTGCCGGTCAGCGTGACCGAGGACGCGATGACGTTGTCACGGTGCCCGCCGTGGATCGACCCGAACGTCACCACCACCGGCTGTACCGGGTCGATCTCGCGGGTCACCAGCTGCTGGACCCCGGTGACGATCTGGGCGGCGATCGGCACCGGGTCCAGGGCGGTGTCCGGATGCGCGGCGTGTCCGCCGACACCGTGGACCGTGATGGCGATGGTGTCGTTGGAGCCGCTCGACGGTCCGGTGCGGATGGCGACGGTGCCGCTGGGATGGGCGCTGGCTACGTGCAAAGCCAGCACGGCCTCGGGTCGGGGATCGTCCAGCACGCCGGCGGCGACCATGGGCTGCCCACCGCCTGGTCCCTCCTCGGCGGGCTGGAAGTACAGCGCGACCGTCAGCGGCAGGTCGTCGACACTCGCCAGCAGCTCCGCCAGGCCGAGCAGCACCGCCACGTGGCCGTCGTGGCCGCAGGCGTGCGACAGCCCCTCGAACTCGGAGCGGTAGCCGTCACGGCCGGGCGCCTCGGGGACAGGCAGGGCGTCCATGTCGGCGCGGACGCCGACACTGCGCGACCCGGCGCCAGGCAGGAGCGCGACGACGCCGGTCCCGATCACGCGCCGGTGCGCTACCGCCAGATCGTCGAGCATCGACTCGACGTAGGCGGCGGTGGCGTGCTCTTGGTAGCCCAGCTCCGGTCGCCGGTGGATCGCGCGGCGGTGGGCGGTCAGGCGCTCGGCCAGCCTGTCGGCGGCGGCGCGGATCGCCACGGTCTCCAGCTGCACTGCTGCTCGCTTCGGGTTAGGGGGCTAGGGCTGCTCGTCAGCTCCGCCGGGTTGGCCTGGCTCACCGCGCCGCCCCGGCCCGTCCGGCTCGCCGACGACGACATTCACCTTGTTGTCGTCGAAGCTGAGATAACCAGCCAGCCGGGTGCCATCGGGAAGCGGTTGCGGATACGACCAGGCGGCGTCGACGACCTCCTGCCCGC
Organism: Euzebyaceae bacterium; assembly: GCA_013812395.1. Taxonomy (GTDB): domain Bacteria; phylum Actinomycetota; class Nitriliruptoria; order Euzebyales; family Egibacteraceae; genus JACCTL01. The sequence goes on from JACCTL010000070.1 coordinate 12,816, forward strand.
CGGCGGCCGCCGACCAGTACGACGCCTGCCCCTTGTACGGGCAGCCGGTGCGCGTGTCGCTGGCGGTCAGCAGGTCGGCGGCGACGTCCTCGGGCGGGACATAGGCCCGTGGGGGCAGACCCGTCTCGAAGACCATCCGGGGCCGGATGGTCTCGGCGAGCACTTGGTCGCCCACCGACACGCGGACGTGCCGGGAGCTGTCCAGCACGTCGACGCGGTGGTAGGGGTCGCGGAAGTGCGTGAAGACCTCCTGGTCCTCCTCGAACCAGGCGTCCAGCGCGTCGGGATAGAAGGCGAGGTAGCCGGCGATGGGGGGTGCGGAGTCCAGCGGCTGCTCGTAGGTCCACACCGCGTCGGTCGCCTCGCGGTCGCCGATGCGCAGCGACCGGTAGGAGGCGTCCCCCTTGAACGGGCAGTGGCTGCTGTGGTCGCTGGCGGCGAGCAGGTCACCTCGTACGTCGTCAGCGGGGAAGTACAGCACCGGCAGCAGCCCGGTCTCGTGCAGCCGCATCGCCGCGTTGCTGTCGACCACGGTCTGGCCAGCGAGAATGCCACGGATCCGCTGCGGGACTGGCTCCCAGTACAGGACATGCGCCGGCCCCTGCCGCTGGAAGTTGAAGGTGCCGGGCGACTGCGGACCGAACGGCCCGGCGCCCATCGTCAACGACATGGCCCTGCTCCCGGTTGGCTGTGACGTGCCGGTTCGGCAACGACCCGGCCACGCTAGCCTTCCGGCGGTCGAGGAGGAAACGTGGCAGACGACCCGACGAGTCCCCGCCCGCCGGCGAGCGCGGTGCGCTCGCCCTCATCCTCAGGCGGGGCGCCACCCGTCGGACGCGTGATCGGCACCGAGGACTCGACACCGTTGGCGTTCTGGGTGGCCGTGGCGCCGGGAGGCTTCCTGCAGCTGGACGACGTCGTCGCGCTGGAACGGGCGCTGCCTGGCCGTGAGGCCGTGCGGTTGTTCGGCGTTGTCGGCCAGGTTCGCGCCCGCCACGAGGGCGCCCGCTTCGACTCCGACGTCTTCCTCATCGCCGCCGGGATCCTTCCCGCCGAGGTGTCGGAAGCCGCACAGGTGCAGACGACCCGCTTCGAGCCCGAGGTGTTCGTGCCGCCGCTGCCGGGCACGGCGGTCCGCCGTGCCGAAGGCACCGAGCGCGATGAGGCGCTGTTCTTCGACCAGATGGAACAGCGGCTGCCGGCGGGGTTGTCACGGGAGGACGAGCCGCTGTTCGTCAACCTGGAGTTCCTCGACGGCACCCGTGGCGCCCACGTGAACATCAGCGGCGTGTCGGGGGTGGCCACCAAGACCACGTACGCCACCTTCCTGCTGTACTCGCTGTTCAACTCGGGTGCGCTGGGGATCGGTGCGCAGAACACCAAGTCGCTGATCTTCAATGTCAAGGGCGAGGACCTGCTGTTCCTGGATCACCCCAACATTCGACTCGACGACGAGCAGCGCGCCCGTTACGCCTGCCTCGGGCTGGCCCCTGGGGCATTCGCCTCGGTGGCGGTGCACGCGCCGCCGCGCCGCGGCGCGGCCAACGCGGTGCCCGACGTGGCTTCGCGTGCCGAGGGGGTCACCTCCTTCTTCTGGTCGCTGCACGAGTTCTGCCGCGCCGACCTGCTGCCATTCCTGTTCGCCGACGCCGAGGACGACCGCCAGCAGTACACGATGGTGGTGCACCAGGTGATGTCCCAGCTGCGGGAGGCCGTCGATCTCGGCGACGGCGGCGTGCGCTTGGACGGGGTGGCGGTGCGCACCTTCCGCCAGCTGGTTGACCTGGTCGTGGAGCGAGTCGACGACGAGGCCACCCGCTACGACTGGGCGGGCCGCTCGATCGGGCAGGGAACGGTCAACGCGTTCATCCGCCGGCTGCTGTCCTCGGTGCGCCACGTCGAGCATCTGATCCGCGGCGACATCGCCAACCCCGCGCGCCACCGCATCGACTTGGTCCGCCAGGTGACCGTCGTGGACCTGCACAACCTGCACGACCGCGCGAAGCGGTTCGTGGTCGGTGTGGTCCTGCGCAAGGCATTCGAGGACAAGGAGCGCACCGGCCAGGCCCGCCCGCTGCTGTTCGTCGTGCTCGACGAGCTGAACAAGTACGCGCCGCGCGAGGGCTCCAGCCCCATCAAGGAGATCCTGCTCGACGTCGCCGAGCGGGGTCGCTCGCTGGGCATCATCCTGATCGGCGCACAACAGACTGCCTCGGAGGTGGAGCGGCGGATCATCGCCAACTCGGCGATCCGGGTGGTGGGGCGCCTGGACTCCGCCGAGGCGGCGCGTGAGGAGTACGGGTTCCTGCCCACGGTGCAGCGCCAGCGCGCGACGATCCTCAAGCCTGGCACGATGCTGGTGTCCCAGCCCGAGCTGCCAGTGCCGCTGGTGGCGCAGTTCCCGTTCCCGTCCTGGGCCACCCGCCCCAGCGAGGCGGGCGCTAACCCCGCCGCCACGCTCATGCCCGACGACCCATTCGAGGGGATATGACGCCCTCAGCAGCGACGGCGGTACGTCCCAACCCTGAGAGGTGGTGGCATCCACTACTGATTCGGTACTGGATCCTCACCACCCCGGGCTAGAGGCGGGGCGCGACGTCCTCGGCGACGACGTCGAGCATGTCCAAGTCGTCGTACAGCAGGTGCTGCAGCATCACGGCTTCGACACCGGCCTCAACCAGCTGGCCCAGCTTGTCGGCAGCCTGCTCGGGTGTCCCCAGGATCCCTGGACCGGCGAAGCTGTCGAGCCACTGGTCGAAGCTGTCGTCGCGGCCGGACTGCGCGTACAGGCGTTGAGCGCGCCGGCGCACCTCACCTTCGTCGCTGCCGACGAGGCAGCCGGTCATCAACGAGAAGCTGATGGTGGCGGGGTCACGGCCCTCGGCCTCGCAGGCCCGGTCGAGGGCGTGGCGCAGATCCCGACACTCCTGCGGTGACTTGAACGGCGTGTTGAGCTCGTCGGCGTAGCGGGCCGCCAGCTGTGGGGTCTTCTTGGGCCCCGAGCCGCCGACGACGATGCGGGGCCGCGGGTCCGGTTTGGGTGAGAAGCGCGCCGCTTGCAATTGCTCGAACTCTCCGTCGAAGTCGAAGGTCTCGATGTCGCGATCCCACAGTCCTCGGATCACCTGCAGGTGCTCGTCGAGGCGGCGAAAGCGGGTGGCGACGTCCTCGAATGGAAACCCGTGCTGGCGGTGCTCAGTCTCCAGCCAGCCGGTGCCCAACCCGAGATGGACCCTCGATGCGCCATCGAGGGTGCCGGCCATCTCGGCGACGGTAGCCACGATCTTGGTGAGGTTGCCGGCGCGGCGGAACGTCACCGGGGTGACCATCGTGCCAAGGGTGATGCGCTGAGTGTCCCGGGCGAGGCCGGCCAGCGTGGCCCAGGCGTCGGTCGACGCAAGAGCTTGGCCACTGCCGCTGACGGTGCTGTAGTGGTCGCTGCGATAGCAGCCGTCCAGGCCGAGCTGCTCGGCTCGCTCTGTCACGGCCAGGACGTCGGCGTAGGACAGGCCCTCCTGCGGTTCCAGCATGACGTTGAGGCGCACGGGCGTAACCCTTCAGTTGAGGGTGGGATCGGGCGGGATGGTGCGGAACATTCCACCCTGGCGGGTCATGACACGTTCCCATAGCCCGGCCGGCTCGTCGGTGAAGACGTCATCGGAGTCGCCATCTACCACGAACCAGCCGCCGGCGCCGATCTCGGTCTCCAGCTGGCCGGCGCCCCACCCGGCGTAGCCGGCGAACAGGCGCACTGCGTGCAGGTCGGCTGGCTGCTGGCCGGGGTCGATCTGCAGGTCGACCACGGCGGTTCCCGCCAGGATGCGCTGCAGCGGACTGTCGCTGGCGATCGGCGTCCTCCCGAGCGCCACGATGGCGTCGCGCTGCACCGGCCCGCCCAGGAACACCGCGTCGGGTGCCGCCGCCAGCGGTTGCCACTGCGGCAGCGCCGAGGCCAGCGGCATGTCACTGGGTCGGTTGAGCAGGACGCCGACCGCCCCCTCCTCGGTGTGGTCGAGCAGGAGCACGACCGCCAGGTGGAAGTTCGGGTCGGTCAGCGAGGGCGCCGCCACCAACAGCCGTCCCCGCAACTCGGAATGATCCATGGCGCCAATCCGACCCCACACGGCGGATCGACGCAAGCACCGGGGGCCCTGCCGCCCCGCTCATACCCGCCGACTACCCTGAGACCCGATGCGGATCCTGCACACCTCCGACTGGCACGTCGGGCGCACCATTCGCGGTCGCAGCCGTGCCGTCGAGCACACCGCGGTACTCGCCGAGATCGTCGGGGTGGCCCAGGCCGAGGCGGTTGACCTCGTGCTGGTCGCGGGTGACCAGTTCGACACTGCGGCGCCGGCGCCGGACGCCGAACGGATCGTCTGGCGATCGCTGCTCGACCTCGCCGAGGTCGCTCCCGTCGTGGTGGTGGCCGGCAACCACGACAACCCCTTGCGGCTGGACGCCGTGGCGCCGCTGCTGGCTGCCGGCGGGGTGCACAGCGGGGCGCGGCTGTCCCGCCCGCATGAGGGCGGCCTGCTTACCATCGAGCTCGCGACCGGAGAGATGGCCAAGATCGCGCTGCTGCCCTTCCTGTCTCAGCGTGGAATCGTTCGCGCCGACGAGTTGATGGACCTTGACGCCGATCAGCACGCCGGCCGTTACGACGCCCGCGTAAAGGTGATCATCGAGCGGCTATGCGAGGGGTTCACGGCCGAGACGGTCAACCTTGTCGTCGCGCATCTCATGATGGCTGGCGGCGTGGTGGGCGGCGGTGAGCGCAGCGCCCACACGATCTTCGACTACGCCGTCGCCGCGACAGCGCTCCCCGACTCGGCCAACTACGTGGCGCTGGGCCACCTGCATCGTCCTCAGTCAGTCCCCGCCGCGTGCCCCGCCAGGTACTCGGGGTCGCCTTTGCAGCTGGACTTCGGCGAGGCCGGTGACAGCAAGGCCGTGGCGCTGATCGAGGTGGCACCGGGTCGTCCTGCGGAGGTGCGCACCGTCGAGCTATCGGCGGGCCGGCGCCTACGGACCCTGCGGGGGACCCTGGATGAGCTGGAGGTCCTGGCCGGCACCACCGGCGACGACTACCTGCGGGTGGTCGTGCGCGGCCAACAGCGAGCCGGGTTGGCCGAGCAGGTCCGCGAGTGGTTCCGTGAGGCGGTCGACGTCGGCGTGGAGGCCTCCGATTCCATCCAAGGCGCACCGGATGGGCTGCGGCGCCTCGGGCGCTCGCCGGTCGAGCTGTTCGGCGAGTACCTGACCGATCGGGATAGCGCCGACGAGCGCGTCCTCGCGCTGTTCTCTGAGCTCCTCGACGCCGCCCATGCGCCCGACGCGGCTTGAGCTGCGCGGCTTCACCGCCTTCCGCGAGGCGGTGACGGTCGACTTCCAGGGCGCGGACCTGTTCGCCATAGCAGGACCGACCGGCGCCGGCAAGTCCACCCTGATCGACGCGATGTGCTTTGCCCTGTACGGCAGCGTCCCGCGCCTGGACCGCCGCACCGTTGCTCCCGTCATCGCCTCGGGGGTTGTCGAGGCTCGGGTGCGCTTCGACTTTACGGTCGCTGAGCGGGCGTTCACGGCTGTCCGCGTCGTGCGGCGGCTGTCCGGCGGTGGCGCTACCACCAAGGAGGCGCGGCTGGAGTCCGCCGGCGAGGTCCTGGCCGGCGACGCCGATGCGGTGACGGCGGGGGTTGAGCGGGTGCTCGGCCTCGGCTTCGACCAGTTCACCAAGTGTGTGGTGCTGCCACAGGGAGAGTTCCAGCGCTTCCTGCACGACAGGCCGTCGGGACGCCAGGACTTGCTGGTGCGGCTGCTGGAGATGGACGTGTACGCGCGGATGCGGGGTGAGGCGAACAGCCGGCGTCAGGTCGCCGAGTCCTCCGCGGAGCTGGTGCACCGGCGCCTGCAGGAGTTGGCCGGCGCAACCCCGCAGGCCCTGGCGGCGGCCGGCGAACGGATCACCCGCTTGGCGGCGCTGCGCGACGAGATTGACGCGGCTCGGCCGCGCCTGGACGCGCTGACCGTCGCGCAGACGCGGGCCGCGGCCGCTGCCGCCGAGGCCTCGGCCAACTGCCGGCGGCTCAGCGGCCTGCTGGTCCCCGACGGCGTCGCGGCGCTGACCTCTACAGCGGCTGAGCTGGACAACGCCGCGACGGAGGCTGCCGCTACCGCGGACGTGCGCGCGGCGGCGGTGGAGGAGGCCGAGGAGGTGAGGGATGCGTTGGGGGAGGAAGGCGGGCTGCAACACCTGCGCAGCGCACATCAGCAGCGCGCACAGCAGACGGACCGTCTGACCAAGGGCGAGCCGATCCTGGCCGACCGGCGACGAGCGCAAGACGAAGCCGAGGTGCTGGTGCGAGCGGCGGTGACGCGCGTCGAGGGGGCTGCGGACGCATTGGAGGCGGCGCGGCGCGACCATGCCGCCCACACGCTGACCGCCACGCTGGTAGCCGGTGAGCCGTGCCCGGTGTGCGGCCAGCCCGTCTCCGCGGTGCCAGGCCGGGAGGCGCCGCCCGCCTTGTCGGTCGCTCAGGCCGCGTTGGTCAAGGCGCAGGCGGCTCTGCGCCCCGTTGAGGACGCCTTGGCGACGGCGCGGGACGCGCGAGTCAAGGCAGAGCAGACCCTCGACTCGGTGCGGGAGCGGTTGAGCGAGCTCGATGAGGTGCTGGTCGACACGCTGGATCCGGCGGAGGTTGAGCACCGCCTGCGTGAGATCGGTGAGGCGGACGCGGCGCTGGTGACCGCCCGGGAAGCCGAGCGGGCGGCGCGCCGGGCCGCTCGGGAGGCTGCGGATGCGGCTCGCACGGCGGGGCAACGACGCGACAGGGCATGGAGTGGATTCGACTCGGCGCGGGACAAGGTGGCGGCTTCGGGCCCGCCCGCCGTGCGGCGCGACGACCTCGCCGGTGCCTGGGCCGCCCTCGCCGAGTGGTCCCGCGGCGAGGCATCTGCGCAGGAGGAGCTCGCCGAAGCCCAGCGCGACGCCGCCTCGACTGCGCAGGATCAGCTCGAAGCGGTAGCCGCCAGTCTGAACACCCGCTGCCAGGAGTGCGAGGTCATCGTCGCCGCCGGCAAGCCTGCGCGCGACGCCGCCGCCGACGCCCTCGCGGCGGCCAAGGTCCAGTGCGCGCGGATCGAGTCGGAACTGGCAGAGGCGCAGCGGCTTCGCGACGAAGGGGCTGGTCACAGCGAGCGGGCCGAGGTCGCCAGGGCGCTGGCCGGCCACCTCGCCGCCAACCGCTTCGAGCAGTGGCTGCTCGACGAGGCGCTGCAGCGCCTTGCCGAGGGCGCCAGCGTCACCTTGCGGGAGTTGTCTGCGGGTCAGTACTCGCTGGCCATGGACGACCAACGCAACTTCGTGGTCATCGACCACGGCAGCGCCGACGAGCGGCGGCCGGCGAGGACGCTGTCGGGCGGGGAGACGTTCCTGGCGTCGTTGTCACTGGCGCTGACGCTGGCCGACCACTTGGCGGCGCTGGCGGTCGACACCGAGCCGCGGCTGGAGTCGATCTTCCTCGACGAGGGCTTCGGCACGTTGGATCCCGAGGCGCTGGACACCGTGGCAGCGGCGATCGAGGAGTTGGGTTCTCATGGCCGGACGGTCGGGCTGGTCACCCATGTGCGCGACCTCGCCGAGCGCCTGCCGATCCGCTACGAGGTGCGGCGCGGCCCGGGCGGATCGACGGTCGAGCGGGTGGAGCGGTGAGGACTGGGATGCGGTTCTCGGTGGATCCGTGGGACCCCGGCTACGGCGCTGCCGTGGTCGATGACCACGAA
>JACCTL010000079.1 GCA_013812395.1 Euzebyaceae bacterium
GTCACAGGAGGCGTTGCTGATCGCTGCGCAGTAGCCCGTCGCGTCGCAGCGCCCGGGCAGCCTCGGCCAGCGTCTCCACCGCACAGCGCGCCGCCACGACGGCGTTGGGCTCGGCGTCGAGGCGCTCCAAGCGGTCGACCTGGCGCCCTGCGCGTACCGCGACCGCGTCGATATCCATCGCGAGTCCGGCGATCGCCATGGCCACTTCTTCTTTGGCACGCTGCGCCGCAAGCGGGTCAGAGGATGCACTCATGGCCGTCGCAGTCTAGAGCCGGCGGTCAGGACTCGGGCCAGCCCTCCACCGGTCCCAGCAGCCCGTCGGCCCGCAGGCGCTTGGCCACCTCGACGAGGGAGGCGACGGCCTTGGCGGTGGCGCGCGTCATCCTGGGATACGCGCTACCGGCCTCGAGCTCCTCCAGTCTCAGCGCGGTCCGGTGCGCGACCGCGTCGATGTCCATCGCGGCGCCGACGAGCACCATCGCTGCCTTCTCCGGGTGCAGGGGTTCGGCAATGCGACGAGGCGACAACCGGTCCTCCTTCCGTCCTGGTGATCGGTCCTGGTCGTTGGTGCCCAGCATCGCAGGCCGCTGCGACATATCGGGTAGCCCGACCGGTGGCCTGTGGGGAACGCGACGGGGGCGGCGGGTGGACCGCTCAGCGGCCGGGCATCCTGGCGGCATGGCCTCTGACACTCCCGCCCTGCTGCTCATCGCGCACGGCACCCGCGACCCTCGGGGCGCCGAGGAGATGGACATCCTGCTGGGACATCTTCGAGCGCGGCACGCCGCTCCGGTCGAGCACGGCTGGCTGGAGGACTTCACGGAGCCCTCCGTGGACGTGGCCATGGCCCGCCTGACTGATCAGGGCGCGGACCGCGTCGTGACCGTTCCCTTCCTCAACCTCGGCGCCGGCCACGCCAAGACCGATGCGCCGAACGCCGTGGCGCGGGTGCGCGCCGACCATCCCGATGTGCCGATCGTGCACGCACGCGTGCTCGGCCTGCACGCCGAGCTGTTCACCCTCGCCCGGCGACGCCTCGACGCGGTCAGCCTCCCCGAAGGCCGAGCCGAGGAGGTCTTGGTCGTCACGGCCTCTGGATCGTCGGACCCCGACGCCAACGGCGACCTGGCCAAGGCAGCCCGGTTCCTCGCGGAGGGCAGCGGCCACCGCTGGGCCGAGCACGCCTTCGCGGGTGTGACCTGGCCCAGGATCGAGGTGGTGCTGCGCCGGGTGGCGGCGGCGGGCGCCCGGCGGGTGGTGCTGTTCAGCTGGTCGCTGCTGGCCGGCAGGCTGGAGCGCAGCGTGAGCGAGGCGGCCGAACGAGCAGCGGCTGACACGGGCCTGCGCGTCATCGACGCCGGCCGCTTCGGTCCCGACCCGGTCGTCGCCGACGTGGTGCTCGACCGCTACCGCGAAGCCGTCAGCGGCGACGCACGCATGAACTGCGACCTGTGCGCCTACCGGGTACCGCTGCCCGGGTTGCAGCGACGAGTGGCCGCGCCGTCGGGCGGCGGCACCGCCCACCCCGGGGGCCGCTGACCGTCATCCACAGGCGTGGGATATGACGCGACGAGCGAAGCGGTCACTGGATAGGCTGGCGACGATGGAGGGACTGCTGATCGGGCTGCTGGCGACGGCGTTGTTCACCGTCATCGGCCTGTTGGGTACGGCCCTGTTCCAGCTGCGCGGTCGGATCGATGCGACCAACGACCGAGTCACAGATCTTGGCGCTGACATGAATCAGCGGCTCGGCGAAGTCGTCACCGAGATGGCGACGCTTACCGCCCGCTTCGGGGCTCATCGGGAGCAGCACGAGCCATCCGTATAGTGCTGGGCTGCCGCGTCAGTAGCCCAGTGCGGGGTCGACCGGGCCGATCAGCTCCTCACCGGCGGCGTAGCGGCGGACGTTGGCGGTGATCCGCTGTGACAGCAACGGCCTGGCCATGTCCTCGGTGTTGGCGGTATGCGGCGTGATGAAGCAGTTGGGCAGCTCCCAAAGGGGATGACCGTCAGGCAATGGCTCGGGGTCGGTGACGTCCAGCGCCGCGCCGCCGATGGTGTCGTCGCGCAGCGCCAGCACCAGGTCTTCGGTCAGCACGTGTTGGCCGCGCGCGACGTTGACCAGCCAGGCGTGCGGTTCCATCAGCTCCAGCTCGATCGACGAGATGAGCCCGGCGGTCTCGGGCGTCAGCGCACACGCCACGAACACGACGTCGGCCCCGCGCAACGCCTCGTAGCGGGTGTCATAGCCCAGCACCCGATGAACACCGTCCATCTTGCGTGGGTGCCGCCGCACGACGGTGATCTCGGCGCCAAACGGCGCCAACAGTGCGATCAGTTCGCGAGCGATCCCCCCGCCACCGAAGATGGTGGCCTTGCCCCCGGCGAGGCTGATCCCGGACTGCTCACCCCACGACTGCATGGTGGCGAACCGCTTGAGGTCGCGCAGCCCCGCCAACGCCAGGGTGAGGGCGTGCTCGGCGACAGGCTTGGCGTACACGCCTTTGCCGCACGTCCAGCGGCGCTTGTCGTCGAAGACACCGGCCGTGGCGTATGGCTCGACGCCCGCCCAGGGCAGCTGCACCCAGTCCAGGTGGGGATGCTTGGCCACCAGCGCCTTGAGCGCCTCCGGTCCGTTGCGCCTCCCGTCGTCGTAGCCGGCGTCGGTCCACACCAGAGCCTGCGCCTGCGCGGGCTTGACGACCTCGGCGCCGCCGGCTCGCACCGCATCACAGATCCACTCGCGTGTCCCTTCGGGAGCGACGGCGATCTTGGGAGTCATGGCAGATCCAGTGCACGAGCGTCGGCGGCGCCGATGACATCGGCGATGTGGGCAATGACCTCAGCGGGGATAGCGGTGTCGACGGCCATGGCGATGAGCGCATCGCCGCCGGCCTCGCGCCGCCCGACCTGCATGGTGGCGATGTTGACGTTGGCGTCGCCCAGCACCTTACCGATGATCCCGACGATGCCGGGCCGGTCGGCGTAGCGGAAGAAGACCATGTGGTCGCTGGGCTCCATGTCCACGTCGAAGCCCCAGACCTCAACGAGGCGTTCGCGGTTGGCCGGTCCCACCAGCGTCCCGCTGACCCGTAGGTCGCCGCTGCACAGTCGCACCATGGACACGTAGTCCCGCTGCGCCCGCGACGTCAGGGTCGACACGCGCAGCCCCCGCTCCTCGGCCAGCAGCGGCGCGTTGACGAAGGTGACCGGCTCGTGCACGACGCCGGCGAGCAGCCCGCGCAGTGCCGACAACGTCAGCGCCTGGCAATCCTCGTCGGCGATCCGTCCGACGTACTCCACGGTCAACTCGTCCACGCCGCCGGTGCCCAGGGCGGTGAAGAGCCGCCCGAGCTTTTCCGCCAGCGGCATGAACGGCTTGACGGCCTCGGAGATCGCCGCCCCGACGGCGACGTTGACGGCCGATGGCACGAACTCGCCGTGGAGGGCGAGCACGACCGCCTCGGCGACCATCGTGCCCGCCTTGTCCTGCGCCTCGGTCGTCGATGCGCCCAGATGCGGCGTCACGACGACGTTGTCCAAACCGAACAGCTTGGAGTCAGTCGTCGGTTCGCTGGCGAACACGTCCAGCGCCGCGCCCGCGATCCAGCCGTCGGCCACCGCGACGTACAGCGCCTCCTCGTCAACGATCCCGCCGCGGGCGGTGTTGACCACCCGGGCGGTCGGCTTCATGGAGCGCAGCTCGTCGAACCCGACGATGCCGACCGTCTCCGCCGTCTTCGGCAGGTGGACCGTCAGCACGTCGGCGAGGGCGCACAGCTCGGGCACCGTCTCCACCAGCTCCACGCCCATGCGGTGAGCGCGCTCGACGGTCACGTAGGGGTCGTAGGCGACTAGGCGCATGCCCAGCGCGCTGCAGCGCTGCGCCACCAGGGTGCCGACGCGGCCGAGGCCGAGGATGCCTAACACCTTGCCGTACAGCTCGACGCCCTCGAACTCGTTGCGCCGCCATTCGCCTGCGCGCAGGCTGCGGTCGGCCTGCGGAATGCTGCGAGCCAGCGACAGCAGCAGCGCCACGGTGTGCTCGGCGGCACTGATGACGTTGGACTGCGGGGCGTTGCAGACGATCACCCCACGTGCGGTGGCGGCCTTCACGTCGACGTTGTCCAACCCGATCCCGGCGCGGGCGATGACCTTCAGCCGGTCGCCGGCGGCGATGACGTCGGCGTCGATCCGGGTGGCCGACCGCACGACGACCGCGTCGTAGTCGCCGATGGCCTCCAGCAAGGCCTGCCGGGTCATGCCGTTGCGCACATCGACGTCGAAATGGGCGGCGAGGGCCGTCACTCCCGCATCCGACAGCGAGTCGGCCACGAGCACCCTCGGCGTGTCCATGCCGTTAGGCTACCGGCACCTCGTGGGCCTCAAGAGTGCAGCCAGCCAACCGTCAGACCAGGCGGGTGCAGGTCCTACGG
>JACCTL010000091.1 GCA_013812395.1 Euzebyaceae bacterium
TCTGGCAGACCTGTCCTACGTCGACATTCGGGAGTACTTGGCGGTCAAGGACATCGTGCTGGTGCCGATGGCAAGCACGGAGCAGCACGGCCCTCACCTGCCGCTGTACACCGACACCATCACGGCCACCGAGGTCAGCGCACGGATCTCCGAGCACATCGGCGTCCTGCACACGCCACCGCTGTGGGCGGGATACTCGCCACAGCACATGCACTCCCCCGGCGAGGGCCGTGGCACCATCACGCTGCGGGCGAGCACGCTGACCAACCTCATGTACGACGTCGCCCGCAGCCTCATCCACCACGGGTTCAACCGGATCATCTTCGTCAACGGCCATGGGTCCAACACCAAGGTGGTCGACCCGGTCCTTCGCCGCCTGCGCTACGAGACCGGCGCGCTCGTCGGGTTCGTGAAGCCCTACATGGAGCGCTATGTCGGCATTCTGGACGGCCTCATGGAGAACCCACCCGAGGAAACTCCGGGGTGGCATGCCAGCGAGCTGGAAACCTCCCAGGACATGGCCTGGAACCCGCACCTGGTCCGCATGGAACGGGCAGCGGACACGCGCGCGTCGGTCCCGGACTTTCTGCCTGACTCTTTCCGCAAGTCCGACGGGGCGCCCGATGTCGAGTTCGAGGGCTACCAGTACTTCGGCTTCCCGATGGATCACCACGAGTTCATCGACAGTGGCACGATCGGCAACCCCATGCGCGCGACGAAACAGAAGGGCGAGGAGGCGTTCCGTCGCTATTCCGAGCATGTCGCCCGCGGCGTGCTGGAGCTTGCGACGGTCCCGGTGCAGGTTCACGATCGAGCGTTCGTCGATCGGGCCATGTGATGGCATCAGCCTCACCCCAGGACGGCGCTTCCGGCGATGGCGCTGGTGGCACCGGCGAGTCGACCTCGATGGTCGATGGCGTGTACGCCACGCTGCTGTCGGCCATCGTCGAGATGCGCCTGGGGGCACGGACACCGCTTTCCCAGAACAAGCTCGCCGCTCACCTCGGTGTCAGCCGCACACCGGTCCGGGAGGCGCTGCTGCGCCTGGAGCGCGACGGTCTCGTGGAGCGCACCGACATGGGGTTCGTGGTTGCGACTATCACGCCCGCCGAGGTCAACGAAGCCTGCGACCTGCTCGAGCTCCTCGACTCCTACGTCTACCGGCGCGCCGCCGAGACCCTGAGCGAAGCGCAGCTGACCGAGCTGTTGGCTCTCGCGGCGGAACTGGTACGCAGCGCCGAGGCCGCAGACACCGGCGCGTGGCAGGCGGCCGACCACCGGTATCACCAGATCGTCATGGCCGCAGCCAACAACCGGTTCGTCGCCGGGTACCTGCAACAGGTTCGCCGTCGCGTGCAACGGTTCTGGCTGCAGGAACCGCTCTTCGACGGCCGGCTGCGGACCTGCTCGCAGGACCATGTCGCGCTGGCTCAGGCCATGACCGATGCCGACGAAACCGTGCTGGGCGACACGGTCCGTGCCCATATCGGGCGCATGCGCCGCAACGTCCTCGATCGACTCGAGAGCGCGGGCCCGTTGCTGCCTGGCACGGACCCCCTGGCCGGGGTCAAGGTCGGGTACCCGCGTGCGACGGCCCCGTCGGCGACGGGCACCTGACGGTGGCGACTCGCTGTCTGCGGATGCGCAAGGGGTCCGGCTGGTGCTGGAGAGCGAACCTGACATCAACCGTGCTGTCCCAGCTCGATCTTCGCGACGGTGTCCAGGCGGTCATCTTCGCGTACGAGCACGGACTCGATGGGGGTCGTCAAGCGAACCGGTCAGGCCGACCCGGCGGCGGGTCAGGGCTTGGTGAACGACAACTTTCAGCTACCACCGGCAGCGACAGCTGGGAGCTGACTCGGGTCAGCCATCGCCGGCACAGGGTCAGGGTCCGTTGCCCTCCTGCTGCGGGTCGGCCTGTCCCTGGCCGGCGGGCGGACCGGCAACGCCCAGCTCCGCCAGGGTCCGCTGGGCGATCGCGAAGGCGGTGTTCGCCGACGGAACGCCGGCGTAGACACCGGTGTGCAGCAGCTCTCGGCGGACTCACATCCCGAGATCGTGGCGTGCTTCGGTCATGGCTGCTCCAACGTGGCAGGGACGGACAGGTGGTCGAGCACCAGCGGCGTGACGGCGTCCGCCCGCTCGTAGCTGGCGAGATGTGCGGCGTGGTCGA
>JACCTL010000096.1 GCA_013812395.1 Euzebyaceae bacterium
GCCGAGGCCAGGGCGGCGGCCGCCGCCGAAGCCAGCGAGACCGCGTCGGCCCGCAGCAGTGCCTCGGCCAGCCGCAGTGGCAACAGTGACGGGGCGACGAGCGACGCCGGCAGCACGGCGGGCGACAGCGACGGCAGTGACGACGGCGGCGGCGGCAACGATGGCGGCGGCAGTGACGGCGGCGGCAACGATGGCGGCAACGATGGCGGCGGCGCGGGCAGCAGCGACAGCAGCGGCGGGGTCGCCTGCCCGGTCGGCCAGCCACGTAGCTACAGCGACACCTTCGGCGCTCCTCGCTCGGGCGGTCGCAGCCACACGGGCACCGACATCTTGGCGCCACACGGAACGCCGAGCTACGCGTACGAGGACGGCATCATCAGCCGCCTGGAGGGCAGCTCGCTGGGTGGCATCTCGCTGTACCTGGAGGGAGCCAGCGGCGCCAGTTACTACTACACGCACCTGTCGGGCTATGCGGCGGACGCCAGTGTTGGCAAGACGGTCTCGGCCGGCGAGCTCATCGCCTACGTCGGCGACACGGGCAACGCCGCGGGGATCTCCCACCTGCACTTCGAGGTGATGCCAGGTGGCGGCGCCAGCGTCAACCCGTACCCATACGTTGTGCGCGCCTGCGGGTGATCGACTCCCGCCACGTCGCGCTGGTCCAGGCCTGGCTGCAGACCTGTAACGACGTGGTGGCCGCTGCCCCAGCTGTCGCCACCGCCCTGACGGCTGCCGGCCTGAACGCCCGCAGCGCTTCGCCGGCGCTACTGCCCACCGGGTCCTGCGACGCGGTCGTGCTGCTCGACGATGAGCTGACTCGCGCCGGCGACCACGGCGAGGCCCTGGTCGCCGAGGCCGCACAGGCCCTGGCACCGGGCGGGCTGCTGATCGTGTCAGTCGTGAGCCGCGTGCACGCTCAGGCCACGGGCCGGCGCTTGGTCGGGCGCGGCTACACCGCCGATGAGCTGCGGCGGGCGTTGGGCCACCGTGGCTTCGACGTGGAACTGCTGTGCGCTCCGGGCGCGGCCGCCACCGTCGCCGGCGACCCCGATGGGGGCCTGAACCCGGAGCTGGACCGTTCTCCCGGTCTGCTGGACGCCGCCGCCCGGCTGCTGGCGATCGGTCGCCGGCACCATGATGCGCAGGGTCGTAGCGCGGCTTTCTTCGACACATTGCCACGCAAGGTCGTGGCAGCCGCAGCGCTGTGCCGCGACGAGGGCCGGCTGCTGGTGGTGCACGACAGCTTCAAGCGTCACTGGACGATTCCGGGTGGCGTGGTGGACCCGGGCGAGGATCCGCGCAGCGGTGCGCAGCGCGAGGCCTTCGAGGAGGCCGGCGTCGAGGTGGGTGTCGGCGCCGTGCTCGGTGTGTTCGCCTCGTCCTGGCCAGAGCGGGTGGTGCTGGTCTACGACGCCCGACCGCTTCGGCGCAGCGACGCTGCGCCGAAGGCCGTTCACGCCCACGAGATCGATGCCGTGGAGTGGCTTGCGTTCGACGAGGCGCTGGCCCGCCTGGCGCCCTACGTCGCCGAGCAGGTCCGTCGCTGCCTGGCCGAACCAGGCGGCACCCACTGGCAGGACCACGCCTAGCCGGCCTTGCCTAGTTTTCCGGCTCGCCACCAGTCGTGCACGGTCCGGAGCAATGCACGATGTCGGTGACCTCGCTGTAGTCATACAGGTGCGAGATGTCCCGGAAGACGTAACTCCGGTCGTCCAGCAGCGGTAGGTCGGCGTCGAAGTAGCCGTTGAGGATCAGCCGCCAGGTGTTCACCGGGCTGATGGCGGCATACAGACCAGGATCGTCGAGGCCCGGCAGCAGGTAGGCGTTGAGGATCTGGAACTTCTCCTGCAGTTCCGCGTCGGTCGCGGACTCCCAGTCAAAGCCGATCTCGTCGAGCTTGTAGCGCACCGGGTGCGGGCCCTCGTCGGCCTGGATCACCACGATCGGGCGCTCGGCCGCATCGACGTCGAGCAGCTCGTCGAGAAACGCCGAGATCTGGCCGTTGGTGTACTGCGTCTGCTCGATGTAGCCGCGGGTGCGCCCCCGCCGGCCGTCTTCGGTGAGGCTGACGTAGCGGCCGAGGCGGTCGAAGACGAACGGCTCATGTGGCAGCAGGATGTGCGCGAAGGTGAAGGTGGGTCCCGGCTGGGTCATCGCCGTGCGCAACGCCTGGAACTGCCGGATGGCACCGTCGTAGTGGATCCGCCGCTGTTCGTCGCCGGACAGTTGGGAAGGCCGTTTGCCCAGCTCCGACAGCAGGGTCGTCTCCCACCAGGTCGTCTCGAAGTCCGACCGGATCCCGTAGCCGAGGTTGGCGTCGGCGTGGGGGTTGCTCTGGGTGGGGTCCCACCAGGCCCCGATGTGGACGTACTCGTAGCCGCGAGCCTGCAGGATGCGACCCAGCTGATGGTTGCGCAGCAACTCAGACAGCGGCAGCGCGTCGCCGGTGTCGCGCCCGTAGCGCTTCGGCATGTCGTACAGATAGCGCAGGTTCAACGACGACGACAGCGACGAGGCGGTCTTGAGATAGTTGGCGGTGCTGTCCGGGGCCATATAGAACCCGCGGCGCTGCAGGTCGGCGGTGAACGCGCGGTTGTCGAAGCCCAGGTAGGACCGCATGTTCTTCTCGGACGGGTAGCGGTCGAAGATCAGGTAGTAGATGTCGCGCGGTTTGCCCTCGGCGCTCCACTCCCCCACGCGGGGCTCGAGGTCCTCCGGTGGTGGGACGCGCGCCGGCGCGGCGGCCAGCACGGGCGGTTTAGCCTGCCAGATCGTCACCAGCGACAGCGCGACGAGCACCAGCGAGACCCCTGACAGGATCGTCGTCAGCTCCCGCAGGAAGGCGCGCAGCCTGATCGCACCCACCACGCACAGGGCCACGCCCGACAGCCACAGCGGCAGTAGCCATGCGGGGTCACCGGCGAGGTTGCGAACGTGGCCCCACAGCAGCAGGCCCAGGATCAGGGCCGACGAGGCCATCGCTGCCCGGCGGGCGTCACGCAGGGCGACCGCCAATGCAACGAAGACTGCCGCACCGATGCCGATGTTGTAGGCCAGCAGCCTGACGGCCTCCCACGTCGGGGTCTCGGCCACGTTGCGCCCGTACAGAAACAGCACCGGCCACGCCGCGAACAGCAGTGGATACACCACCAGCTGGTGTCGCCAGCGCCGGGCGTGCTCTGGCTGGTCCATCGTCAGCGCCGTCGCAGCAGGTACAGCGTCCGCTGTGAGCCGCGTACCCGTTCGCGCCGCACCACCTCGAACCAGTCAGCCAGGGCGTCTTCCAGCCCCTGCTCGCTGTAGCCGTCGAAGACATCGTGGCGCGAGGCCAACAGCCGGCGCACCATGGGATCGTCCTTGGGTACCCATTCCAGCACCAGCCACTGGCACAGCGTCGCGAACCAGGCGGCCACGTCGGCCAGCGGCACGTTGTTGGCGATCGCCAGATGGTGAATCAAGGCCAGGGCCAGCGCGACGTCGGCGGGACCGCGATCACTCAGCGATTGCCGCTCGGCATGCGCCCATCCCAGTCCGGGGCTGGGGTTGGCGAAGTCCATGACCAACGGCAGCACGGTCGGAGTCTCGCCGGCGGCGGCCTGGCGCCAGCTCACCTCGACCGCCGAAGGGTCCATCTCTAATGCCACCACGCTGGCGGCCGTGCGGGCGGCCAGCGACGAGAAGCGGCCGGTGTTGGCTCCCAGGTCCCACACCGAGCGTGGCTGCAGCTCGCCGACGAACTTGGCGACCAGCTCCTCCTTGTGGGCCATCGCCTCGTCGCTGTAGCTCTCCTTGGCCGCGTAGTAGTCGCGCCAGGCCGACTGGCCCGGTTCCCAACCCTGCTTGCGCACGGCCGCGGTGAGACTGTCGATCAGCCCGCGGAACGCCTGCTCACTGAAGCGGCCACCGCTCTTGGCGCCGCTTTTGGTCTGCTCCTCGGCGCCGGCATCGTCGGCGTGCCGGCGTTGGCTGCGCGCATGGGCGTGCAGGTGCACGGCCAGGCCGGGTTGCATCCGGCTGCGACCGGGCAGCAGCGCTGCCGCCAGGTCCAACGGCACGCCGTCGAGATGCACGGCCAGCAACCGCAGCAGCCGCACGTCCACGCTGCTGGCAAGGGCCAGCGGGGCCAGGAAGTGCTGGCAGAACTGCCGGTAGGCCACCCAGGGTTCGCCCTGCGGCAGGATCTCCAACGACAGGGTGTCGATCAGCACCGGCTTGCCCGCCACGAACTGCACGTTGAAGGCACTGGCGTCACGCAGCGACATCCCGTGGTCGAATGCCAGCTGCTGGGCCCGCAGTGTGGCCAGTGCGGCGTCGCGCAACTGGCCGGGACACCACTCGTAGGGATAGGAGATGAAGTCGATTATCTCGGGGCGCAAGACGCGGTGGGCGTCACCGGCGTGCGGGGCGACGTCGACCTCCTCGTGGCGCACGAGCAGCCCGGCGCCGGTCAGGGTTTCGTACAACCCAGAGGTCATCAGCTGGTCATAGTGCTGCGCGAAGCGCGGATTGACCTGCCGGTACAGCGCGGCGTCGCGCCTGAAGACGAAGCCGGCGGGATCGCGAAAGGAGCCCGCGACCCGCTCGTCGGTCACTACCTGCTCCGGCGCGAGAAGAACCCGGTGATGCGCCGCCAGAACACCTTGACGCCGAGGCTCAGCGCCATCGCCGCACCCACGACCACCTGGAAGATCAGGCTGCCCGAGCCCGGGTCGATGTAGGCGTTGGCTGCTGGCAGCACCAGCAGCGACAGGCAGACCGTCAACCACACCAGCCAGGTGAAGTAGGAAGCCAGTCTGCGCATCAGGATCTCCTTCGCAAGGATTGAACGGCCGAGCACGGTAACACTGCAGGCGGCGGCCTACGCGCCGTGGCAGCGCTTGTACTTCAGGCCCGAGCCGCAGGGGCACGGGTCGTTGCGGCCGACCTTGTCTTCGTTGCGCACCGTCTGCTGTGGCGGTGCCGCGGCGTCGGCCTGCCGCTGGGCGGACGCGCCGGCGGCCGTGGTGGCGTCCCCGCCGACAGCGTAGCCGGAGCCGCCGCGCGACGAGCCCGACGCCGCCGCCGACGAGGTGTAGGACAGCTGCGACGGCGCGGGGCCACGCGGCTGCTCGCGCAGGCGTGGGCGGGCGACCTTGGCCTCCTCGCGCGACGCTCGGCCATTGCCGGCCGCGCTGCGCTCCGGTTCTCGCTCAGGCTCGGCTTCGGGCGGCGCGACCGGCAGGTTGAAGAAGTAGCCGGTGGCCTCTTCCTTGATGTGGGCCATCATCTCGGCGAACGCCTCATAGGCCTCGCGCTGGTATTCCACGAGGGGATCGCGCTGGCCGACCGCTCGCAGTCCGATCCCGTCGCGCAGGTGGTCCATCTCGTACAGGTGCTCGCGCCAGATGCGGTCGACGACCGACAGGATCACGCGGCGCTCCACCTGCCGCATGGTGTCCGAGCCGATCTCGGCCTCGCGGCGCT
>JACCTL010000100.1 GCA_013812395.1 Euzebyaceae bacterium
ACACCGTTGTCTACCCGCATCACGGCGCGGCGGTCATCGAGAAACGGGAGACACGCAACCTGGCGGGCGAGGAACGCGATTACCTGGTGCTGCGCCTGACCTACGGTGACCTGACCCTGATGGTCCCGGCTGACGCCACCGACGAGGTCGGCCTGCGCGATGTCGTCTCCAAAAAGCAGGTCGATCAGGTCTTCGAGCTTCTCAAGGCCCGCGACGGGTCCATGCCGACCAACTGGTCGCGACGCTTCAAGGCTAACTACGAAAAGCTCAAGAGCGGCGACATATTCCAGGTCGCCGAGGTCGTACGTAATCTCGCGCTGCGCGAGCAGGAGAAGGGCCTGTCCGCCGGTGAGAAGCGCATGCTGACCAAGTCGATGCAGATCCTGGTGTCGGAGTTGTCGGCCGCGGTCAAGAAGAGTGAGGAAGCGACCGAAGCACTGATCGACAAGGTGCTCTCCGAGTAGCGACTCACTGGGAGCGCGCTGAGACGATCACGTCTTCGCGGTGGCTTCCCCCGCCCGAGGAGGACGGGGAAGCCATGCGTCCCGCAACATCGACTTCCATGAGCTCGGCGTTCGTCGAGCTCGTGCGCCTCGCCGTGGTCGTCCTGGCCACCGGCGCCGCGTTCACGCTTGGCCCGCAGCTGGGCAGCGCCAGTCTGGTGGTCACGCTGCTCGGGGCCGGCGTTGGCTACGTCTTGGGCGGGATCGCTGGTCGCTTCCTCCTGGGACGCATCGACGCGGCGGAGCGCCGGTTGCGCTCGGTGTCCTCTCACGAGCTGCTGGCCGCCGTTCTCGGCGGGATCCTCGGTCTGGTGACAGCGGCCGCGCTCACCTGGCCGCTGCTGCTGTTCGGACCCAAGCTGTTCACCGTTGCAGCAGCCGTCCTTGTCGCGCTGGTCCTGGCCGCCTTTGGCATCCGCGTCGGCGCTGCGCGCGGTGGCGATCTGATGCGCTCGCTGGGCGCCACCGGTCGGCTGACCGTGACCTCGCCGAGCGGCGGCGCCCGCACCAAGTTGGTCGACACCTCGGCGCTGATCGACGGGCGCCTGGTGGACGTCTGCCGTGCTGGCTTCCTGGACGGCACGCTGGTGGTGCCGCAGTTCGTGCTGTACGAGCTGCAAGGTCTGGCCGACTCCGGTGATGACGAGCGCCGTGCCCGCGGACGGCGGGGACTGGATGTCCTGGGCGCGCTACAACGTTCCTCGGGGGTCGCGTTGGAAGTCAGTGACCGCGATTACGTGGAGGTCGAGGCGGTTGACGCGAAGCTGATCGCGATGGCCCGCGATCACAAGGCCGCTCTGTTGACCGTGGACGGCAACCTCGGTCGGGTCGCCGAGGTTCAGGGCGTCAAGGTGCTCAACCTGCACCAGCTCGCCGAGCATCTGCGCCCGCCGGTGCTGCCGGGAGACCGGCTGCACGTACGAATCGTCAAGCCAGGCCGCGAGCGAAACCAGGGTGTGGGTTATCTGTCGGATGGCACGATGGTCGTGGTGGAGGGCGGTCGCGACCGCCAAGGCGTCGACGTGGCGGTGGAGGTGACCAGCATCTTGTCCAACCCCAACGGGCGGATGGTCTTCGCCACGGCGGTCAGCGCCTCCGAGCCAACCAGGCTGGCGCCGCGCAGCGAGGCTTCGTGACCGCCACCGCCATCTTGGTGGCCGCGGGAGCAGGCGAACGGCTCGGCACCGGACGGCCGAAGGCGCTGGTCGAGCTTGGGGGCGAGCCGTTGCTGGTGCACGCTGCCCGGGCCTTCTCAGCCGCCGAAAGCATCGACCACCTGGTCGTCGTCCTGCCCGGGGGGATGGACCCGGCGCCCGTGTCGGTGCTGCTGGACTCGTCCGGCTGGCCGGACGCCGAGCTGTGCGAAGGCGGTCCGACCCGGCAGAGCTCGGTGTCGGCGGGCCTGTCGGCCTGCCCCCGCGACAGCCGGGTCATCGCCGTCCACGACGCCGCCCGCCCACTGGTCTCGCCGCGCCTGATCGACCGCACCGTCGCCTCGCTGACCGCTGGCTGGGACGCCGTCGCCCCCGGCCTGGTCGTCGCCGACACGTTGAAACTGGTCGACTCCACCCGTCAGGCCGTCCTGCGCACCGTCGACCGGCGCGGGGTGTGGGCGGTGCAGACCCCCCAGGTGTTCGGCCGTGTCACGCTGGATCGGGTGCACGCGCGCATCGCACCCTCCGCCGACGCCGCCACCGACGACCTGTCGCTGGTCGAGCGCGCCGGAGGCCGCGTGCGGCTCATCGAGGGCGAGCGCAGCAACGTCAAGATCACCTTCCCCACCGACCTCGCCTTCGCCGAACGGCTGCTGGCAGGTGACCGTTCATGATGCGCGTCGGCCAGGGGGTGGATGTCCACGCCTTCTCCGACGACCCCGACCGCCCGCTGGTGCTCGGGGGACTGCTGTTGCCCGGCGAGCAGGGACTATCGGGTCACAGCGATGCGGACGTCGTGTTGCACGCCGTGGTCGACGCCTTGCTGGGGGCTGCCGCGCTCGGGGACCTCGGCACGGTGTTCGGCACCGACGAGCCGCGCTATGCCGGCGCGCCCTCGTCGGTCTTCGTCGAGGAGGCGGTGCGCCGGGTGTCCACGGCCGGTTGGTCGGTAATGTCGGTCGACGTGACGATCATCGCGCAGCGTCCCCGCATCGACACCCACCGCACCCGCATCGCCGACGCGGTGCAGACCCTGCTCGGGGTGACGCCGGGCACCGTCAGCGTCAAGGCCACCACCACCGACGGGCTCGGCGCCATCGGCAAGGGAGCGGGGATGGCCTGCCAGGCGATCGCGCTGGTCGAGCGCACCTGACACCGGTCGGCCACCGCGCGGGGATCTGAACCGAGGGCCCGCGACTTTGTCAACGTAGGCGCGACGAACTCGCGGGACCCAGGGGGCTGTGCCCAGGAGCGCCCTCCGGCACGCCGCCGCCGCAGTGGTACGAGCCCGACCTTGAGATCTCCCTGCAGCCTCACGAGTACGCGCCGGCGCAGCGCCGCTATGTCGCTCGGGCAGAAAACCGCTACTGGTCGTTCCTACCGCCGCCGCTGCCCCCGCAGCAGCCACTCGGCCGCGAGCTTGTCCGCGCACTGTCAGACGCCGACCGCGCGGTAGAGATGCTCGCGGGCGTCGGACGGACTCTGCCGAACGACCACGGCACAGACCGCGGTGACGCCAGCGAGGTGTTCAACTACGTCGCCGCCGTCGAGCACGTCATCGACCCGCAGCGGCGGCTGCCGCTGAGTCTGTCGCTGCTGCGAGAGGCGCACGGGATCCTGCTGACGGGAGTGCGAGGGGGATACGCGA
>JACCTL010000108.1 GCA_013812395.1 Euzebyaceae bacterium
AGACACCGAGCCCACCCCGACGCAAGACACCACAGACACCGAGCCCACCCCGACGCAAGACACCACAGACACCGAGCCCACCCCGACGCCGGACACTCCAAACGCCGAAGCCGCGCCGGCGCCGCACATTGTGGTCGAGGCGCGTGAACCGGAAGCTGCTAGTGATCCGTCCCCGCCCGAAGACGACATCGCCGCAACGCAGCCTGCGGCGATGCCAACGCCCGTCGAGCCGGCTGCCGACGATGCTGCCGACCACGACGAAGATCACGATGATGACACCGAGGAGCCCGGCGGGGTAGAGCCCAACCCCGAGGCCATCCCGACGGCGGCACAAGCAGCGCCCGACCAGACCGGTCAGGCGGCCAAAGCCGCCGACAAGGGCGCCAGACCCAAGACCAAGCCGGCGCCCAAGAAACCGCCGGGCCCTGACCCGGCAGCCGTGACCAAGCGGATCGGCACCTCCAACGAGGCGGCGCTGCGTTACGTCCTGTCCCCCGACCCGTCGCTGACCCGCCTGTCACGCAAGATCCGCGAGTCGCTGATCACCGACGTGCCCCCCGTCACCGCGGGCGCCCTGCTGGGCCCGGCAGCGCTCGCGCGTCACTTCGTGGCGTCGGCGGCAGCCGGGCGCTATCGCGACCTGTTCTCGCTGTGGGAGCTGTTCCGCACCCGTCCCGACGACGTCAAGCCCGTCCTGGCCGAACGCCAGCGCGCCTTGGAGCGTGCCCGCGAGATGCTGTCCAAGGCCGTGCGCCTCGGCATGGGTGGTCGGGCGGAACGTGTGGCCGAGGACATCACCAGCGCGCAGGGCCTGATCTGGACCTGGGTGCGCGAGATCGTCATGGCCGACCTCGCAGCTGTCGGGCGCCGACCGCAGATCGCTGCGGCGCTGCTCGAACGCGAGCCAGACCTCGACATCCCGCTACCCGAGAAGCCGACGGACTCGTGGCTCGCCGAAGCGGCCACGGTGCGGCAGGCCAAGGCGCTGCCGGCCGGGGTGGACGCGCTGCTGTCCGCGCACGTCGACCGCCTCCCGGCGACCGTGGCGACGCTGTCGCTGACCGCCGAGCACTACCGCGACCGCCTCCCGAGGCTGATGGACCGGGTGGACCTCGACAGCCCCGAGATCGGGTCGATCATGGCCTGGGCTCGCGACCACGGGATGGGCGACCGCCTGCGCGAACGCATCCGTGAGTCGGTCGAGGCGGCTGCCGGCGACCGCGCCAACGGCCTCGCCAGGTGGCAGTCGTGGCGTGAACGCGGCGTGGACCTGCCCCTGCCCGACGCGCTGCGGACCCCGACGATCGAGGGTTTGGACCTGGCTCGTCCCGAGTCGGCGTACCTCATCGCCGGCCTCGTCGCCGACGGTGTGTCGATCGACCCGCAAGGCGAGCTGGACGCGCTGGCAACCCGCAACCGTCAGCTGGCGGAGAAGGCGTACGAGGCCTTCGTATGCGCCGAGCTCGACGTCCACCTGCCGCTGGCGTTGGAGGGCAACCCGATCGTGCGCGACGGCACGCGCTGCCAGTCGTGCCAGGCGTGGACCTGGGTGCGCCCCGGTCACGAGCAGCGCTGTCCACGACGCCGCGAGGAGGAGCTGGCTCGCGCGTGAGCGTGTCCTTCCCGCGGCAGTCCGCGCGGACCCAGCGGTTCACGCTCGGCGCTCCCCGCAGCTTCCGCGTGGCCGACGACGGCTCCCGCGTCGTGTACCTGAGGACCAGAGGCGGCGAGGACCCGGTCGGCTGCCTGTGGGTGCTCGACCTCGCCGCCGCCGAGCCGCGAGAACACTGCGTCGCCGACCCGCGGGATCTGCGGGCCGACGACAGCCAGCTGCCGCCCGAGGAGCGAGCACGCCGCGAACGCTCGCGAGAGTCGGCAGGCGGCATCGTCGCCTTCGCCACCGACGACGGCGCCACGGTGGCGGCGTTCGCCGTCGGCGGTCAGTTGTTTGTCGCCGACCTCGTCGCCGGCGGCGCCCGCGCCCTTGCGGTCAGCGGCCCCGTCATCGATCCGCGACCGTCGCCGGACGGCGAGCGGGTGGCATTCGTCCGCGACGGGGCCGTGCTGGTGGCCGGGATCGACGGCGGCGGCGAGCGCCGACTCGCCGGCGACGACGACCCCGAGCTGACCTGGGGACTGGCCGAGTTCATCGCCGCCGAGGAGATGGACCGGCTGCGCGGCTACTGGTGGTCGCCGGACTCCCGGCAGCTGGCCGTCGCCAGGGTCGACACCAGGCCGGTCCAGCGCTGGCATATCGGCGACCCGGCCGACCCCTCGACGGTGCCCACGGCCATGGCCTATCCCGCCGCCGGGACGCCGAACGCCGACGTCAGCCTGTTCGTCGTCGGCCTCGACGGACACTCGGTCGAAGTGGCCTGGGACCGCAGCGCCCTGCCATACCTGGCGGAGGTGGTGTGGTCGGCGCCCGGCCCGCTGACGCTGGTGGTGCAGTCACGGAACCAGCGCGAGCGTGTCGTCCTGGCCGCCAACCTCGACAGCGCCGATGGCACTGATACGGGCGCTGCGCGCGCGGTGAACCGTGTCACCGACGAGCGTTGGGTCGATTTGGTGCCCGGCGTGCCTTGCTGGCTTCCCGACGGGCAGCTGGTGGACACCGCCGACGAGCAGGACACGCGCCAGCTGACCGTGGACGGGCGACCTATCACGCCAGCGGGGCTGCAGGTCCGCGCGGCCGTGTCGGTGACGTCGGAGGGCATCATCTTCACCGCCTCGCAGGACGACCCCGCAGCGATCGCGGTCTGGCGGGTCGGCGTCGGCGGCGAGGAACTACAGCGGCTGACTGCACCCGACGAGGTCGCTGCGGCGGCGGGAGACGCCGACACCCTGGTGACCGTCACGCGCCGGTTCGACCAGCCCGGCGCGGTCACCGAGGTGCGCCACCGGTTGGGCACGTTCCCGGTGCGATCGCTGGCCTCGACGCCAGCAATCACCACACGCGCCCAGTTGCTGCGGCTTGGCCAGCGCCGGCTGCGTGCCGTGCTGTGCCTGCCTTCCGACCACCGGGAGGGCGACGGCCCGCTGCCCGTCCTGCTGGACCCCTACGGGGGCCCCCACGCCCAGCGCGCCGTCGCCAGCCATGATGCGCTGCTGACCTCCCAGTGGTTCGCCGACCAGGGGTTCGCGGTCCTCGTAGCCGACGGCCGCGGCACGCCGGGCCGCGGTCCCGCCTGGGAGCGATCGGTGGCCGGCGATCTGGCGACCGCGCCGCTGGCCGACCAGGTCGACGCGCTGACGGCCTGCGCCGACGCCCACCCTGGACTGCTCAACCTCGAGCGGGTCGCCATCCGCGGCTGGTCATTCGGGGGCTACCTCGCCGCGTTGGCGGTGCTACGCCGGCCTGACGTGTTCGCCGCGGCCATCGCCGGTGCGCCGGTCACGGACATGGCGCTGTACGACACCCACTACACCGAGCGCTACCTCGGCATGCCCGATGAGCAGCCGCAGGCCTACGCCGCCAACTCCCTGCTGAACGACGCGGCCTCGTTGCGCCGCCCCTTGCTGCTCATCCACGGGCTGGCCGACGACAACGTCGTGGCGGCCCACACGTTGCGGCTGTCCCGCGCGCTGCTGGAAGCGGGGCGCCCGCACACGGTCCTGCCATTGTCGGGTGTCACCCACATGACCCCGCAGGAAGTGGTCGCCGAGAACCTGCTGCACTTGCAGCTGCGATTCCTACGCGGCGCGCTCGGCTGAGGCGGGTGGTGGCGCGGTGGCCTCCAGCAGGATGTAGTCGAGTAGACCGCGTCGGCGCAACAGGCTCCATTGCGCCAGCATCAGGCGCGCCGCCCAGCGCTGGGAGCGAGGTGCGGGCGCCCGCTGGACCTTGCTCGCCGCCCACCGCAGCATCGGCTCGAAGACGCGCCGGCCGATGCGCTCGACGCCGACGTCGACAAGGCCGGCGTCCAGTGCCTGCTGGCGGATCGCTGCCGCACTGGCGGCGGCGGCCAGCCCCAGCCCCCAGAACCGCAGGCTCGTGACCCCGGCCAGCAGCTCGCGGGGGGTGCGGGGCAGCCGCTCGGTGCTGATGTCGGACATCACCAGCCGTCCGCCGGGCCGCAGCACCCGTCGCACCTCAGCGAAGAACGCAGGGCGCGACGGGAAGTGAAAGGCCGCCTCGACGCTGATGACGGCGTCGACCGTGCCGTCGCCCAGCGGGATGCGCGTCGCGTCCCCCACGACCGGATGCGCCCCTGCCTGCGCGAGACGGAGGCGTCCAGCATGCAGCTGCGACTCGGTGATGTTGACGGCGACCAGCGTCCGTGGGGCGGCCACCTCGGCGATAACGGGATCCTGAGCCCCCAGCCCGTTGCCGACGTCGAGGACGACACCTCCGCGAGGCAGCCGTCCCGCCATGACCTCGACCAGCCGGCGGGGCGCGACCGCGGCTTCGGCGTCGTCGCCCGGCCCTTCCCACAACCCGAGGTTCAGCCAACCGGGCGCGGGAGCCAGGAAGAAGTCCGCGCCGATGCTGTCATAGACCGTCGCCGCCGGATTGGACGAGAAGCGCCAGAGACGCCCGACATGCCGCAGCTGCTCACGCGTCCACCCGTCCACAGTGCAAGCCTACGAGT
>JACCTL010000111.1 GCA_013812395.1 Euzebyaceae bacterium
TCTTCTGGCGGATCTTCCTGCTGTGCGGTCACCCGGAGGACCCGGAGACCTACTTCGCCGGCTACGACAAGAGCCAGGTCAGCCCCATCGGCGCGCCGGACAACGTCGTGTTCGACCGGCTCGGCAATGTATGGATCGCCACGGATGGGCAGCCCAGCACCATCTTCAAGAACGACGCCCTGCACGCCGTCCCTGTCGACGGCCCGCAGCGGGGCCGGGTGCAGCAGTTCCTGTCCGTGCCGCGCGGTGCCGAGTGCACCGGGCCCTACTTCTCCGAGGACAACTCCACGCTGGTCGTCTCCGTGCAGCATCCAGGCGAGGGCGGGTCGCTGGCCGTCCCGTTCAGCACCTGGCCCGACCGCGACGACACCCCGGCACGACCGTCGGTCATCTCGGTGTGGCGATCCGCGCGGGGTGAGCGGCGCGTGGGCGCGTAAGGCCTTGCGCTAGAAGGCCGCGTCGTCCAGGGCCATCGCCGTCAGATCGGTGGCCACCAGGACAGCGCGGCGGGCGGCCAGGTCAGGAAGCACTGTGGCGGCGTACCAGCGCGCGGCGGCGACTTTGCCCTCGTAGAAGGCGCGGTCGGCGTCGGGCAGCGGGGCGCCGGCCTCGTCCTGTGCCCGCTCGAGCGCGCTGCCCGCCACCTCGGCTGCGCGCAGCAACAGCCAGCCGACGACGAGCTCGGACAAGCTCATCAAGAACGGCGTGGTGTTCAGGCCGACCCGGTACAGCCCGCCTTCCTCGGGCAAGAAGCCCACCATCGCCCCCAGCATCTGCTGCACCTCGCCCAGCGCGTCGGCCAGCAGTGCTCGTTCCCGGACCAGCGCGCCGTTGCCGGCGTCGCCCTTGGCCAGGTCCTGGATCTCGGCCAACAGTCCCGCCAGCGCCGCACCCTGGTCACGACCGATCTTGCGGAAGAACAGATCCATGCCCTGGATGCCGGTGGTGCCCTCATACAAGGTGTCGATCTTGGCGTCGCGCAGGTACTGCTCGATGGGGTAGTCGCGGCAATACCCGGACCCGCCGAACACCTGCAGCGACTGGGCCAGCAGCTCGTAGGACTTCTCCGAGGCGTAGCCCTTCACGAGCGGTAACAGCAGGTCGTTGAGTTTCACCAGCTCGGCGTCCGGTTCGCCTGCGGCCTCGGCCAGGCGGATGCGGTCCTGGATCGACGCGGTGAAGAAGATCAGGGCTCGTAGCCCCTCGGCATGGGCCTTTTGGTCCAGCAGCATCCGGCGCACATCGGGATGGTCGATGATCGCCACGCGCGGGGCGGTCTTGTCGGCGGCCGCCGACAGGTCAGCGCCCTGCACGCGTTGCTTGGCGTAGTCAAGGGCGTTGAGATAGCCGGTGGACAGGGTCTCCATCGCCTTGGTGCCGACCAACATCCGCGCGTACTCGATGACCCGGAACATCTGACGGATGCCGTCGTGGACGTCGCCGACCAGCACACCTCGGGCGGGGCGATGCTCGCCGAGGGTGAGCTCGCAGGTAGATGAGGCCTTCAGCCCCATCTTGTCCTCGACCTTGGTGACCACGGCGCCGTTGCGTTCCCCGAGGCTGCCGTCGGCGTCCACCCAGTACTTGGGGACGATGTACAGCGACAGACCCTTGGTGCCCGCACCGTTGAGAGCCACGCCGTCGGGTCCCACGGGACGGGCCAGGACCAGATGGATGATGTTCTCCGGCCAGTCGAAGTCACCGTTGGTGATGAAGCGCTTGACGCCGGTCAGGTGCCAGGTCCCGTGACCGGCGTCGGTGGCCGTGGTGCGTCCAGCGCCGACATCGGAGCCGGCGTCGGGCTCGGTCAGGACCATCGTGCCGCCCCAATGGCGCTCAACCATCGGCACGACCCAGCGCTGCCGCTGCTGCGCGGTCACCAGCCGGTCGGCGACCGCGGCGAAGAAGGGTCCCGCGGTGTACATCAACGCCGCCGCGTTAGCGCCCGCCAGCATCGCCGAGCAGGCCCAGGTCAGGGTCGGGGGAGCGCCGTAGCCGCCGAGGTGGTCGGGCAGCTGCAGGCGGTGCCATTCGCCGCCGAAGTAGGCGTCCAGGGCTCGGTTGATGCCGGCCGGCACGGTGACCTCCCCCTCGGACAGGGTCAGCGGCACCCGGTCGCCCTCGACGAATGCGTCGGCGAACTCGCCGGCCGCGAGGCGCTCAACTCCGCGCAGCACCTGGCGTGCGGTGCCCAGGTCCATCGGCTCGAACGGCGCGCGGCCGTAGTGCTCCTGGGTCGCGAACAGCTCGAAGAGGTTGAACTCGACGTCGCGCAGGTTGCTGCGGTAATGGCCCATGTGCCCCTCGGCGGAGGTCGTCGCGGACGGCTCTCCGGCGATGTTACCGCGCGGTAACTTACCGCACTGACGTCTCCTGGCCTTGCTCCCGTGCCTGGCGGCTGGA
This sequence comes from Euzebyaceae bacterium, assembly GCA_013812395.1. Taxonomy (GTDB): domain Bacteria; phylum Actinomycetota; class Nitriliruptoria; order Euzebyales; family Egibacteraceae; genus JACCTL01. The sequence goes on from JACCTL010000111.1 coordinate 2,404, forward strand.
AAGGATGCCCACCGACGCACACCCCCGGGTGCGC
>JACCTL010000122.1 GCA_013812395.1 Euzebyaceae bacterium
CGATGGTGCCGTGGCTGCTGACCAACCCCGGCGTGTCGGTCGAGGAGGTCGGCGAGCGCTTCGGCGTGTCCCGCGAGGAGCTCGCCGACGACCTGGACATCCTCGGCTACTGCGGGCTGCCCGGCTATGGCGGCGGCGATCTCGTGGAGGCCTGGTTGGTCGGCGACCGGGTGACGGTGCGCATGGCCGACTTCTTCTCCCGCCCGTTGCGGCTGAGCCTGCGCGAGGCCGTGACCATGCTGCTGGCCGCTCGGGCGCTGGGCAGTGTCGAGGGCCTGGCGGATTCGGATGCCCTGCGACGGGCCGTCGACAAGCTGCAGGCACTGCTCGGCGGCGACGGGGCCAGGGTCGCCGTAGATCTGTCCGCGCCGGGCGATGAGCTGCTGGGCGTCCTGCGGCGCGCGGTGGAGGACGGCGAGGTCGTCCGATTGGTGTACCGGTCGGCCTCCAAAGCTCAAACCACCGAGCGGAACGTCGAACCCTGGGCAGTGGTGGGGTCCGGTGGCTCCTGGTACCTGCAGGGGTGGTGCCGGCTGGCCACCGCGCCTCGCGACTTCCGGCTCGACCGGATCCGCTCGCTGGAGCCCACGGGGGAGCGAGTGACCAGCCAGCGCGACGCCGGCACACCGCCCGTGTACCAGCCCTCCCCCGACGACGTCGAGGTGGTGCTCGACCTGGCGCCCAGCGCGGCCTGGGTCGCCGAGTGGCTGGTGATCGACGAGGTCGGCACCCACAACGGCGTTCGCCGGGTTCGCCTGCGCACCGCCAACCTGGACTGGGTGGCGCGCCTGGTGGTTCGGCTGGGGGGCGCCGCCAGCGTGGTCACCCCCGCGGCACTGACCAATCGAGCCGTCGGACTAGCCACCGCCACCTTGCGCCGCTACCAACGTTCCGGTAACGGAAAGTAACTGCAGTAAACAAGTCAAGACCGAGCTTCCGGCGTCCGACGAAAGAGGGGTCGAAACGGACCACGCAGAACCGCTTGCACAGGCGGCGTCTGCACCCAGGAGGCCGGAGACCATGACCACGATAAAGGCGACATGCCCTAGCTGCGGTGAAGTAGGGCTCACGCCCGACGAGATCGAGCTGCGGGTGTCCGAGCATGGGGCTGCGGCGTCCTACTACGCGTTCACCTGCCCGTCCTGCCAGATGGTCGTGCGCAAACCGGCCGACGAGCGCGTGGTGCGGCTGCTGGTCTCGGGTGGCGTCCCCGTGCTGCAGCTGGACCGGCCAAGAGCTCCTCAGCGACGACTGGATGAGCGCTTCGACGGCCCCGCGCTGACCCACGACGACCTGCTTGACTTCCACACCTTGCTCCAAGGCGAGGACTGGTTCTCCGAGGTCCTCGCGATCGCTCGCCGCCAGGAGGCCGCCCGCAAGTAGGGGTTCGCGTAGCATCCAGCGGGTGTCAACCTTCGCCATCCTCTCCCTGGCCCTGCTGGTGGTCATCGTCGGCGTGGTGGCGGTCGTCGCCCGGCAGCTGTGGCGAACACTGCGACACACCATGGACGTGCTGCGGACCGCTGGCCAGCGCTTGCAGCCCCTGGCCGACGAGCTGCAGGCCGAGTTGGCCGTCACCACCGTGGAAACCGAGGCACTGCGCACCGGCGTCGAGCGACTGCGCCAACCGCGCCCGCGCCGGCATCGCTCGCTGGCCGAGTTGCGGCCGCGGCAGAGCAAACGGACCAGCCGCTGGCCAGGCCGGCGCTGACCCATCTGGTTGTTGCCGCTGATCCGAACCCTGTGGACGTACAATCGTCCCTCTGCCACCCACTTCGGGAGACACCATGCCTAACCTCGGCGGCCCTGAACTCATCATCGTCCTGCTGATCTTCGTGCTGCTGTTCGGCGCCAAGAAGCTGCCGGACCTCGGCAGCTCGGTCGGCAGGAGCATCAAGAACTTCAAGAAGGGCGTCGGCGAAGGTCGCACCGACGAAGGTCGCACCGACGAGGACGAAGAGGCTTCCCCTCCTCGGGTCGACGCACCGCCGGCGACGCAGTCCTCGCGCGACCTTCAGTAACCTCTCGCAGGGCATCAGCCGATGACGACGGCGGCAAGACCCCCGGCCGGGGGGCCTGCCCCCGACACCTCCGACGTCGGAGCCTACGCCGGCGAGGAGATGAGCCTCGTCGAGCACCTGCGCGAGCTGCGCTCGCGGCTGGTCAAGTCGGTGCTGGCGATCATCGCCGGCCTCGCGGTCGGCTTCGCCTTCCGCGATCCCGTCCTCGCCATCCTGCGCGAGCCCTATTGCGACCTGCCGGTCCGCCTGCGCGGCGACTTCGCCGGAACGGGGGAGTGCACACTGCTGGCGCTGCGGGTGATGGACGCCTTCTTCGTCAGCCTCAAAGCCGCCGCCATCGTGGCCGTGGTCATCGCCGCGCCCGTGGTCTGCTACCAACTGTGGCGCTTCATCACGCCCGGCCTGCGCCCGGTGGAACGGCGCTATGCGCTGCCGTTCATCTTCATCACCCAGATCCTGTTCATCGCCGGCGCGGTGTTCAGCTACTTTTTGATCCCGCGAGCCCTGGAGTTCCTGCTCGCCTTCGCCGGGGACAACATCACCACCGCCCTGTCGGCCAGCGAGTACTTGACGTTCATCCTGCACACGATGCTGGCCTTCGGGATCGCCTTCGAGTTCCCCGTGGTCTTGGTGATCCTGTCGCTGATGGGGGTCATCGGCTCGGCGGGGATGCGCAAGTACCGCCGCCACGCCCTGTTCGGCGTCTTCGTCGCCGCCGCGATCATCACGCCCACCCAGGACCCCGCCACGATGGCCTTCATGGCCGCGCCACTGGCCGTGTTCTACGAAGGCAGCATCCTGGCCGCACGGCTCATCGAGCGCCGCCGGGGCGCCCGGGAGGCCGTGGAGGCCGTTGACAGCTGAGCTTGACGCCTTCGCTGGCGTCTACGGCTTCGCCCTCGACGACTTCCAGATCGCGGGCATCGAGGCGCTGCTGGCCGGCCGTTCGACCCTGGTGGCCGCGCCGACCGGCGCCGGCAAGACCGTCGTGGGTGAGTTCGCCGTGTGGCACGCGCTGCAGCAGGGCGGCAAGTGCTTCTACACCACGCCGATCAAGGCGCTGTCGAACCAAAAGTACAACGACCTTGTCGCGCGCCACGGCCCCGCCGTCGTGGGCTTGCTGACCGGCGACAACGTCGTCAACGGCGACGCCCCGGTGGTGGTCATGACCACCGAGGTGCTGCGCAACATGCTGTACGAGGGGTCCTCGACGCTGCACGGGCTGCAGTCGGTTGTCCTGGACGAGGTGCATTACCTGGCCGACCGGGAGCGGGGGGCGGTGTGGGAGGAGGTCATCATCCAGCTGCCCGCCGACGTCCAGCTGGCCTGCCTGTCGGCGACGGTCAGCAACGCCGAGGAGTTCGGCGACTGGTTGGGCCGGGTGAGGGCGAGCGCACCGCGCTCACCGGTGGGTGGGGATATGACGGTGAGGGCGAGCGCGAGCGTGGTGGAGGCGGTTCCGGCGTCGTGCGACGTGGTCATCTCCGAGCGGCGCCCCGTGCCGCTGGAGCACCACTACGCCGTTAACGACCGCATCCATTCGGTCTTTCGCTCCGGCGGCAAGAAGACTGGTTCGGCCGACCACGCCAAGGCGCGCTCCCAGGCCGCAAAGCAAGCGCTGTCGGGTGTTCCCAACCCCGAGCTGCTGATGCTGGAGCGCAACGCCGGGCAGTCCAACCGGGTGTCGCGCCGCGGGCGCTACCAGCCGTCGTCGGTGCGGCTGCGCCCGCCGCGCCGCAGCGACATCGTCGGTGAGCTGCGCCAGCGCAAGTGGCTGCCCGCCATCTACTTCTTGTTCAGCCGCGCCGGCTGCGACGCCGCCGTCGAGCAGCTGATGAGCGACGGGGTGCGCCTGACCACCCCCGACGAGCAGCGGCGCATCCGCGACCTCGTGGACGAACGCACCGCCGAGCTGCCGGCCGACGACCTGGAGGTGCTCGGCTACGGGCCGTGGGCCACCGCGCTGGAGCACGGGATCGCCGCCCACCACGCAGGGCTCGTACCCCCGTTCAAGGAGACCGTCGAGACGCTGTTCGTGCGCAACCTCGTCAAGGTCTGCTTCGCCACCGAGACGCTGGCGTTGGGCATCAACATGCCGGCCCGTACCGTCGTTATCGAACGGCTGGAGAAGTGGAACGGTCAGCGCCACGAGCTGCTGACCCCTGGCCAGTTCACCCAGCTGACCGGCCGCGCCGGCCGGCGTGGCCTTGACCCCCGCGGCCATGCCGTCGTGCTGTACCAGCGTGACATCGATTTCGTCACCGTCGCCTCGCTGGTGGGCCGGCGCACCGAGCCGCTTCGCTCGTCGTTCGCGCCGTCGTACAACATGGCCGTCAACTTGCTGCGCAGCCACGACCGGGCTGACGCTGAGTCGCTGCTGGCGCGGTCGTTCGCCCAGTACCAGGCCGACCAGCGGGTGGTCGGCGAGGAGCGCCGCATCGCGGGCAACCGCGAGGCCCTGGCCGGCTACGCCGAACACAACCTGCACTCGCAGCTAGGCGACTTTGCGGAGTACTGGGCGCTGCGCCGCGAGCAGTCGCAGCTGGAGTCGGCAGGGGCCCACGACCGCCGCCAGCTGCGCGCGGAAGCCGTCGCGGCCGCGCTGGGCCGGCTGCACGCGGGCGACGTCGTGATGGTGCCGCGCGGAGGCGGCAAGCCGGGGGTGGCGGCCATCGTGGGCACGTCGCGATCGTCGTCGGGGACACCACTGGCCAGCGCGGTCACCCTCGACGGCCGCCTGCGGCGTCTCGGGCCCCGCGAATTCGACGACCCGCCCGACAAGGTGGGCTGGGTGAAGCTGCCGGCCGCCGGCAACCCGCGCCAGGACCGCTACCGCCGCGCCGTGGTCGAGCAGCTGCGCAGCGTTGAGGCGCCCTCGCCGGCACCGTCGACCAAGGTCGGCCCCGACCCGGAGGCCGCCGCCAGGCTGGAACAGGTGCGTACCGCCGTGCGCGCTCACCCGGTCCACCGTGACCCCGACCTGGCCGACCTTGAGCGCTGGGCGCGGCGCAGCGACGACCTGCGCGCCGACACCGAGAAGCTGGAACGGTCGGTGCGCCGGCGCACAGGGTCGCTGGTCCGCGAGTTCGACCGCATCTTGGAAGTCCTGGAGGACCTGGGCTATCTCGCCGGGCCTGCCACCCGTCCCACTCCGACCGCCGCGGGAACGGTGCTGGCCGGGCTGTACGCCGAGACGGACCTGGTCCTGGCCGAGTCGTTGCGGCGAGGCTGCCTCGACGGCCTCGACGCGCCGGATCTGGCCGCCGTGATCAGCGCGTTCACCCACGAAAACCGCCTCAAGGACCCGCCACCGGTGCGCTTTCCCAGCGCCGCGGTGCGTGACGCGGTGACGGCGGTGGCCGGGGTCTGGCAGGAGGTGGCCACGCGCGAGGAGGCCGCAGCGCTGCCGACCACCCGGCCGCCGGATCCCGGCATCGCCGAGGTGGTCTGGCGCTGGGCGGCCGGCGCGGACCTCGAGGAGGCGTTGGGGGGCTCGGAGCTGACTGCCGGCGACTTCGTGCGCGGCGCCAAGCGGGTGGCCGACCTGCTGCGCCAGCTGCGTGACGTGGCCTCGGGAGCGGTCGCCGACACCGCACATGCCGCCGCCAAGGCCATCGTGCGCGGCGTGGTGGCCTACAGCGGCGTGTAGCGTCGACGCCGATGTCCAGCCCCTTCGGTCCCGCACGGCTAATCGTCAACCCCCGAGCCGGCAACGGCGTGGTGGGCAGGACCCTGCCGCGGCTGCGAGCCGCGCTGGATGACCGAGCCCTCGACTACGACGTCGTCCAGACGCGCGCCCCAGGCGACGCCACCGGCTTCGCGCGGCAGGCTCTGGACGCCGACGTGCGCTACCTCGTCGCCGTGGGAGGCGACGGCACCGTCTCAGAGGTCGTCAACGGCATGGTCGACGGCGACGAGGCGGTCGCCTCCGACGCGGTCCTTGGCGTCGCCGGCGCGGGCAGCGGCTGTGACTTCATCCGGACCTTCGGGCTGGACCGCGACCCGGAAACGACCGCTCGCCACCTGGCCAGTGAGCACGTGATGCCGGTCGACCTTGGCGTGGCCACGTATGTCGACCGGGACGGCAAGCCCGGCCGCCGGCTGTTCGCCAACGTCGCCGAGGTCGGCTACGGCGCCGAGGTCGTGCGGCGCGCCGCCCGCCTGCCGCGCCGCCTCGGGCGCGTCCGCTACCTGCTGGCCATCTACGCCACGCTGGCCACCATGGACCGCCAGGTGGCGACGGTGACGACCGCCCAGGGCGACATCACGGTGCCGGTGGTCGAGCTGGTCGTCGCCAACGGCCAGTTCTTCGGCGGCGGCATGAAGGTGGCGCCGCGCGCCCTGCCCGACGACGGCCGCTACAACGTGCTGATCTTCACCGGCCAGCGCAGCCAGGTGTTCCTGATGACGCAGCGCATCTACCGCGGCGAGCACCTGCCGCATCCCGACATTCGCGAGTTCCAGTCGGCGACGGTGTCGCTGGCCCCCGACCCCCCGATGCTGGTGGAGGCCGACGGCGAGGTGCTGGGCACCACGCCCGCCAGCTTCTGGCTGCTGGAGCGGGTGCTGCGCCTCAAGATCTAGCGCCGTGTGCATGCAGCCGCGCGGGCGACGGTCCGCGCACACAGCGGGAGCTGATCGTCGACCTGCGGCGGGTCCGGCCTGCGGGGCCGCCCTGTGTCGCCCGACCGACCGACCGTAGACTCGTCGCGATGACCAACGACCCTTCCGCTCTGCAGCGCGCCGAGCAGGCGCTGCGCGCTGCCGGCGTCGACGCCCTGCTGCTTGGCCCCGGCGCTGATCTTCGCTACCTCACCGGCTACCTGGCGCTGCCGCTGGAACGGCTCACGCTGCTCGTGGTCCGCGCCGACGGCGACCACCACCTGGTGGTGCCGACCCTTGAGCGCCCGCGCGCCGAGGCCGCCGGCCTGCCCGAGGAGCTGCGCCTGCACGACGTGGGCGAGACCGGCGACCCCTACGCCGTGGCGGCGCGCTGCCTGGACGGCGCGGTGGGGCGGCTGGGGGCCGGCGACCAGCTGTGGTCGATGTTCCTGCTGGGGTTGCAGCAGGCCATGCCGGGTGCGAGCTGGACGCGTGCCTCGGCGGTGATGCGCGAGCTGCGCATGCGCAAGACCCCCGACGAGGTCGATGCGTTGCGCCGCGCCGGCCAGGCGATCGACCGGGTCCACGCGCAGGTCCCAGGGCTGCTCAGGGCCGGCCGCAGCGAGGCCGAGGTCGGCCGTGACATCGCCGAGGCGATCTTGGCCGAGGGCCACAGCGAGGTGGATTTCGTCATCGTCGGGTCAGGCCCCAACGGCGCCTCACCGCACCACGAGACCGCTGACCGGGTGCTGGCCGACGGCGACGGCGTCGTCATCGACATCGGCGGCACGCTGGACGCCTACCACTCCGACTGCACCCGCAACTATGTGCTCGGCGACCCGCCCGAGGGCTACACGCAAGCCCACGCCGCCCTGCAGGTCGCGCAGGACGCCGCCTGCAATGCCGTGCGCCCAGGGGTGACGGCGTCCTCGGTGGACGCGGCGGCCCGCCAAGTGTTGACCGAGGCCGGGTACGGCGAGTTCTTCGTGCACCGCACCGGCCATGGCATCGGCTTGGACGGCCACGAGGAGCCCTACATCGTCGCCGGCAACGAGCTGGTCTTGGAGCCGGGCATGGCCTTCTCCATCGAGCCCGGCGTCTACGTCCCCGGCCGCTACGGGATGCGCATCGAGGACATCGTGGTCGTCACCGAGTACGGCGGCGAGCGGCTGAACCACGGCGAGCGGGCAGCGGTGCCGGTATGACTGCGGGCCGGTGGCTGCGCGATGAGCTCGGGGCCGTTGGGCATGAGCCGGGGCCGGTGGTCGCGATGAGCTCGGCCCGGTGGCCGCGATGAGCGTCACGCGGCTGGAGCCGGAGCAACGCGACCTGCTGGAGGTCGTGCGCGCCGTGGCTGACCGCGAGGTGGCCCCCCGCGCCGACGAGGCGGAGCGTGCCGGCGCCTTCCCCGCCGACACGCTGCAGCAGCTGGCCGGCATGGATCTGCTCGGCCTGCCGTTCGATGTCGAGCACGGCGGCGGCGGGCAGCCCCACACGGTGTACCTGCGCGTGGTCGAGGAACTGTCCCGAGCCTTTCTGACCGTCGGGCTCAGCCTGTCGGTCCACACGCTGGCGACGTGGGCGGTGGCGACCTATGCCGCCGACGAGGTCCGCAAGGAGTGGCTGCCCCGGATGACCTCGGGCGAGCTGCTCGGCGCCTACTCGCTGTCCGAACCCGGCAGTGGCTCGGACGCCGCCGCCCTGGTCACCCGCGCGGAACGCAGCGGCGACGAGTACATACTGAATGGCACCAAGGCCTGGGTGACCCACGCCGGGATCGCCGGCTTCTACGTGGTGATGTGCCGGACGGGCGGCGCGGATGTGCCCGCCGCGCGGGGTATCTCGGCGTTGCTGGTGCCGGCCGACACCCCGGGGCTGAGCTTCCCGCCGCCCGAGCGCAAGATGGGGATGAAGTCCTCGCCGACCGGCCAGTTGGTGTTCAGCGACGCCCGCGTGCCGGTGCGCTTCCTGCTGGCCGAGGAGGGCAGGGGCTTCTCGATCGCGATGCGGGCGCTGGAGGGCGGTCGCCTCGGCATCGCGGCTTGCGCGGTCGGCCTTGCGCAGGCGGCGCTGGACCAGTCGTTGGCCTACAGCCAGGAGCGCGAGCAGTTCGGCCAGCCCATCGCCTCCTTCCAGGCCATCGGCTTCATGCTGGCGGACATGGCCACGGGCATCGAGGCCGGGCGCGCGCTGTACCTGGAAGCGGCCGACCGCCGCGACCTCGGTCAGCCCTACTCGCGCCTGGCGGCCATGAGCAAGCTGTTCGCGACCGACACCGCCATGCAGGTGACGACCGACGCGGTCCAGGTCCACGGCGGCTACGGCTACGTCACCGACTACCCGGTCGAGCGCTACCTGCGCGAGGCCAAGGTCCTGCAGATCGTCGAGGGCACCAACCAGGTGCAGCGGCTGGTCATCTCGCGCGACCTGCTACAGGCCTGACCCGGGCATGGATCCGGGGCGCTACCACTGACCTCCATGAGGGCTTGCTCCCAGCGGGACCGCACCACCGTGCGGCGGGCGCTGCGGGCGGGCGCGCTGGCCGGCGGGGTGGTGGCCGCGGTGCTCCTGCTGGCGGTGCTGCTCGGGCCCGGCCGGGGTGCTGCCG
>JACCTL010000127.1 GCA_013812395.1 Euzebyaceae bacterium
CGGCGTCGCCGACCTGCGCGAGAGCGCCTTTGCGCTGGACGCGATCGTCGTCGGGCTGGCCTACGTGATCGGTCCGCTGCTGATCACCGCGATCGTTGCGGTCGCGGGACCGTCGTCGGCGGTGGCCTTCGGTGTGCTCGACGTCGGCCTCCCCGCGTTCGCCGAGAGCGTGCGAGCCCCGGACTCCGCCGGCCTGCTGTTCGCGTCGCTGGCGACGGGCAACCTCGTGGCCGGGGTGGCCTACGGCGCGCGCAGCTGGCGTGGGCCGGTGGGGCGGCGCTACCTGCGGCTGCTGCTGGTCTTCGCCGCCGGGCTCGCCCTGCTGCCCCTGGCGAGCTCGGTGCCGACGATGGTGGTGGTGGCCTTCCTCGCCGGCGGCGGTCTGGCGCCCGGGGCCATCTGCGCCCTGCGCTTGATCGACCACTCACGCCGCCGGGCACCGCCACCGAGGCATATACGTGGACCACCAGCGCCAACGTGGCGGGCACGGCGCTGGGGGCCGTGCTGGCCGGCGCGGCGGTCGACGCACTCGACGTGCGCATCGCACTGTCGCTGGCGTGCCTGGCCGTGTGCGGCGGCGCCGCGGTGGTCGCGCTGCGTTCCTCCACATTGCGCCCGGCCTCGGCGGGCGTTCTTCGCTAGCGTCTGTCGCTTCCAGGGCGTTGCCGCCCGCAGCTTGCTGAACGCAGAACCGACCGAAAGAGGCGGGCATGGACAAAGTGCTGGTCGCCAACCGTGGCGAGATCGCGGTACGGGCGTTTCGCGCGGCCTACGAGCTTGGCATCCGCACCGTGGCGGTCTACACCCACGCCGATCGGGCGTCCCTGCACCGCCAGAAAGCCGACGAGGCGTACGAGATCGGCGACCCCGACCACCCTGTGCGGGCCTACCTCGACCCGCAGGTCATCGTCGAGGCGGCAGTCAGGGCGGGTGCCGACGCGGTCTACCCCGGCTATGGCTTCCTGTCTGAGAGCCCACTGCTGGCCGCTGCCTGCAAACAGGCCGGTGTGACGTTCGTCGGCCCTCCCGCCGAGGTGCTGGAACTGACCGGCGACAAGATTCGCGCTCGCGTGGCGGCGGACCATGCCGGTCTCGCGGTCCTCGCCGCCTCGGGCTCGCTGGCCGGGCCCGAGGCCGCCGCCGAAGCGGCCGAGTCGATCGGCTTCCCCGTCTTCGTCAAGGCCGCCTCCGGTGGAGGCGGGCGCGGGTTGCGGCTCGTGCGTGAGCCCGCTGAGCTGTCCGCCGCCGTGGAAACGGCCATGCGCGAAGCCAAAGGCGCCTTCGGCGACGAGACGGTGTTCTTGGAGCAGGCGATGGTCCGCCCCCGCCATATCGAGGTGCAGCTGCTGGCCGGCGCGGACGGCGAGGTCATCCACTTATACGAGCGCGACTGCTCGGTGCAGCGCCGTCATCAGAAGGTGTTGGAGCTGGCGCCGGCGCCCAACCTCGACCCGGCTCTGCGCGAGGCCATCTGCGCGGACGCGGTGCGCTTCGGGCGCGCCGTGAACTACCGCAACGCCGGGACCGTGGAGTTCCTAGTGGCAACAGAACAGCACGGGCCTGCGGCCGTGTTCATCGAGATGAACCCGCGCGTGCAGGTCGAGCACACGGTGACCGAAGAGGTCACCGACATCGACATCGTCAAGTCGCAGCTGCGCATCGCGGCTGGTGCGACCTTGGCTGACCTCGGGCTGGCCCAGGACCGGGTCACCGTTCGGGGGCAGGCGCTGCAGTGCCGCATCACGACCGAGGACCCGACCAACGGCTTCCGCCCAGACCTCGGCCGCATCACCGCGTACCGCTCACCCGGGGGTGCGGGGATCCGCCTGGACGGCGGCGCGGGCTACCCCGGCGGCGAGGTGTCGCCCTACTTCGACTCGCTGCTGGTCAAGCTCACGGCTCGCGGGCCAGACCTGGCGACTGCCGCGTCCCGCGCGCGGCGCGCCATCGCCGAGTTTCGGGTGCGCGGTGTCCTGACCAACGTGGCCTTCCTAGCGGCGGTGCTGTCGGACGCCGACTTTCTGGCCGGCGAAGTCACCACCGCCTTCATCGACGAGCGGCCGCAGCTGACTTCGGCCAAAGCCGGGGCCGACCGTGCCACCAGGCTGCTGGAGCTGGTCGCCGACGTGACGGTCAACCGCCCGCACGGCATGCCGCCGACGCTGGTCGAGCCGGCCGCCAAGCTGCCCACGCTGAGCGACGACGAGCGGCACGCGCCCGCCCCGCCGGGCTCGCGCCAGCGCCTCGACGAGCTGGGGCCGGCGGGCTTCGCGCGCTGGCTGCGCGACAGCCAGGCGATCGGCGTGACCGACACCACTCTGCGCGACGCCCACCAGTCGTTGCTGGCCACACGCATGCGGACCTATGACATGGTCGCGGTTGCCGGGCACATGGCACGGCGGATGCCGCAGCTGCTGTCGGCTGAAGTGTGGGGCGGCGCCACCTACGACGTCGCCTTGCGGTTCCTGTCCGAAGACCCGTGGGAACGGCTGGCGCGGCTGCGTGAGACGCTGCCGAACGTCTGCCTGCAGATGCTGCTGCGGGGCCGCAACGCCGTCGGTTATTCCAGCTATCCCGACGCGGTCGTGCGAGCTTTTGTCGACGAAGCTCGCGCCACCGGCATCGATATCTTCCGGGTGTTCGACGCCAACAACGATGTGGAACGGATGCGTCCCGCCATCGAGGCGGTCGCGGAGGTCGGCGGCATCGCCGAGGGCACACTCTGTTACACCGGCGATCTATCCGATCCCGGGCAACGCTGCTTCACCCTCGACCACTACCTATCGGTGGCCGAGGGGGTGCTCGCCGCGGGGGCGCACGTGCTGTGCGTCAAGGACATGGCAGGCCTGCTGCGGGCGCCGGCTGCCCGCAAGCTGGTCACCGCCATGCGCGAACGCTTCGACGCGCCGGTGCACCTGCACACCCATGACACCGCCGGCGGCCAGCTGGCGACGTACTTGGCCGCGGTCGAGGCGGGCGTGGACGCGATCGACGGCGCGGCGCCACCGCTGTCGGGAATGACCAGCCAGCCGTCGCTGGCCGCGATCGTTGCGGCCACCGACCACACGGATCGGGTCACCGGCCTGTCGCTGGACGTGCTCGGTGACCTCGAGCCGTACTGGGAGGCCGTGCGTGACCTGTACTTGCCGTTCGAGGCCGGGCTGCGCTCACCGACGGGCACGGTCTACCGCCACGAGATCCCCGGCGGCCAGCTGTCCAACCTGCGCCAGCAGGCCGTGGCCCTCGGCCTCGGTGACCGCTTCGAGGAGGTCGAGGCGCTGTACGAGCGCTGCAACCGGCTGCTGGGCGATCTCATCAAGGTCACGCCGACGTCGAAGGTGGTCGGCGACCTGGCGCTGTACCTGGCCTCGGCCGGCATCGACCCCGATGCCCTGGAGGACGACCCCGGCGACTTCGACCTGCCTGGCTCGGTGCTGGGCTTCCTGCACGGCGAGCTGGGCATTCCTCCGGGAGGCTGGCCCGAGCCGTTTCGCAGCAAGGTCCTGGCCGGACGGGACGCCGCCGACGACATCGACGAAGTGGCTGACGTCGCCGCGTCACGGCTGACAGGTAAGGACCGGCGGGCGACCCTCAACCATCTGATGTTCCCGGAGCCGGCGCGCGAGCAGGCCGAGGCCGCCGACCGCTGGGGTGACGTGGCGGTGGTGCCCACCCGGGCCTTCTTCTATGGCCTGGAGCCCGCCGAGGAGATCGTCATCGAGCTGGAACCCGGCGTGCGCCTGTTTGTCGAACTGGAGGCCATCGGTGAGCCCGACGAAAGCGGGACACGCACGGTGCTGATCAAGCTCAACGGCCAGACCCGGCCCATCGACGTGCGCGACCGCTCCATCAACGTCGAGCACGCGCGCGCGGAGAAGGCCAACCTGTCCGACCCGTTGCACGTCGCCGCCTCCCTGTCGGGTGTCGTGACCCTGCGCGTCGGCGAGGGCGACAGCCTGGAGCGAGGGC
>JACCTL010000191.1 GCA_013812395.1 Euzebyaceae bacterium
GGCGCGGCCCCGTGGAGTCCGGTCGATCCTGACCGTCGGCGTCGGCGCCGGCGTCCCGCGGCCCACCGCGCAGGGCCAGGCCCCTGGACATCGCCCGCCTCAACGGGTTCACCCCGCCCGCACTGGCCGCCGACCTGCCGCCGACCGCCGGGACCGCGAGGACGGCCCGCGAGTCCGCCCGGACCGGCGGCTGATGCGGCTCGACACGGCGGGAGCGCCTCGACGCCGTCCACGGACCGATCAGCTTCACCGTCACCGTGTCCTACGCCGGAACGCCCAGCCACCCGTCCGACGACTTCTGGCTCAGCGACCTGTCCAACATCGGGGTTCGCGGCGACGCGGGCTTCAGCGACAGGTTCTGCGATGTCATGACTGCCAACCTGACCTGACGGAACACCGCCCCCCTATGAGGTACGGGCGGCCCCGGTCAGCTTGCCGATGAGCTCGTGGCATTGCTGTGCCCGCTGCGCGTCGTCGTCGGCACACTGCTGGAAGAAGGCTTTGACGTCGTCGTGCTCCTCGGCATCGGTCTTGAACTTCTCGTACAGCTGCGCTCCGTTCAGGGCGTGGTACTGGACGCTGACCAAGTCGTAGATGACGTCATCGGTCGGGGTGTGGTGCTCGGCCATGGGGCTCTCCTTCGGTTGGTTGCTGTTGCGTACCCCGTCGTCGGTCGGCCATTCCGATCCGCCATGACCGGAGACCTCTGGCACCCTCTAATCGTGAAGCACGGCGGCGCTGGGTGGGCCTACTCCGAGCGCGGCTGCCGCTGCGGGGAGTGTGTCGAGGCGTGGAACGCACGGCACCGTGAGCTGCGAGCACGACGCGCCGCGACAGTCGCCGACCGTAGTGACCTCGAGCACGGCACCCGCTCGACATACAGCAACCACGGCTGCCGGTGCGAAGCGTGCTTTGAGGCACGGGCCGAGTGGAACAGGCGTCGCCCAAGCCGGGCACGGCGGAGATGAGGATCACCCCCGCACGCAACTGGCCCGAGCGCCTGGTCATCACCGTGGGTGCAGCGATCAGCCTTGCGTGCGTGGTCCTGCTCGTCATCCTGCTGCTGAGCTAGACCGGGTGATGACTCCACGTTGTCTAAGCCGGGCCATAGACATCGGAGGAAGTCCGAGGCTGCAGGACCTTTGCTTGACTCTCAACTAGCGTGCCGGGCGTTCAAGATCCGGTGGCAATCGCGAGGCGTGAGCTCGCGTGGCGACTGCATCAGCGCGTTGGCCTTGCCTGGCGTCTTCGGGTGGCCGGCCGCTAGGCCAGGAGGGACAGGGCCGGCGGGACGACAGGGAGGGCTACGTGAGGCTGCCATCTGGCCCGGCCCTATCTCTCCTCCCCCCTCCAGTACAGACAGAGAGGAGGCCTGGCCCTAGGCGTCCCTGCCGTCCCTGCCGTCACTGTCCTTGTCCCGTGATCGCCTGTGCCGATGGTTCACGGGCCTGGGTGGCGTCCCTTTCACAGCAGGAAGGTGTCCCTCCGGCACCTCATCGACACCGTGGCCCACCTTGAGGGCCAAGGTGTGGCGTTCCACAGCCTCACAGAGAACATCGACACGGCCACACCAGGCGGGAAGCTCGTGTTCCACCTGTTCGGCGCGCTGGCTGAGTTCGAGCGAGCCCTGATCCGGGAGCGCACGATGGCCGGCCTAGCCGCGGCTCGGGCTCGGGGCCGAACCGGTTGACGCCCAAGCGTCTGGACAGAGGACAAGCTCCGAGCGACCCGAGCGATGTTGCGGTCCGGCGAGCAGGATGTCTCCGCCATCGCCCGTGCCCTGGGAGTCAGCCGCGCATCCGTGTACCGAGCCATAACCCGCGATCTCGGCGCATAGACGACTCGCCCCTCTGCCGAGGATCGCGACGACGGGCCTGGTGTACCGCCGGCCGTCCGGGACCAGATCTTCGAGCGGTGCGTCCGGGCAGACCCGGCCAGGAGCCGGGACGCCTCCGGGGCGGGTCTCGGGCTGTCGATCGTCGCTTTCGTCGCGGCCCGCTTTCGTGATGACGCTGCCCGCGGCCCCGGACCCGGGCCCGGACGCCGACCCGGACTGACCCGGACCCGGACCCGGACCCGGACTGACCCGGACCCGGACCCGGACTGACCGGCCGGTCAGGCGGTAGGAATCCGGCGCGCGGCCAGCGACTCGGTCCGGGTCATCAGCTCGGTGTCGCCGGACATGGCGGCGAGGAAGTCCTCGCGCTCGATGGCGTGCAGGACGCTGTCCTCCAGCGCTGTCACGGAGGCGGTGCGGGGCACGTCGCGGAGCAGCGCGATCTCGCCGAAGCACTCGCCACGAGTCATCGTGCTCAACGGCTTCCCGGCAAAGGTCGCCGCGAGGGAACCGCTCTCGATGACGTAGAAGCGGTCGCCAACATCGCCCTCCCGCACCACCTGCGTGCCCGCGGGGACCTCGACCCGCACCAGCTTGGCGGCCATCGCCTCCAGGAGTGGACGGGCCAGCGGCGCGAACAGCGGCGTGCCGCTAAGCAGCGCGACGCCCTCGGGCTCGGCCACGGTGCGGTCCAGGTGGCGCAGCCGCGGCAGCCCGACCAGTCCGATGGTGACGATCGGCAGCGACAGCACCACCAGTCCCCACCGCAGGCCGGGCCCCGCGATGAGCAACGGCATGGCGAGCGCACCGAGGGCCATCGTAGCGATCAGGCCGCTCTCCAGCGCGCCGAAGACCCTGCCGAGCACGGCGTCGGGGGTCACGCGCTGGATGATCGTGGTGGCGTTGATGTCCACGACCGGGTTGGCGGCCCCGATGATCGCCATCGCGATGAACGCCGCGGCTGCCGTGGGCCAGACGGCGATGAGCAGCAGCGGCAGGGCCCAGAAGATGACCCCCCAGCCGAAGTCCGACGCAAGCTTCTTGCGCGATGCCAGGCCGATCGCGAGGAAGCCGCCGAAGACCGCCCCGACGCCGAGCGTCGAGTCCAGCCAGCCGAGGCCGGCGGCGCCGAGGTCAGTCAGGTCGAACGCGATCGCGACGCCGAACACCAGCGACGCGCCCGCGACCACGGTCTGCGCGCAGTAGATGGCCATCACCAGCCGCAGGTCCGGATTGCGGCCGACCACGCGGAAGCCCTCCATCGCCTCGGAGAGGAACGACGCCTTCGGCTCCGGCGGAGCGTCGGGGTCGGCGTCGGGAGCGTCGGTCGTGACCCCCCGAGTCAACCTGATCCCGCTCACCAGCACGGCCGAGAGCAGGAACGTCCCGGCGTTGAGCACGAAGA
This sequence comes from Euzebyaceae bacterium, assembly GCA_013812395.1. GTDB lineage: Bacteria > Actinomycetota > Nitriliruptoria > Euzebyales > Egibacteraceae > JACCTL01. The sequence continues at coordinate 3,243 of JACCTL010000191.1, forward strand.
CGGTGGCGACGTCGGCGACGGCCAGGAGGAAGCCGGCGATGGCGGGGCCGACGAAGAAGGCGAGGCTCTCCAGGGTGCTGCCGACCCCGTTGGCGGCGGTCAGCTCCCGCGGGTCCTCGACCAGCGACGGTGTCAGCGCCATCTGGGCCGGCCGGAACGCCGTGCCCAGCAACGGCGACAGGGTGGCCAGGACGAAGACGGCTGCCACCGGCCCGTCCCACTCGACCAGCGCCGCGGCAGCGAGCACCAGCACCGTGCGTGCCAGGTCGCAGGCGATCATCACCTTCTTGCGCGAGATCCGGTCGGCGAGGGCCGCACCGAACGGCGCGCCGACGGCCATCAGCGCCAGTCGGGCGGTCCCCCAGACACCCACGGCGGTGGCGCCGCCGACGCCGTAGGCCCAGACGGCTACCGCCGTCCCGTAGGCCCAGTCACCGATCTGGGACCCGGCCAGCGCGAGGTTCAGCCGCCGCAGCGAGGGCCGGCGGAAGACGGTGGACAGCGACGTCCCGGTCTCCCGGACAGCCGACCCGATGCTCGCCAACGCTCACCTCTCGACCGCTCCACGCGGGTAGCAGAACCCGCTCAGCAGGCAACTTCCCTCATCCGGCGCGCGGGCGCAAGAGGATGGTCGCCCGAGGAGTACCGGTCCGTCCACTGCTGGGGCTTTGCATCGGCGAAGGCTTGCACCTCAGAGGCGGAACGCCACCCGCAGATTGACGCGGCGGCCGGTCGGCGGCCGTCAGCAGGGCCGCGTCGCCGGCCCCGTCCCACTGCTCCTGTCCGGCAGCATCCCGGCAAAGGATTCAATTGGGACGGCTACTGGTCTGCCTCTGACTTGGGATCCTGCCGGTCGAGGCGGCTCTCAAGTCGGTCGCTGAACTCGACCTGGAGCGGCATGGCCGCCAGCTTCCGGCAGCACCTCCACCCCGTGCCCTCGTAGAAGAGCGGCAAGCTCCAACCACTCCCGCCGGAGACCTGCGACGGTGCTGTCAACCACCCCGTTGCGCACAGACTGAGTCAACCCCTCTCGGGACAACAACGACCAGGTGTCCTTCCCCTCAATGCCAAAGCCGAAGGTGACCATCGAGCAACCGCGGTCGTCGTCACGCCAGGGGATCTCAGTTCCATCGTCCAGTTGCACGACTGCCGTGAGGGCGAAGGAGGCCCGATTCTCGAACCCTGCAAGTTCGTGGTCGATCTGATGCGACGGGAAAGCCATCGCCTCGAGCTTGGCCCGGTACTCGTCCCGCGTGACCAGATCGCACCGCGCCAGTAGCGCACTCACGCCCATGCCAGCAGTTTGGCCTTGAAGCGGCACGTAGCGAATCCTGATGGTCAGACTTGCGCGGCTCGGTAGCCGGCCGCCTCCGCCTCGGCGGCTGTCGCGAAGCACTCCTCGGCCACCGTGATCTTATAGTACTTCTGGCCGGGCAGGTGGTAGATCATCGAGTTCGCGTTCCCCTTGATGGGAGCGCCTGACGGGCACTCGCCGCTGATGGGGGCCACGCTTCCGCCGGCACCGCCGGACGAGGTGGTGTCCGCGCAGCCGTAATCCTGGTGACCGGTGTCGGCCCGGTGGTAAGCGGCCTCCGGACGGTGCCACTGGTAGCCGTCCCGGCTGTCGTAGCGGGCGCGTGCACCGTCGCGGATCTGGGCGAGTCCGAGGTCGCGGCCGGTCACCGTGACGACGTAGCGCAGCTTCCGCCCGTACTTGTCGCGGTCGATGACGCTGGCCGGGTTGCCAGCGCTGTGCGACGAAATATCTTGGACTCGGCCGAAGATTCACGTCCCCTTGTGCCCGGATTGAGGACTAACGCGAGCACGTGAATCTTGACCCTTCAGGCACCTGCCAGTGGACCGCTGGATGTTGTTGATGGTCACTGGTCATCTACGGCGATGACGACCGCTTTCTCAAGCTTGCGCACTTCTCGCTCTGGGACACGCGGCAGACCGAGTTTGCCAAGGAGGTCAGCACAGCCGGCGGGCCGCGCTAAGCCTGGATCCACCGTTCGCTCGGGGTGAGGGGCGGGTCGTGACGGACGAATGCCCTGCTGTGCAAAGAGAATGTGGCTTGCGAAGGTCAACAAACTCAGCGCACAGAAGGGCATCCGTGGGATGCGAGTCTGCCATGGCGTCACCGCCACGTT
>JACCTL010000177.1 GCA_013812395.1 Euzebyaceae bacterium
GGTTGCCGACGGTGTGCGGGGTGATCCACAGCCTCTACACGGCTGGCCATGCGCCCGTCGACGGCCGTGCCGCCTACGATGTGGACGCCTGTGCCGAGGCGGTCCGGCTGGCCGAACTCCTGCACGATCTGCTTCCGGATCAGCCGATGCCCGCCTCCGTCCTGGCGCTGCTGCTCCTCACCGAGGCCCGCAGGCCCTCACGGCTCGACGAACATGGTGACGTCGTGACCCTCGACCAGCAGAATCGTGGTCGGTGGGACGCCGCGGCAATCGCCCGCGGCATCGCGCTCCTGAATGATTCACTGCGCTGCTCGCACGGGCAGGCGGACGCGTACCAGCTCCAGGCCGCCATCGCGGCGGAGCATGCCCGTGCCGCCAGTTATGACGACACCGACTGGACGGAGATCCTGCGGCTCTACGATCTGCTCGTGTCGATCGCTCCCAGTCACGCCGCCGGCCTGGGCCGGGTGGTTGCGGCAACTGAAGCGGCCGATCCTGCGACCGGGCTCGCCATGCTGGCCGAACTGCCGCCGAGCCCCCGCTGGCACGCGGTTCGCGCCGAACTGCTCGCCCGCGAGGGGCGGTACACAGAGGCAGCCCGAGAACTCGCCGAATGCCTCGACGGACCGGCAACGCAGCCGGAACGACAGCATCGGGAGCGACGTCGAGAGGCATTCCTCCAGCTGGCCATGCCGACCGCGCCAGACGAGAGGGAGCCCTGAATGCCGGGAGATGCAGGCCCTCCGTCGACCAGGTCTTCTCGGCCGTGGGACATCGAGTACTCACGATGTACCCCGGTGACGAGGAGGGACGAATGCTGCGGTCCCCCGGGCTCAAGACGGCCGGAAAGTTGTACGCCTTCGCACGTCACGCGCCGGGCCAACGAGAACCCGAGGCTCGTCGAGGCGGTCCGGCAGCGGATCCGTGACAGCGGTCCCATCACGGCGGCAGACCTCGAGCAGCGCGTCGACAAGTTGGGCAGTTGGTGGAGCTGGGACGACGGCAAAGTCGTGCTCGAGCACCTCTTCCACCGCGGCGAGGTCGTCGTCGTCCGCCGCAAGCGCGACTTCACCCGGCTGTACGACCTGCCCGAGCGGGTGTTGCCGGCCAGCGCCCTCGACGCCCCGACGCCGACCGAGGCCGAGGCGCGCAAGGAGCTGCTCGCGATCGCCGCCCGCAGCATGGGCGTGGCGACCCTTGAGGACATGGCCGACTACCACCGCCAATGGCGGCCGCGGTCGTCCAAGCCGCTCGTCGCCGAGCTGGTCGAGGAGGGCGTGCTGTTGCCAGTCACGGTCGAGGGGTGGACCAAGCCGGCGTACCTCCATCGCGACGCCAAACTGCCCCGCGCCGTCGACGCCCGCGCCCTGCTGAGCCCGTTCGACTCGCTCGTGTGGCACCGCGACCGCAACGAACGCCTCTTCGATTTCCACTATCGCATCGAGATCTACACGCCAGCGCCGAAGCGTGTCTACGGGTACTACGTGCTGCCGTACCTCCTCGGCGACCGCATCGTCGGGCGCGTCGACCTCAAGGCCGACCGGCCGGCCGGCGTGCTGCGCGTCCAGGGCGCGTACGCCGAGCCGGGCGTCGACACCGCGGCGGCCGCCAGCCCGCTCATCGAGGAACTGCGGCTGATGGCCGAATGGCTCGAGCTCGACATCGTCGCCAGCGCCGATCGCGGTGAGCTCGCCGAGGCCCTGCGCCGCGCCGGGAGGCCCCGCCTCGAGCAGGACCACTCCGAATAAGCGACCGTCTCTTTGTGAAGGACAGCAACTGGTGGGATGCATCCATGGCACCGTTCATCGCGACCTGGTCGGCCGGCACCGTGCCGGGTGGAGCGCCAGAGGCGATGGTCTGGGTAGCGCTCCGCGCACATCGGGGACAGATGACGCGCACCGGGAGAGTGTCGACGTCGGGGCAGGGCGCGCCGGTAGACGACTCCCCATCACTTCTAGGTGACGCCGGAATATATTGAGGACATGGAGAAGCTCGCCAGCACGCAGATCCTCGACGCCCGTCTCGACGACTGGCGGAAGCTCGCCCAGGCCCTCCACGCGCGGTTCCTCACCGGCAACTTTGTCACGGGCCTCAAGTTCGTCACCGCCGTCACCGAGGCCGCCGAGCGAGCCAACCACCATCCAGACGTGACGCTGAGGTACCCGATTGTGGACGTGAAGCTGATCAGCCACGACGTCTCCCAGGTCACCCAGCGCGACGTCGACCTCGCCCGGCAGATCAGCGAGATCGCCCGCGAGCAGGGGATCGACGCGGAGCCGAGCGCCCTTACCGAACTCGAACTCGCGCTGGACACCGCCGACCTCGCCGCCGTCGGACCCTTCTGGGCCGCCTTGCTCACCGGGAGTCTCGACTCACTCATGGGCGACGACGTTGTCGATCCCAGTGGGCGGCTGCCCTTGCTCTGGTTCCAGCACACCGACGCACACGAGACTCCGCGTCAGCGCTTCCACATTGACCTGTGGGTGCCGCACGACGTCGCCGAGGAGCGCATCGCGGCCGCGGTCGCCGCGGGTGGGCGAGTGGTCGACGACGAGAATGCGCCGTCGTTCGTCGTCCTGGCCGACCCTGAGGGCAACAAGGCCTGCGTGTGCACGTGCCTCAACCGTTGAGACCCTGAGAAGGCGAACCCGTGGGAACCGACCTGCGCTCATGCGGCCATCCGCGCGCTGCGGATGGCCGGAGACAGATCATGGTTGCCCAACCCCTACTTGACGACATCGCGCCGATCGGCCGGTTTCGTCAAACTAGCCGCGGGACCGTCGTCAATCTTCGCTGCATCTCGACACCCAGGTCCCGCGACCCGGGGTCCCGCGACTTGGTATCGCCCACCACGGCGACAAAGTCGCGAGACCGCCGTCACGGCGGGTCGCGGACGATGACCGCCGAGCGCCCGTGGCATGCTGCCGCCATGATCCCGCGCTACACGCTGCCCGAAATGGGCGCGCTGTGGACCGACGAGGCCAAGCTCGCCACCTGGGTGCAGGTCGAAGTCTTGGCCTGCGAGGCCCACGCCGAGCTCGGCGTCGTGCCGGCGGCTGACCTCGACGCGATCCGGCGGGGCACCGTCCCGACGCCCGCACGCTGCGCCGAGATCGAAGCCGAGACCAACCACGACGTCATCGCCTTCCTGACGGCCTTCGTCGAGACGATCCCGGACCCCGATGGCAGCAACCCCGGCCGCTGGGTGCACCACGGGATGACCTCCTCGGACCTGCTCGACAGCGCGCTCGGCGTGACGCTGAGCCAGGCGGCGGACCTCGTCCTTGGCAAAACCGACCGGCTGGTTGATGTCCTCAGGGCTCGCGCGCTGGAGCATTGGGAGACCGTGTGCGTCGGGCGGACCCATGGTGTGCAGGCCGAGCCGACCACCTTCGGGCACAAGCTCGCGCAATTCGCCTTCGCGGTGGATCGCGGACGCGTTCGGCTGCGGGCGGCTCGCGAGGCCGTCGCCGTCGGGTCGATCTCCGGGGCGGTTGGCACTTACAGCAACGTCGACCCCGCCGTCGAGGCATACGTGTGCGGGCGCCTCGGACTAGGCATCGAGCCGGTCGCAACTCAGGTCATCGCCCGAGACCGCCACGCGCAGTTGCTCACCGCGCTGGCCACGCTCGGCGCCTCGGTCGAGCAGATCGGCCTGGAGGTCCGCCACCTGCAGCGCACCGAGGTCCGCGAGGCCGAGGAGCCGTTCGCCAAGGGTCAGAAGGGCTCCTCGGCAATGCCGCACAAGCGCAACCCGATCACCGCCGAGCGCATCTGCGGACTCGCCAGGTTGCTGCGGGCCAACGCCGGCACGGCGCTGGAGAACGTGGCGTTGTGGCATGAGCGCGACATCAGCCACTCCTCGGTGGAGCGGGTCATCCTGCCGGACGCGTTGATCACCGCCGACTACCAGCTGCATTTGGCCACCCGCGTGGTGGAGGGGCTGACCGTGGACGCTGAGCGCATGCGGGTCAACCTGGAAGCCACCGGCGGGCTGGTCTACTCCTCACAGGTGCTGCTGGCGTTAGTCGAACGGGGCATGGCCCGCGACGACGCCTACAAGCTGGTGCAAGCCGCGGCGATGCGCACCTGGGAAACCAGCGAGCCGTTCCGCGACACGCTGGCCGCCGAGGGCGTGGACGTCCCCGCCGAGGCCTTCGACCCGGCGCGATTCCTGCGCCGCCACGGCCTGGTGCGCGAACGCCTCGAGGCGCTGTAGCTGACAGGAACGAGGCGTGTTGCGACTGCTGGTCTCGCAGGCGATTAAGCTAAGAAGGATCTGCTGTTCGCAGACATCGGCGGGCCAGGAGAACGCATGACATCTAAACGCGACTACCTATGGCTGTCTGTTGCGGCGTTAGCCGGCGCATTTGCTATCTACTGCAGCGGACTCCTTGTCGTGAATACCGGTTCCGCGATTGAGGGGGACTATTCTGTCGCGTGGATGGTTTCGGGCTTCTTGGTTCATTCGCGCTGGCTGGAGCGATTGTCGCCTGGGTTAGTTGGCGCCAGTTGACGTGGCAAAGCGACGGCGGGGGAAGCAGTAGCAGCTGGCCGCAAGCACCAGCCAGAGAACAGGGCTTCGCAAGCAACGGCGGCCCCGGGCACTGTTGGGTTGGTCCCAGCCGCTGCGATCAGTGCGGCGCGTGCGCCAGACGTAGGACCAGATGAGGACGGCGAACAGGCTGTAACCGACGCCGGTCAGCAGGGCCAGCCGCAAGCCGATCCCGCCGGCCAGGCTGCTCGCGCCGAGGCCGAAGAACAGGATGGCGATGACCAAGGTCCAGAACAACCTGTCGCTCACGCGCTACCCGATCCGGTTGCAGGCGATGCCGTCAGCATAGCGCCGGTTGCTGGTCCACCACGCCCCGCACACCAGCGTCCCCTTGGGCACATAGGAGTACCAGCCGTACTGGAACCACGCGGTGTTCCAGGTGCAGCCGTTGTGGCGGCCGCTGTAGTGGGTGATGACGTTGCCGCTGGGGTAGCGGAAGCGCAGCCGCGAGCGGTAGTCGCACAGCCATGAGTTCTGGTTCGTGTACGGCAGGGTGTTGCGGATCACCCTGGCGTAGTTCAGCCAGGTGCCGGTGCCGTTGAGGTACAGGCACATGTGGCCCGACGGTGCGTAGCGCGAGCGGGTGCAACTGGTGCTGTTCTGTGTCGACTGCCCCTCGGGCGGGTCGACGACCTGCGCCGCGGCCGGAGGCGCTGCCAGCATGGCGCAGGCCACGGCCAAGGTCACGGTCAACGTTGCCGTTCGTCGCATGATGTCCCCCGTGAACCTGCCTTGGGCCGAGGTCGCCGCGACACATCCAACGGCGCCGTTGGGCGCCAGTTAACGGGCTACTGACCAAATCACCGAGGAGTGGGTCGCACCCTGTGTACAGGGACTGCTACGCCGCGTGGATGGCCAGCCAGTCGCCTAGCGCCACGGCCGCCGTGGTCGACGGTCGGGCGCCTAGGATGCGGCACGCGATCTCGACGACGGAGGACAGCGTGGCGGCGCGGGTCGGGATGGTCGGGGCGGGACAGCTGGCGCGGATGAGCCTGGCGCCGGCGACCGCCCTGGGCATCGACCTGCACCTGCTGGCCGAGGCCGACAGCGACAGCGCCGCGCAGATCGCTCGCAGGGTCACGATCGGCGATCACCGCCGGCCAGACGATCTGCTGGCGTTCGCCAAGGGCGTGGACGTGGTGACCTTCGACCACGAGCTGGTCGCCCCCGAGCATCTGGAGGCGCTCGCGGCCGAAGGTCACGTCCTGCGGCCGGCGCCGGCCAGCAAGCGCTTCGCCCAGGACAAGCGCCACCAGCGCGAGCGACTCGGTGCGCTGGGGCTGCCGCTGCCGGCCTTCGCAACCGTCGCCGCCGCCACCGAGGTCGAGCATTTCGCCGAGGCAAACGGCTGGCCTGTGGTGGTCAAGGCCGCGCGCGGCGGCTACGACGGTCGCGGCGTGTGGGTGATGGACTCGTCGGCCGAGGTGGCGGCACGCTGGCCGGAGTGCACCGCCGCCGGAGCGCTGCTGGTCGAGGCCTTCGTCACCATCGAACGTGAGCTGGCCGTGCTGGTGGCACGTCGCCCCGGGGGCCAGGCGGCGGTCTATCTGATCACCGAGACAGTGCAGGCAGACGGCATCTGCCATGAGCTTCTGGTCCCGGCTCGGGTCACCCCTGGCCGCGCCGCCGAGGCGACGGAGCTGGGCCTGCGGATCGCCGAGATCGTCGACGTGGCCGGCGTCATGGCCGTCGAGCTGTTCGAGACCACCGACGGCTTGGTCATCAACGAGCTGGCCTGCCGGCCGCACAACTCGGGCCACTGGACCATCGAGGGCGCCGCCACCTCACAGTTCGCCAACCACCTGCGGGCGGTGCTGGACTGGCCACTCGGCAGTACTGCCCTGATGGCCGACGCCGCGGTGACGGTCAACGTGCTCGGCCCGCCCGACGGCGTCGACCCGCGCGACCGCCTGCCAGCGGCCCTTGCTCTGGATGGGGTCAGTGTGCACCTGTACGGCAAGGCGGCGCGGCCCGGTCGCAAACTCGGCCATGTCACGGTCCTAGGTGATGATTTGGCCGACGCCCTTTCGCGGGCGCGCCACGCCGCTGCGCTGCTGACCGGCGAGGCGACATCGTGACCGGACAGCCCCTCGTCGGCGTGGTGATGGGCAGCGACTCCGACCTGCCGGTGATGCGCAAGGCCACCGAAATACTCGACCGCTTCGGCGTGGCGCGCGAAGTGCGGGTCGTCTCCGCGCACCGCCGACCGCAGGAGATGCTGGGCTACGCCACCCAGGCCGCGGGCCGTGGCCTGCGGGTCCTGATCGCCGGCGCCGGCGGTGCCGCGCACCTGCCGGGGATGCTGGCCGCGGCGACCACCCTGCCGGTCATCGGCGTGCCGGTGCCCCTAGCCACGCTCGACGGCCTTGACTCGTTGTTGTCGATCGTGCAGATGCCGACCGGCGTGCCGGTCGCGACGGTGTCCATCGGGGGGGCGGCCAACGCGGGCCTGCTTGCGGTGCGGATCCTGGCGGTCGGTGATCCGCTCCTCGCCGAGGCGCTGGCCGAGTATCGGGAAGAGATCGCCGCTGCCAGTCGCGCCGCCGATGATCGCCTCAGCGGGGAGCCGGGAGGCGGTTGAGTCGGGCAGCAGTCCAGTCACGCCAGCCCGAGGGTGAGTTGGGCGGGTGGTTGAGTCGCGCAGGCGGGTGAGTCGGGCAGCGTTGCAGCTATGCGCCTGCCGACTCCAGCGCGATGGCTATGACCGGGTCGTTCGCGCCCTCGGCGAGCGATCCTCGGGTTCATAGCCAGCCCGCTCCAGCGCTGCGATGGCGCGCTCGAGCCGCTGAGGCGGTCCCACTTCTGCCCAATGGTCGGGCCGGTCGGGGGCGGTCGTCAGGGTGAAGGTCGCCGGGTCGAGGTCGCCGCGGACCTCGTCCCACCGCAGTGGCGTCGATACGGTGCCGGCCGGATGGACCCGGGGGCTCCATGGCGCGGCCAGCGTCTGCGCCTGCCCGGCCCGCGACCAGTCGAGGAGCAGCCGGTCGCCACGGTCGGCCTTGCGCATCTCCACGGTCAACTCGTCTGGGTGCAGGTCCATGCAGCGCCGGGACACGGCCAGTGCGAAGCCGCGCAATTCCGAGAAGGAGTAGCGGCGTTGCAACCGCACGTACAGATGCAACCCGCGTTTGCCACTGGTCTTGACCAGCGCAGGCAAGCCGAGGTCGTCGAGCACCTCGCGCAACCACCGAGCCGCCTGCGCCACGGTCGGCTCGGGGCCACTGGGGTCCAGGTCGAAGGCCAGGAGGTCGGGGTGGTCGGGCCGGTCGGTGCGGGAGAACCAAGGGTGCAACTCGACGGCGTTCTGGTTGGCGAACCAGTTCAGGTCCGCCGCTGTGGCCGCGACCGCGTAGGTCACCGTCCGCGCCGAGGTCTCGGTCCAGACCTTATGGCGCCTCAGCGTCGCCGGCGCGGAGGCCGGCAGGTTCTTCTGGATGAACCGCTCGCCGTCGATGCCGTTGTTGGCCCGCAGCAGTGTCAACGGACGGCCATACAGACCCGGCAGCAGGCGGTCGGCCATTCGCTCGTAGTAGGCGGCGAGGTCTGCCTTGGTGTAGCCGGGTTGCGGCCACAGGACCTTCGCGGGATGTGACAGGCTCATCGCGCGCCGAAGTCCG
>JACCTL010000037.1 GCA_013812395.1 Euzebyaceae bacterium
CGTGGAGCCCCGCTCCATCCGGTAGCTGCCACAGGTGCCCGTGACGCCGGTCGCAGGGCGGGTCGGGGTGCGAGCCGGCAGCGGGGGCGACGCCGCGCCCGCCGCGCCCGCCCCGAGGGCCTGACGCCGGTCCCCTTCGATCATGAGGCCAGTGCTAGCTGGTACCGGCGGCGTGACCGGCACCCAGCGTGTGCAGCATGTCGTGCACGGTGTGGTCGTCCAGCGCATAGAACACCACACGGCCCTCCCGTCGGTTCGTGACCCAGTCGTGGGATCGCAGCAGGCGCAGCGCCTGCGACACCGCGGTGTCGGTCATCCCGGTCGCCGCCGCGAGGTCGGAGACGCAAATGTCAGGAGCGGCGTGGATAGCCATGAGCAGCCGTAGCCGGTTCGGGTCCGAGAGCAGATCGAACCGCGCGGCCCAACGGCGCACCACGTGCTCGCCGCCGCCGATGCCTGCCCTCGCCTGCCTTGACCCTGGCCGGGTCGATGACCCGCGGCGGTACGTCCATGACCGCAGCCAGGCGAGCACCGGCCGGCTCCCAGGCGAGCACCGCCCATCCTGATCCCTGCACGGCGGAGGCCGCCGCCGAGAAGTGTGACCGGAGGCCTTCGAAGCTACCGAACGCCTCGTCGATGGCCGCCCCCAACTCCCCATCTGGCTTGTCACCGCCGTTGGGACTCAGGTTCTGCCAGAACAGCGTGTGGTTGACGTGGCCGGACAGGTTGCACGCGAGGTTGCGCTGCAACAGGTTGACGCCGGCGAACTCGCCGGCGTCGCGGGCCTCGGCCATCTGCTCCAGCGCGCTGTTCGCGCCCGCCACGTACTTCGCGTGGTGCTTGGAGTGGTGAAGCTCCATGATCTCGCCCGAGATGTGCGGCTCCAGTGCACCGTAGTCATAGGGCAGGTCCGGCAGGGCGTAGGGCGCAGTCATCGGATGCGGCTCCTTGCTTCCTCGTGTGATCGCCATCCTGGCTCCGCGGCGCCGTCGCGCATCGGTGGCGACAGGGAGCCTATTGCAATCTCTTTGCAACTAGCAACATCGCTGGAGCGGTTCCCCGCCAGCCGCTTCAGTGGGCTGTTTCATCGCCCAGGGTCAGCGCGGTGGGGGCCTGCTGCGCGGCTTGCTCGGCTTCCTGTTCCAGCCGAGCGACGGTGGCCGGCTCCGCGCGGCGCAGGGGGGAAAGCCACCCGGCGGTCGCGCTGATCCCGACGCCCAGCGCCATCAGCAGGTAGGTGGCCCGGATGCTGGCCACCTCGGCCACCGCCCCGCCGATGGCGGCGCCGAAGGGCTGTCCACCCCAGGCGATCATCCGAGCGGAGGTATTCACCCGGCTGCGCAGCCGATCGGGCGTCAGCTGTTGGCGCAGCACGATGCCGTTGCTGATCACCAGCAGGTGGGTGCCCTGCCACCCGAGCAGCAGCATCAGGGCGACCGGCAGGCTCGACGTCAGCGCGACGCCGGTCAGGAACACGACGTTGGCCGTGAAGCCCAACAGGCTCACCCGCGGGGGGCCCAGCCAACGGGTCAGGCGGGGCAGGGCCAGCGTCGCGCACAGCGCTCCGGTGAGCCCGCCGAGAACAGCCAACCCAGCCGCGCGTAGTCATCGGCCAACCCGAGCTGGCGCACGCCGTAGACCACCAGCAGGCCCAGAACCGCGCCGCCCGTCAGGCTGTTGCCCAACCCCAGCAGCGTCAACGGGCGGATGAGCTCATGGTCGCGGATGAAGCGCATCCCTCGCCGATGTCGCCCAGGATCCCGCGCACCAGCCTCCCCTCGCCCTCGCCCTCAGCCCGGGGCACTGGGGTGCCGAAGGCACGGGGAATGCGCGCGAGGCCAGCGCGGACACCAGGTACGTCGCCGCGTCCAGCCAGATGGTCGGCGCGGCGCCAACGGTCGCGGCCAGGAACCCGCCGACGGATGGGGCGGCCACGCTGATCAACGTCGCCGAAGAGACGACCGCGCTGGTTGCGGCGACCAGGCGTTGCTTGCCGACGATGACCGGCATCGCACCCAGGTCCGCGCGTCGGCCCGCCACAGCCGCTCAGGCTTAGCGCGAATCACTCGCACAAAGAGTACTCGCTACACGTGAGTCTGGACGGGCAGCCGATATAACTCTAGTGATATAGTAACTGAGATGGATGCTTCCGGCCTTATCGCAACGGCGCGCCGCCAAGCCGGCCTGACACAAGTTGA
>JACCTL010000039.1 GCA_013812395.1 Euzebyaceae bacterium
AGGTGGTGGTGGCCGAGCTGCCCTTCGTCGAGGAGGCCTCCCGCCACCTGGTGGAGGCCGGCGGCAAGCGCTTCCGACCGATGCTGGTGTTGCTGTCGGGGATGGTCGGCGGCGCCGATCCGACTGATCGAAGCTTGGTCGACGCAGGGGTTGTCGTCGAGTTGGTGCAGGCCTCGACGCTATACCACGACGACGTTATCGACGCGGCTGACCTGCGGCGCGGCGCGCCGGCGGCGCACGTGAAGTGGTCCAACACCGTGGCGATCCTCACCGGCGACTTCTTGCTGGCGCGCGCCTCGGAGCTGTCCGCGGCGCTGGGCGTCGAGGTCACCCAGATCATGGCGCGCACCATCGCCGACCTGTGCCAAGGCCAGATCCGCGAGGTGCAGGGCTCGGCAACGGCCGCGCTGCACCACGTCGCACCGGTGGTCGCCGACCGCGACCACTACCTGCGCGTCATCCGCGAAAAGACCGCGTCACTGATCGCGTCGTCGTGCCGGCTCGGCGCGTTACTGTCCGGTCAGTCGCGCGACGACATCGAGGTGTTGACGGAGTTTGGCTGGCATCTGGGCATGAGCTTCCAGCTCGCCGACGACGTGCTGGACGTGGTCAGTGAAGGCGAGTCGGGAAAGCCCGCCGGCACCGACCTACGCGAGGGGGTGCGCACCCTGCCGGTGCTGGTTGCGTTGGAGCAGGAAGGGCCGGACTCCAAGCTGGCGGCGCTGCTGGACGACCCGACCGACGAGCACGTGACGGTCGTGCTGGAGCTGCTGCGCAGCCATCCGGCGTTGGACCTCGCCCGTGACGCGGCCCGCCTGGAGGCCGCCCAGGCCAAGCAGGTACTGGAACGTCTGTCCCGCGACGCCGCCGAGGCTCCCGCCCTGACCGGGCTGGGGTTCCTGGCCGACCACGCCGCCTCCCGCGTCGCCTGACGCCGCCGCCCGACGGGGCCATCAACCTCGAGCTTCACCGGGCCTGAAGTGTGCGCTACGGCATCAGCGCTGCTCGCACCATCTGTAGCGTAGGAACAGCGCCCTTCTGTAGCGTAGAGACGGCACCTTCTGTAGCGTAGAGACGAAACTGGCGTCGCCCGGTCACAGCACCTGTTCCTTGAAGGTGCCCCACCGTGCCAAGCGCGTCGGCATGTTCTCCGAGTCCATCTGGAGGTAGGTGACCATCCATGCGTCCACGGCCCACCCGTCGAAGACCTTTGCCAGCGGGAACATCTTCGCAGCGCATTCCAGCTCGGTCGTGCTGAGGTCGAGAACGACGTCCGTGCCGAAGTTGTCCCGAACCTTCCGGTCAGCCGGGACAGCGATGATGGCGGTCTCGCGATCGGCGTCTGAGTCCAGGGCGATCGCCATATCGAGGTAGAACCAGCGCTCGAGCCGCTTCCTGCGAGTGTCCTGAGTTCGCACGACCTGGCCTGACGCCAGCGACTGATAGAGCGAGGTCAGCCGCTGCTGCCCGTCGAGGATCAGCCGCTCAGCCGGATGTGTGGCAGCAGCATCTTGCACGCCGCTCACCAGCCGCATGGCGAACTGCACGTCGGCGCCACCGGTCTCGAGCAGCATGACCACGCCGACGGGATAGCCCAGGGACACGCTGGCCAAGAGGCTGGTGATCCGATCGGTGTCCCACTTCCAGTCGCGCTGGAAGTCGGGCAGCCGTATCTTCCCGTTGCCTACGTCCCTGAGTAGGTCGTCGCCGAGGTTGAGATCGGGGCTGTCGAAGGCCACCTTGGTCACCATGTCCTGGTCAGGCCGGGCGCGCCGGCGGGAGGTCAGTAGTACTGCACGATGCAGTGGTGGTCCTGGTCGATCAGGTGTTGGTCGTTTTGCAGCTTGTACTTGAGTAGGCGCCTTCTGTACTTCCGCTCGCTGACGGCAGTCGCTATCAGCCGAGGAAGCGACGTTCGAACGATGTCGTCGGTGTCGGGACGTCAAGGACCTTCGACGACACGGAGGCGATCCACGGCCGCGAAGTCGCGCGTCGCCAGGGGCAGCGCGTGGTGCAGCGCCGTGGCGGCGATCAGCGCATCGGGGATCCGGACCGAGTGTTGCCGGCGGATGCGGCCGGCCAACTCCGCGATGGGCCGATCGATGACCAGTTCTTCGAATGGGGCGAGTAACGCCGTGATGGTGGTCTCGGCACCGGAACGGCCGGCGAACAACTCGCAGCGCGTGACCACCGAGTAGGCGACCGATCCGGCTGGGGGCCGGAGGCGACGAGCGCCCCGAAGGTGGTCGATGAAGACGTCAGTGTCGACCAGGACCTCAGCCATCGTCCCACTCGTCACGCGGCGGAACCTGGAGGTCGGGCAGTGCGCCGAACGTTGCGTCAAGCGCCGCGCCAGGATCTGAGCGCTGCTGTTCCAGGTACAGGTCGACCGCCTCCCGCACAACGGTGGCCAGGCTCTTGTTTCCACGGCCGGCTAGTTCGTCCAGGCGCCTGCGTTGCTCGGCCGTGAGGTGTGCAGCACGCCTCGACGAGGTGCTGGGACTTTGCTACCGCAGAGGTGCGAAAGCCACAGCACCTCGGGGCGACGGCGGTTGCACACGACGGGCTGGCGCTCGTGTGTTGTGTGCGATCGGCTGCGCCCGGCGATGGAGGCTGCATACGTGAACTGTTTGGGGCGCCGGCCCGCGCGCACGTACACTGGCGCGCGAGCGCCGGACCAGCGACAACAGGTCTGGCGCCGTGTCGGATGTCCCAGGCGGGCGAGGGTGCGCACCGCCGCAAGGAGCGTCATGGCCCTCTACTATCAGCAGTACGCGACGGTGCTCGCACTCATCGTCGCGGGCATCGGCTTGGTCGCCGTCGCCTTCACGCTGAGCCGCCTGGTGCGGCCGGACAAGAAGTACGGCGCCAAGCTGTCGACCTACGAGTGCGGGCTGGACCCCGTGGGCCAGGGCTGGTCGCAGACCCATATCCGCTACTACATGTTCGCGTTCATGTTCGTGGTGTTCGACGTGGAGA
>JACCTL010000069.1 GCA_013812395.1 Euzebyaceae bacterium
GCGCTACCGCCTCCGGTCACTTGAGCGTTGGCGTGCCGCGTCATCAACCTTGACGATGCGGAGCTAACGCAGGACGTGCCAGCGTCGATGCCATGACGCTGAACAGTCCTTGGCGGCGAGCGGCCGCTGCTATCGCGGTGTGCATGACGTTGGCCGCCTGCACGCCAGGGGCAAGCCCCGATCCGGGAGGCGTGGACAGCCCGGTGGACGCCGTCGATCCGCCGCGACCGGGCAGGTCAACCCTGGACTGGCGGCGCTGCGGCAAGCCCTTCGAGTGCGCGACGCTGCGCGTGCCGCTGAACCACGCCCGGCCAGCCGGACGCAAGCTGGGCCTGGCGGTGATTCGCTTGCAGGCACCGGTGCGCGACCAGCGCCTGGGATCATTGGTCGTCAACCCCGGTGGGCCGGGCGGCTCGGGCGTGCAGTTCGTCCGCCACGGCGCCATCGACGCGATTCCCGCCGAGCTCCGCGCACAGTTCGACATCGTCGGCTTCGACCCGCGGGGCGTGGGCAGGAGCGCGGCCGTGTCGTGCGGCGGCGCCTCCAATGATCTCCTGTCGTCCGACCTGAGTCCGGATTCCCCTGGCGAGGTCGCCCCGCTGCTGGCAGCGGCCCGCCGGCTGGCACAGGCTTGCGGCGACCGGAACGGGCCGCTACTACACCGGATGTCCACCGAGGACGTCGCCCGCGATCTGGACCTGCTGCGCGAAGCGCTGGGTGACCGGCAGCTGACCTATGTCGGCTTCTCCTACGGCACGTTCATCGGTGCGACGTATGCCCAACTGTTCCCGCAACGGACCCGAGCGCTGGTGCTCGACGGCGCGGTCGACCCGAGCCTGGATGCGCAGCAGCGCGCCCGCCAGCAGGTTCAGCAGCTTGAGCGCACCCTCGGCGACTTCTTGGACGCCTGCGACACGGAGCCGACCTGCCCCCTGGGCCGGCGCAAAGGCCAGAGCCGGGACCGATTCGAGACGCTGCTGGCCGCGCTCAAGCAGGCGCCACTGCCGGTGCCGGGCTCCGGTCGGGCGCTGCAGGCCAGCGAGCTGCTGGTCGCCACCGCCGGTCTGCTCAAGGACCGTGGGCCCGGTTGGACCAGCCTTGGACTGGGTCTGCGGCTGGCCTCGGATGGCGATGGTTCCCTGCTCCTTGCCGTCGCCGACAGGGCATTGGGGCAGGCTGGGTCAGGCGACTGGCTCGGACCCCTGCTGGCGGTGAACTGCCTGGACGTCCCGGCTCCTCGGCCGCAGGCCTACCCGAGCTGGCCTCCAGCGACATCGCCTACGAGCAGCGCGTTCGCCAAGCCTTCGGCGGTCAGCTCAACGGCGACCTCCGGTGGCACCGGGGCGGGTATCTGGCGCATGACCCCTCCGGCATCGTCTCAGAGCTGGCTGCAGACAACCCGGATGTCGTGGTACTAGGCCCGAAGGTGTCCGCGGGGGAGTCAGGACCGCATCACGTAGGGTCTCAAGGATCTGGCTTTGACCACCGACGTTGCCGTGATCGCTGTCGTCGCCGCGGACATTCACGGCCTGGCCAATCGACGGCTCCGGCTGCACAACCTGCGAGGTTCCTCCGCGCTTGCCTACGAATGTGATGTCGCCGTGATCTTGAACGACAAGTCCCAAGCGGTCTCGAAGGTGCACCTCGCCTACGACCCGGTGCGGGCGGCGACGTTCAAGCACCAGGTGGTATTCACCGTCGAGAAAAACCGCGGCGGCCAGGCACCACTGGACCTGGAGTTCCGCAAGGACTTCGCCTCCTATCGCTTCCAGACCCGGGGAGCCTTTGTGTCCGACCGGCTGGTCGACGAGCGACTCGACATCGAGTAACCCCGTGACAACGACGGCCTTTGCGCCACCGTGCCTCGTCGCTCGCCTGCACTCTCACCCGTCTTGGACCTTCGCTGCATGCAGCTGACCGCGACGACAGTTCATCAATCAATGGGATGCCGGCCAGCACCCTGTCCCGCACGCTGATCCTCGAGCCTCGCAGCATTGCAGTCATACGAAAGAAGCAGGAATGTCAACAGGCGTCGTCGAGCACGAGGTGGCCAGACAGGGATGGGTATGGTCAGCGCTGCGCTCGCCCGTCAGCACGGCGCTTGTCGCGCTGCTGTTCGGCTTGTTCGCCTACAGCCACGTCGCCAGCTGGCTCGCCGGGGGGCACTTCACAGGACTGGTCTTCGCCCTCCAGGAATCGGTCCTCGTCGTCCTGTTCCTAACTCGCCGGCGAACCAAGGCCGTCTCGCAGAATCCGACCGACTGGGTGGCCGGGTTCGTGGGCACCTTCCTCTGCCTGTTGCTGAGGCCGGTCGGGACACCTGCCATCGCAGGACTGGACGAGCTGTTCTTTGCGCTGCAGCTGACCGGCGCGGCGTTGAGCCTCGTCGCCGCCATGCACCTGGGGCGCAGCTTCGGCATCATCGCCGCCAACCGCGGTGTGAAGGACACCGGCGCCTACGGAATCGTGCGGCATCCTCTGTACGCGGCGTACATCTTCTCACACCTGGGGTACCTCTTGTCAGCGCCGTCGCTGTGGAACATGGCCATCCTTGGTATGACGTGGCTGGCGATGTTCCGGCGTATCACCGCTGAGGAGCAAGTGCTGCAGCGGGACCCGGCGTACCGCAGCTACGCCGCACGAGTGCGGTTCCGGCTCATACCAGAGCTGTACTGAAGGCTGCCTGCGCTGTCGTCGTCGATCAGGCCCTCGGCCGAGATTGGGCGGCGCCGCGGCGGTCGTGCGACACTGGCGGGCAGGGGTCAGCCGTCGCGATGCAAGGGCGCAGCCGACCGCCCGGACCCGCCGCAGCGGCGACTAGACTGACCGCTGTCGGCCGCCCTGCAGGGCCGGGATGCCGCCGGATCGACATGGAGGACGCATGAGGGCTCGACGCCCCCGCGGCGCAGCGCGCGGCCACGGCGTGTGGAGCTGGGCCGCTGTCGGGATTGGCGGGCTGCTACTGGCCGGCTGCCAGACCGATCACCCGCAGAACACGCTGACACCGGCAGGCCCGGTGGCCGACACCCAGCAGAACCTGTGGTACGTGGTCTTCGTGATCGCCGTAGTGGTCTTCATCATGGTGCAGGGCTTGATCCTGTACGCGGTGTTCCGGTTCCGGGACCGGGGCGACGACGATCAGGCCATCCCCAAGCAGGTGGCCGGCAACACGCGCCTGGAGATCATGTGGACCATCATCCCGGCGATCATCCTCGCCGGGATCGCCGTGCCGACCGTCAAGACGATCTTCGACCTCGCCGCACTGCCGGAGGATCCACTGGAGGTCCGCGTCATCGGCAAGCAGTACTGGTGGGAGTTCGAGTACACGGGCGAAGAGGGCCAGGGCGTGGTCACCGCTAGCGAGCTGCACATCCCCGTCGACCGCCCCGTGTTCCTGACGATGGAGTCGATCGGCCAGCAGCCCACCGACCCGACGGGCGTCATCCACTCCTTTTGGGTGCCCAAGCTCGCCGGCAAGCAGGACGTCGTGCCCGGCCACCAGCGCACCATGACGATCGAAGCCAGCGAGCCCGGCAAGTACGAGGGCCAGTGCGCGGAGTTCTGCGGCCTGTCGCACGGCAACATGCGTTTCGCGGTCGTCGCCGAGGAGGGCGCCGACTTCGAGGCCTGGATCCAGAGCCAGACCGAACCCGCCGCCAGCCCGACTGGCGAGCTGGCGGCGCAAGGCGAGCAGCTGTTCACCGAGCGCACCTGCGTCATCTGCCACTCGATCACCGGCTACGAGGGTGGCGAGGAAGCTCGCGTCGGACCCGATCTCACCCACTTCCAGCAGCGCGAGAAGTTCGCGGGCTACATCCTCGAGAACAACGAAGCAAACCTGACCGCCTGGCTCAAGGACCCGCAGGCGGTCAAGCCGGGAGCCCAGATGCCCAACCTGCAGCTGTCCGACGCCGACGTGGACGCCCTGGTGGCGTACCTACGCACCCTCGAGTAGCGGAGCCGACACCCCATGGCTGTCACTGCCCAAGAACCGGTCACCCGGCGCAGCGCCTTCCAGCGCCCCAGCGCCGAGACCGGCTTCTGGAGCTGGATCACGACTGTCGATCACAAGAGGATCGGCATCATGTACTGGGTCACCGCCTTCTTCTTCTTCCTGGTCGGTGGCATCGAGGCGTTGCTGATCCGTGTGCAG
>JACCTL010000077.1 GCA_013812395.1 Euzebyaceae bacterium
GCGGTCGCCATGCGCAACGCCGACCTGTACGAGGAGGTGCGCTTCGCCGCCGAGCGCGACGCCCTGACCGGGCTGCGCAACCGGCGGGTGTTTTGGCGGCAGCTGCGCCAAGCCCTCGAGCAGGCCACCGGCGACCGGCCCGTGGCCCTGGCCGTCATCGACATCGACGACTTCAAGGCCGTCAACGACCGTCACGGCCACGACGTCGGCGACCGGACCCTGGTCCACGTCGCGGGGCGCCTCGAGGGCGGGGTGCGCGAAACCGACTCGGTGTTCCGCATCGGCGGCGAGGAGTTCGTGATCCTGCTGCCGGACACCGGCTCCAAGGGGGCGCGCGCCGTCCTGGAACGGATAAGGACCTCGGTGAAGCGCAGCAGACTGGACCTGCCCGCGGTGACCATCTCCGCCGGGGTGGCGGTCGCGCCGCTGGACGCGGCCACCGCCGACGAGTTGTTCAACGCCGCCGACGCCGCGCTGTACCGGGGTAAGCGCGCCGGCAAGGACCGCGTCGAGGTTGACTGAAGGTGGCCGCGAGGTGGCTCAGGCCAGCGAGCGCAGCACGTCCTCGACGAGCCTGCGGTCGGGTTGATCCACCACGCAGCCCTGCCCGGGCGTTGGGCACAGCACGAAGCGCACCCCGCCGCGGGCCTTCTTGTCACGCCCCAGCACGTCCCACACCGCCGCCGGGTCCAGCCGCAATCCGCCCGTTGGCAGGCCAAGGGGCGCCAGCACGGCGACCGTGCGCTGGGCCAGACCGGGTTCGCTGACGCCGAGCCGCTCGCCGAGGCGGGCCGCGGCGACCATGCCGAGCGCGACCGCCTCGCCGTGGCGGTAGGTGCCGTAGCCGGCGAGGACCTCGAAGGCGTGGCCGAACGTGTGGCCGTAGTTGAGCAGCGCGCGCTGGCCGGCCTCCCGCTCGTCGGCGGCGACGATGCGCGCCTTGACCGCCACCCCCCGTCGCACCACCTCGGTGAGCAACTCGGGCTCACCCGCGACGGCCGCCACTGGGTCACGTTCCAACAGGTCCAGGACCGCTGGGTCGGCGATGAAGCCGTACTTGACGGCCTCGCCGAGTCCCGCCCGCAGCTCGCGAGCCGGCAGCGAGGCCAGCGTCGCGATGTCCGCGACGACGGCCAGCGGCTGGTGGAAGGCGCCGACGAGATTCTTGCCCTCGGCGAGGTTGACGCCGGTCTTGCCGCCGATCGCCGCGTCCACCTGCGCCAGCAGGGTCGTGGGCAGCTGCACCACCGCCACCCCTCGGTTCCAGGTCGCCGCAGCGAAGCCGGCCAGGTCGCCGACCACACCACCGCCCAGCGCAACAATGAGGTCGTCGCGACCCAAGGGCATTGCCGCCAGGCGGTGATAGACGCCGGCCACCGTGGCCAGGCTCTTGGCTTCCTCGCCGTCGGGAACCAGGACTGGTTCCACCGCCAGCCCTCGTGCTCGCAGCCCCGCCGTCACCCGCTCGGCGTACAGCGCGCTGATGCCACTGGCGCTGACCAGCGCGGCCCGGCGGGCATGGGTAAATGGCGGCAGGACGGCGGGCAGCTCGTCGAGCAGACCCGGGGCGATGACGACGTCGTACGCGGCCGCCACCGCGACCCGGATCCGCACGGGCCCGGTCATGCCTGCAGCTCCTGCCTGGTCAGCACCCCCGGCCGAGTCCGCAGCCACTCCAACACCGCCTCGGCGATGTCGTCAGGGGACTTGCCGTCGGTGTCGATGACCGCCGAGGAGGCGGCCGTGTAGGCGGCTTCCCGCTCGGCCTGCAGCCGCGCCAGCCGTTCGGTCACGCCGCCGCCACCGGCCAGCAGCGGGCGGACGGGGTCGTCGCCGACCCGTTCGGCGAGCACCTCGACGGAGGCGGCCAGCCAGACGAGGTCGCCGGTGGCGCGCAGGTGCGTGACGTTGGCGGGGTCGAGCACCGCTCCCCCGCCGACGGCGATCACCTGCCCACGCAGCGCCGAGGCCTGGCGCACGACCTCGCTCTCGCGCCGGCGAAAGCCTCGCTCCCCCTCGCTGGCGAAGATCTCGGCGATCGGCATCCGCGCTTGCGCCTCCACCATCGCGTCGGTGTCGGTCAACGGCCGCGCCAGCCGCTGCGCCACCAGCCGCCCGACCGCCGTCTTGCCCGCTCCCATCAGCCCCAACAGGACGATGTTGCGACCGGGCGCCAACACGCTCATGGTGCCTCGGGCCCCTCGGGTCTGCGGGGGGTAGCCGTCCCGCCCTGACCGCCGGCCATGGCCGTGCGGTAGGCCAGCAGGTTGCGGCGCACCTCGTCGAGGCTGTCGCCCCCCGTCTTCTCCAACAGCGCGTCGGCCAGCGTCAGGGCGACGACCGCTTCGCAGACCACCCCCGCTCGCGGCACCGCGCACACGTCGGAGCGCTGCTGGATCGCCTCGGCCGGCTCTCCGGTGCGCACATCCACGGTGGCCAGCGGCTGGGTCAGGCTGGACAGCGGTTTCATCGCGGCGCGAAGGCGCAGCGGCTCGCCGGTGGTCATGCCGCCCTCCAGGCCTCCCGCGCGCCCCGTGCTGCGGCGGTAGCCGCCTTGGGAGTCCGTGGTGATCTCGTCGTGCGCCCGCGAGCCGGGGACCGCGGCGCTGGTGAACCCGTCGCCGACCGCGACACCCTTGAAGGCCTGCACGCTCATCAGCGCCGCGGCCAACCGGGTGTCGAGCTTACGGTCCCAGTGCACATGACTGCCGAGGCCAGGCGGCAGGCCGTAGGCCAGCACCTCGACAACGCCGCCGAGGGTGTCGCGCTCGGTCTTGGCGCGGTCGATCCGGGTGGCCATCAGTGCGGCCGCCTCGGCGTCCAGACAGCGCACCCCGACGGCGTCCACCGCGTGCAGATCGCCAGGGCCTGGGGCCGGCGCGCCGTCGGGCACGGCAATCTCGCCGATGCGCACGACGTGGGAGACGACCGCGATCCCAAGCTCGCCGAGCAGCGCGCGGGCGAAGTAGGCCAGCGCGACACGGGTGGCGGTCTCGCGAGCGCTGGCCCGCTCCAGGATGTTGCGGACCTCGTCCAGCCCGTACTTCTGCATCCCGACGAGGTCGGCGTGGCCGGGCCGGGGGCGCGTGAGCGGGGCGCCGCGCCCGCTGCCCTCCAGCGCCGCGGGATCCTCCGGCGCGTCGGGGCTCATCACCGCCGTCCATTTCGGCCACTCGGTGTTGTGGATCACCACGGCGACGGGCGAGCCCATCGTCTTGCCGTGGCGGACACCGCCGAGCACCTCAAAGCGATCGGCCTCGAAGTCCATGCGCGGCGAGCGGCCGTGGCCGAGGCGCCGCCGCGCCAGCTCATGCTCGAGCGCCGCGCGCGTGTAGGACACGCCCGCCGGCAGCCCCTCGAGGATGCCCACGAGCGCGGGACCGTGGGACTCGCCGGCCGTTAGGTAGCGCAACGCCACGACCGGCCTACCGTTTCACCGCTGCACACATCCCCAGACGCTACCGCCCTCGGCGGCAGGCAGCCCGGCGCTGTGCTGCCAAGCAGCGCCTGGCCGCGACCACTGGCCGGTACTCGGCGAAGCAGCCGGCGGCCGTGACTACTTGAGGATCTCCTCGCCCTCGCAGAGGGTGAAGCGGCTGTCCTCGAGTCGCATCGTGGCGCACAGCTCGGAGATGTCGAGCATGCGGAAGCGGTCACCGAACGTGTCGCCCTCGCTGGCGTTGTAGCCCTCGCCGTTGAGGGTGACGGCTGCACGGGGCTTGCCATTCTTACCCTCGAAGACGTCCACCAGGGTGACGGTCGTGCCGCCCACGTTGGCGTCGTCGGCCGCCTCATCCTCGCTGCCGTCACCGTTGTCGCCAGGCGGCGTCGTGGTGCCGGCAGTCTCGGTCGCGCCCTCAGTGGGAGTGGTGCCGGCAGTCGCGCCCGTGGCGTCAGTCGTGCCCGTGGCGTCAGTCGTGGCCGTGGCGTCAGTCGTGGCCGTGGCGTCGACCGCTCCGCCGGCATCGTCGGACACCAACTCCTGGAACGGATCACGCGCGTTGAAGACCTCGAAGGTTTCCGCCGCTGGTTTGCCCTTGCGAGTCTTGCGGTCCGTCCGGGCCTGGCGATCAAGATCGCTGCCAGCCCCTGAGTCGGCTTCCGCCGCGGGTTCGGAGGCAGCTGCTCCCGGGCGCGCGACGATGCCGACCTCTTCATCGCCGCCGGACAGCAGCGGTTTCACCACGAAGAAGAACAGCAGCGCCAGCACGGCGAGAACGCCGAGGACAATGAGCAGGGTGCGGTTCACAGGACCGCCGGTGGTGGCATCGCTCACGGCTCTAGGACTCCTCGGCTGCCTGATCGGCAGTGCTGGACTGGCTCTCGGTGGCGCTCGCGGCCGGGGTTTCGGTCGCGCCCTCGCTGGGGGCGGGCTGTGCGGCGCCGGGGGCGACCTCGTCTGCGGCGAGCTCCTCTGGCACCGACGTCGGCACGACCGTGAACACCTGGCCGCCCCAGGTCGTGGTCATGGTCGGGAAGCCGTCCTCGGCCTCGGCGATCGCTAGGTTCTGCACGAGCAGTGCCCTCGGAACGTCGACCTCTAGGCGTCGGAAGAAGTCGACGACCTGGAAGTAGCCGCCCTCGATCACCATGGTCACGGGGATATTGGCCAGAACAGTGCCTTCGTCGCCGGTGTCGAGCGGCGGCGCCGCTGCGTCGACCTCATTGACCGGCACGAGCGGCTCGCCGAAGGCCACCGATGTGATGTCGATGCCAGCACGGTCGGCAGAGACCTGCAGCTGCCGGATCACCCGAGGCTGAGCCGGTCCGTCGGGGATGTACTGCCGGAGACGGGCGAGTTGCGCGCGGATCTCGACCTGCCGCTTCTTGATCTCGCGGAGTTGGGCGACCTCGGCGCGCAGCGTCACCTGCTGTCCCTGCAGGTCGGCGGTCTCCTGCTCCAGCACCGACTGCTCGTCGGTCTTCGGCTTGTACAGCAGGAACCAGAACGCGACGGTCAGCATCAACGCGGCCAGCAAGCCGGCGATCGGGACACGGTAAGCGGTCATCGTCCAACCTCGGCAGGCAGTCCATTGGCGTAGCGTCCGGTGTAGGCGTCAGGATCCAGTTGCACCGTGCCGTTGTACGCGGTCACTCCGGTATCGCCGCGCTCGGCGTTCGCGGCCTGGGCCAGGTAGGCGTTGGCAAAGGCTGGGACGTCGTTGAACTTGATCAACGCGCGCTGCACGCCGGGCAAGTAACGCTCCACCGTGTAACCGGAGAAGGACAGCTCTGCCACCGACTCGCCCAGATCGATGCCGCCCTCGACTTCAGCCGTGGCGGCATCCTGACCTGTCGTGGCCGCCAGCGTCAGCAAGGACGAGTCGGCGGGAAAGGTCAACGACAGGTCGTTGAGGGTCTTGGCCCACGAGATCTCCTCGGCCATGACGCTAGCGAGGAGGGTGTTGCGAGCCGACAACCGTCGGTCGAGCTCGGCGAAGGGCTGCAGGCTTGCCAGCTCCTGCTGGAGTCGTGCGACCTCGGCCTGGGCTTGGGCGCGGTCGACGCGCGCTGCCTCGACGTCACTCAGCTTGAAGCCGTACAGGGCGCCCAGCAACGCCAGCCACACCAGGACAAGGGCCCCGGTGACGATGACCGTGCGACGCTCGCGCTGGCGCTGCGCGATCTCCGGCGGCAGCAGGTTGACGCGGGCGTTCACGTCACCGCTCCCAGTGCCAGGCCGATGGCGACCGGCAGGTACGGCTCAGCCTCGACGAGCTGCGTCGGGCCCAGCCCCGTCTTGCCGATCTTGATCTCCTGCATCGGGTGCCCGCGGTCGACCGGCAACCGCAGGGTGTCGGCGAGCCGTTGACGAAGGTTGGGCAGCTGGCCCGCACCGCCGGAGAGCACCACCCGGCGCACCGGAACGGCTCCCTGCTGGGCGCTGTAGTAGTCCAACGAGCCACGAATCTCTTCGATGAAGCGGTTCGCGCGCGCCGCGATCAGCCGGCTCGCCTCATCCGCGTCGTAGCTGTACTCGTCGGCAACCCCGGTGCGCGCCTTGGCTTCCTCAGCGACGTCGTAGTCAGTGC
>JACCTL010000141.1 GCA_013812395.1 Euzebyaceae bacterium
GACCAGGCCGGAGGGGGGTCAACCCTGAGGACCCCGGAGGACTGGTCGGGGCCACCCCGGCAGCCTCGACCCTAGAGCTTGGCCACCTGATCGAAGCCCAACTCCACAGGCGTCTCACGACCGAAGATCGATACCAACACCTTGAGCTTGGACTGGTCGGCGTTGATCTCCGAAATGGTGCCGGTGAAGTCGGCGAACGGCCCGGAGGTGACCCGGACGTTCTCGCCGTCCTCATACTCGACGCTGGGCGCGGCCTTGACACCCTCTTCCGGCTCGCGCAGGATCGCGTCGACCTCACCCATGCTAAGCGGCACCGGACGGGCGCCGGGAGGACCGACGAAGCCGGTCACCGCAGGGGTGTTGCGCACGACGTACCAGGAGTCGTCGTCGAGGTCCATGCGGACCAGGACATAGCCGGGGAAGACCTTGCGCTGCACGGTCTGCTTCTTGCCGGCCTTGATCTCGACGGCGTCCTCGGTCGGGATGATCACCTCGTGAATCCGGTCCTCCATGTTCATGGACTGGATGCGGCTTTCGAGGTTGGCCTTGACCTTCGCCTCGTAGCCGGCGTAGGTGTGCACGACGTAGTAGTCGCCGGGCAGGCGGGCGAACTCCAAGCGGCGTGATATCGCCGGGGCACCGTTGCCGGAGCCGTCGCTGGCGACCGGGGCGGGCTCAGGAGCAGGCTCGGACGGGGTTTCGGGCTCGGTGACGGTGGCGGCGTCCACGACGGCGGTGTCGTCGTCGGTGGTCCGTCCCACACCGCCGAGCAGCGCCTCGGCCGCCTCCTGCGGGCTCTGCGTATCCTCGGCCGTGGCGTCCGAACCGGTGAGCGACAACAGGTCGTCGAGATCATCCTCGTCGAGCACCTGCATCGCGTCGGCCTCGGGCCCGTCGTCGTCCAGGCCCGTGGCGTCGACGCCAGGCATATCGGCAGGCAGTTCGTCACCCTCGACGCTGGTCTGTGGCAGGGGGCCGTCGTCGGCGGCCGACGCGCCGGCTGGTGGCTCGACCGGCGGGCCGGCGGGGATGCGTGCGTCCTGGGCCTCCGCGTCGGCCTCAGAGGCGACAGCGGACTGGTCGTCCGCGGGGGCGGCAGCAGACTGGTCGGCGTCGGTGAGGGTCGCGTCGTCGTCGAGTGGCTGTGGTTGGGGGTCGCTCATGATGAGAAGATCCGAAGAATCAAGGAGCCGAAGACCTGGTCCAAGGCTGTGATGTACAGGGTGATCAAGGACACCGACACGAGCACCACGACGCTGTAGGAGATGAGCTCCTTGCGCGAAGGCCACGCGACCTTGCGCAACTCCCCGCGCACCTCCTTCAGGAACTGCCCTGGGGACGTGCGTTGGCGCGGGCGGGCCTGCTCGGGCTCACGCTTCATCTCGCGCATCCTGCCCTCTTTCTGGTTGTGCTCACGGTGCTGGGCGCTGCCGGGTGCCGTGCGCTGGCAGTCTGTAGCTGTGGAGCAGGGGCGGAGGGACTCGAACCCCCGACCTTCGGTTTTGGAGACCGACGCTCTGCCAGTTGAGCTACGCCCCTACGGCCGGACAAAGAAAACACTGCCCCCTGGGCAGCGCCACCTGAGAGTATAGGGCTCCTCGCCGCTGCGCGGCAACCGTCTTCAGCCACAGGCCAAGGTTTCCAGCTCGCCGGCTGGCGGCTCGGCGGCGGCGAACTCGTGGACCGAAGAGCCCATGTCAGCACCCGACCTGCCCACCAGACCCACATCCGGGTCGCGGAACGCATCCAGCAGGATCTCGGCGACGTCGCCATCCAGACGCGGCGAAGTCGCCGTTGCGACGGTGCTGTTCGCGAGCGGCCACCCATGTGCGAACCCGTGGCGGTACGTCCGTCATCTCATAAGGCTAGGGCGCGTGAGGTTCTCAGCCCAGCTGAACCACCGCCCGCGACGACCGTCGGTCCACCACCTTCGCGCCGTCTTCGGTCTCAGCCCACACGGCCAGGGTGGCGGTACGCGCGTGCTCGTCGAGCTCAACGACCTCGCCCCCGTAGGTGACCGTCGAACCCACGGGACACGGGGCCTTGAAGGTGGCCGCCAGTGACAGGACCCGCTCGGGTCCTCCCGCCCATCGCGTCACCGCACGTGACACGTTGCCCATATTGAGCATGCCGTGCGCGATGATGCCGCCCGTCGGGCTGACCTCGGCCGCGACGTCCGGGTCCCAGTGCAGCGGGTTGAGGTCACCGCTGGCGGCGGCGTAGGCGATGAGGTGTGCCTGGTCGAGGGTCTCCCGATCGGTGGGGATCCGCTGGCCGACCTCGACCTCGTCCCAGCTCGGCACGGTCATTCCTTCCCGGTGAAGAAGATCAGGGTGCCGCGGCTAGTCACGACCGGCGTGTCGTCGTCGGCATCGAGGCAGTCGATCTGTAGCGTCAGCACGTCAAGGCGGCCGCGAGCCCGTAGGTCGACGATCCGCGGTGTGCACGCGAGCACGTCGCCGACCCGCACCGGCCGGTGGAAGACGTACTCCTGGGACCCGTGCACCAGATTCCAGTGCGCGCCGAGCTCGGGGTCCGCGAACAGTGCATCGAAACGCCCAACCGTGAAACAGGCGGCAAAGGTCGGGGGGGCGATGACCTCGCCGCGTTCGGCCGTCCGAGCTGGCCCGTCGACACCGGTGGCCGCGGCGTACTCGCGCACCTTCTCCCGGCTGACCTCATAGCGATACGGGGGGTAGCTGTGGCCCACCCGATCAGTGTTCAGGCCGATGGCGCGGCTCCCAGGGATCTACCCTGCGTGAGCACGCGCTGGGAGGATGCTGAAAATATCGTCCCGGCGACCGCCGTCAGTTCGCTGGCCTGCGGCGCTTGCGGTCTGCGACGGTCTCCTCCACCCAAGTTCAGCAACCCCCTAGCGGACGGCGCTGGCCTTGGGACCGATCACCATCGTCACGAACCGCCCCTCCATGCCGGAGCGAGACTCGACAGCGCCGACATCGGCGAGGTCGCTGGTGAGTTGGTCCAGGATCTTCTGGCCCATTTCCGGCCGGCGTAGCTCGCGGGCGCGGAACATGACCTGCACGCGCACGGAGTGGCCCTCCTGCAGGAACCGGCGGGCTTGGCGGGCCTTGGTGTCGTAGTCGTGGTCGTCGATCTTGGGCCGGAAGCGCAGGGCTTTCTGCCCGGTCGAACGCTGGCTCTTGCGAGCGTCGCGCTGGGCCCGCTCCTGCTCGAACAGGTGCTTACCGTAGTCCATTACCTTGGCCACCGGGGGGCTGGCTTCCGGGGCCACCTCGACGAGGTCGAGGTCCAGCGCCTGGGCGGCTTCGATGGCGATCTTCAACGGCACCACGCCGACCTGCCTGCCTTCGGGTCCGATCAGCCGGACCTCCTTGGCGCGAATCTCGGCGTTGGTGGACAGTCGTTCCTTCATGCTCCTCCTGGGTGTGGGGTCTGGTGAGCGTGGGGCTCCAAGTGTGCAACATCCGGGCGACACCCGGTGTTCCGGTATGACAACACCCTCGCCGGGCGATGGCCCGGCGAGGGTTGCGCCGAAGTGGCCCGGACGGCTACCTCGTCTCGCGGTGCGGACGGTGAACGTTGCACCGCGGGCAGTACTTGCGCAGTTCGATGCGCTCCCGCTGGGTGTTGCGGTTCTTGCTGGTGATGTAGTTGCGCTCCTTGCACTCCACGCAAGCCAACGTCACCTTCGGCCTCGTATCACTGGCCATCCATCTCTCCTTCTCCTAGCTCTCAACTGCGAGCACCGCCCGGCCTACTTCAGGATGTTGGTGACCCTCCCGGCGCCCACAGTCCGCCCACCTTCCCGGATGGCGAACCGCAGTCCCTCTTCCATCGCGATCGGGCTGATCAACTCGACGGTCATCTCGGTGTTGTCACCTGGCATCACCATCTCGCTGCCGTCGCCCAGTTGCACGGTCCCGGTCACATCGGTGGTCCGGAAGTAGAACTGCGGCCGATAGTTGTTGAAGAACGGGGTGTGACGGCCACCCTCGTCCTTGGACAGGATGTACACCTGCGCCTCGAAGTTGGTGTGCGGCGTGATCGATCCCGGCTTGGCCAGCACCTGACCGCGCTCCACGTCGTCCTTCTTGGTTCCCCGCAACAACACCCCTACGTTGTCACCGGCACGCCCCTCATCCAACAGCTTGCGGAACATCTCCACACCCGTCACCGTCGTCGACGACGTGTTGCGAATCCCGACCATCTCGATGGTCTCGCCGACCTTCACCAGGCCCTGCTCGATGCGCCCGGTCACCACCGTGCCGCGGCCGGTGATGGAGAACACATCCTCCACCGGCATCAGGAAGGGCTGATCCACCGCTCGCGCTGGCTCGGGGATGTACTCGTCCACCGCCGCCATCAGCTGCAATATCCCCTCCTCCCAGGCCGCGTCGCCTTCCAGTGCCTTGAGGGCGCTGCCGGTGATGACGGGGATGTCGTCACCGGGGAACTCATAGGCCGACAGCAGCTCTCGGACCTCCAGCTCGACGAGTTCCAGCAGCTCCTCGTCGT
>JACCTL010000153.1 GCA_013812395.1 Euzebyaceae bacterium
TGGGACATCGTGCAGATCCGCGTCGAGCAGAAGATCCCCGAGCTGGCTGGTCTCACGAGGGGTCACTGACCGGCTCGGGCTTCCTCTCGCAGCGCATCGTCCACGTCCATCCGACGCTGCGCTGCAATTTGACCTGCGCTCATTGCTACTCCTCGTCCTCACCCTCGGCACGCGGCGAGCTCGGCGTGGACGCCCTGCTCGGAGCTCTTGCCGTCCTGGGCGACGAGGGGTTCGGCGTGGTGAGCCTGTCGGGCGGTGAGCCGTTCCTGTACCGCGGGCTGCGCTCCCTGGTCGACGGCGTGACGGCGCTGGGTTACAGCGTCAACGTCGTCACGAACGCGACGGTCCTCACCGCCCGACGGCTGTCCGAGGTGGCGCACCACCTCGCATTCGTCGCGGTCAGCCTCGACGGCGTCCGCGACCGTCACGACCTGATCCGAGGTCGCCAAGGAGCCTTCGACGACGCGCTGCGCGGCCTGCAACTGGTCCGCGAGGCCGGGGTGCCGTTCGGGCTGACCTGCTGTGTCACCGCGGACAACCTGGTCGATGTTCCCGAGCTGTATGGCATCGCGGTCGACAGCGGTGCCCGCCTGCTCAACCTGCGGCCGCTGGCGCTGGTGGGCCGCGGCAACGACCTGGGCGACGCGGGCCTGAATCCTGCCGATCTGGCCCGCTTGGTTCTCGTGGCCGACCTCCTTGGCGGCGACCCCGACAGTGAGGTGGGCGTCCGAGTCGACTTGGCCCCCGCCGGCGCCCTTCGCGAACAGGCGGGCGCGGCCCACGCCCTCCTGCGCGACGGCGCCGACATGCTGCGGCTGTCCGACCTTGTGAATCCCCTCATCGTTGACGAACAGGGTCGGCTCCTGCCATTCGCCTACGGCGTGCATCCTCGGTTCGCCATCACGCAGGGCCTGGAGCGGGTGGCGGACGATGTCGCCGCGTGGAAGACGAACGGCGTCGCCCGGCTGCGTGACCTGCTCGAGCGGGCGGTTGACGCGTTGCCTGACGCGGCCGAGGCCCCGGTCGACTGGTTCGACCACCTCGCCCGCACGAGTCACGCCGGAGTTGCGGTCGGCGCGCCGGTCCCTCGCTGAGTCAGCCGCAGCAGCCGGCCGGTGTGCTGGTTGTACGGCGGCCGAGCCGCAGACCCTTCGGTCTGCTCGGCCGTGAGCACGCTGGACGCGGCGGCGATTGCTCTCGTCGTCCTAGTAGCGCACCATGCGTAGTGGAGGCCAACCGAGCGTCGCGCGCCGGCTCAGGAGCGAATGGCGCGGCGGAGATCCCTCATGCGTACGGGTGGCGTTCCATGGCGCCGATGCTTTACCTCGTCGCGCGATGGTGATGATCTCCGGGCTCGTGTCGGTCAGCGGCTGCCGGTCCCAGTCCCCGAACTGCTCCGTGACGGTCAGATCAGCCTCGGACAAGAACACCGACAGCGATGGCGCATCGAGAAACCTCAACGTGCTGCTACTGAGCTGCGGCTGGTCCCATCGGGGACTGGTGAACGTCGTGGTAAAGCGAACGACGTCGGTGACCGGTGTCTCGAACTCGTTGCAGACCCGCACATCAGCGCCGGAGGCATCGGTGATCTCGGCCGCGTTGTCCGGCGTCCAACGCTCCCACGAGCGTACCAGCGGGTTGCGAGTCTCGAACGCGAAGCGGCCGTCCTCGGTGAGGGCCGAGCGGATCGTGGCCAGCGAGCGTCGCAACTCGTCGTCGTCGACGAGCACCTGGAACGCATGACCGGTCATGACAACGAGGTCGAACTGCCGATCCCAGGCGACCGCATCCAGGTCACCGTGGATCCACTCGATGTCCGAGCGGGTCCGCGCCACGTCCAGCATCGCGTTAGCGGGGTCGAGCCCACAGAGTCGCCCGGCATGCCCGATCTCACGAGCCCGGTGCAGCAGCGCACCCGTTCCACATCCGACGTCGAGCACGGCCTTTGCCGACATCACCAGCTCGAGATAGAAGTCGAGATCGCCTCGCTGCTCCCAAGGGCAGAGAACGTCATACAACTCGACGAGAGCCGCGTCGGAGAACAGGCGATCGACCATCACATCAATCTCCCAGAGCTGTCACCGAACGAGGACAATCGGGCTGGGCGGTCCGCCATTCGAGCCGCGGTACTTGACGGTTCGTCGCGCAGAAGATCATGCGCGGAGACTGCGTACGAATGATGCAAGATCGGCGGCAAACTGCTGCGGCCGCTCCCAGTGCGGGCTATGGCCGGCACCTTGATAGATCATGAGCCGGGCGTCGGGGATGGCGTCGACAAGCTGGTTCTGACACTCCCGCGTCGCCACGGGGACCCGGTCTTGATCGCCCCAGATGATGATTGTGGGCACGGTGATGCGTTGCAGATCACCTGACAGGTCGAAATCGCGTATCCCGGGCCAGGCGGTTTGGTACACCCGCGCAGGTACTTTGCGACTCTCGGCAACGATCGTGTCCAGGAATGCCTCAGGGATCGGACCAGCGAGGGTGCTGGCCGCGAAATCGCGCAACCACGTGTCATCTATTGGATCTCTCAGGGCGGCGACTTCCTCCGTCATCCTTGCCGCGGCCGCCCGGTCGGGAACCGGTCCGGGTGCTCCGATCAGGACCAGGCCGAGGGTGCGCCGCGGGTGGGTGATCGCGAACAGCTGCGCGATCTGGCTACCCGACGAATGGCCAGCGATTACCGCTTGATTCACTCCGGCATCGTCCAGCAGAAGGGCGATATCACCGACGTGATCTGCGGGGGTGTAGCCCTGGTCGGGACGGTCCGCATCACCATGTCCGCGCAAGGACGGCACGAGTGCCCGCACGTCGAGGGGCAGGTGAGCCAGTACGGGCTCGTAGGAGCGCAGAGAGTCGCCCAGACCATGGATCAGCACGACAGGCCCAACGGCCTGGACACCCTGGTCGGCGTAGGGGATGGACATGCTGGGTGCGACGATGACTCGGTGAATCTCTGGGACACTTCGCACCGTCAGAGCGTATTCGTCGTCGGAGGCCGCGTGAGGTCTCGGCAGGCGGCCAATGCCCGAGGCCTGCGAGCCGTTTCGACTGTGCACGCCAGTGGAGCTATCGCTAGCGTTCCTCGCCGGCTTGGCGCTCGCGCCACCGGCGGACCGTCTGCTCCTCGTCCAGCGGCATCAGCGACGAAGCCGGTCCCTGCAGGGCAGTCCGGTTGGCTTCGCGGATGCGCTTGTTGACGGCCGCGATGATGCGACGGACCTCCCGCTCCGAGCTGGCCCGGTCGATCTGCTCGCGCGCGTCATCGAGGTCCTTTCGCACCTGCAGCGCTGGTGGCAGGTATGAGAGGTTCTCTTCCTTGAGCTTCTTGCGGACCCACCACAGATCGTCGTGCGGGCGATGCAGGTCGGCAAGGGGCTTACCGGCACCGGACAGGTTGTCGAACTCCCCGCGCTCCTGCGCCTCACGGATCTGCCGGTCGACGAACGACTCCCAAGTCTGGCCGGCTGGCTTGCGAGTGGACACGCCCCCACCTTCCGCTCTTGTGAAGACATTCACATGCTCGCAGGGTGACGACACACGGTCAAGGGTCGAGCCCGTCAACTCACGGCTCCCACAGCAGTGCATGCAAACCGCAGATCACTCCGCATCTGCCGGCCGTTCAGCGCGGCGGCGGGTCCGAAACTGATGAACTGGACGATGTCACGCTCCGAGGGGATCGGTCCATGCCAGCCGACCGAACCGCGCGAACCCGTGGTCGTGGGTGCACAGGGTTAGACCGTGTTCGATTGCCAGGGCAGCCAGCTGGACGTCTGGCACGTCATTCGAGGTGAGCCCGGGCGTCGCGACCAGCTCGGCTGCGATCGAGGCGTGCACTGGGCCCGCTTCGATCAGGCGGGCGTTTTCCTGCTCGACGAACGCCATGGCAGCCCTCCACGCACCGCCGAGCGGGGAGGCGTCGTCGCCCATGATCCGGCGCGAGGATGCCAGCCGCACGAAGGCATACAGCGTCGGCCAGGAGACGCCAACGAGTTCCGCGGTGTCCTCATAGCGCGCCCGCAGCCAGGTGCGGGCGGCCTCATGCTCTTCCATGGCGGGCATCGCGGCGTAGACGAGCAAGTTGGTGTCCAGCAGCAGGCTCAATACGTGCCCTTGGCCGCGAGGTGGTCGTCGTCGGTATCGGCGAGAACAGCAGAGGTGTCAGTGACATCGATCCGTGGCCTGCCCGACAGCGTCGGAAGCTCGACCGGAGACGCTTGGCCTCGCCGACGCTGCAGGCCTTGCCGCAATAGGCGGTTCGTGGCCTGTCGTAGCGTCTCGCCGGTTCTCTGACGTTCGCGCTCGACCAGTGCGGCGACGTCATCGTCGATCGTCAGAGTGGTGCGCATGATGCCGAATATGATACACCATTGATGTCAGGAACCGCTTTCAGTGCATCGGGACCGGCAAGGATCTCGACCCGCGAAGGCGGTGTTGGAGACGCGAGCCCCGGAGAGCCGGCGTGGCTCCGAGTTATGTACCTGGCATGTACAGGCGCTGGATACCTGTAATGGAGGCGCGGTATGACGACTTGGACGATGAGTGACGCCCGGCAGCGGTTCCACGCGTTGCTCGACCGTGTTGCTAGCGGTCAGTCCATCCAGATCACCCGGCACGGCGAGGTGGCCGCTGTCGTCGTCGCGCCGCGCGATTTTGAGCGGCTGAAGGTTGACGCCGGGACGTTCGCCGAGGCGCTGCGCCGATTCCGTGCCACTACCGATGCCACCGACCTGCTGATTGATGAGCTCGAGGGTCTCCGAGACCCCGCCGCCGGGCGGCCGATCACGCTGTAACGTGCGCTACCTGCTTGACACGAACGTGCTGTCCGAGCTGCGGTGCGGCTCGCCGGTGGACGGCGCAGACGCGCGTTGGAGCGCTACCTGGACGAAGTCGTCGCTCTGCTCGAAGTCCTTGCCTACGATGACCGTGCGGCCGTCTGGCACGCGTCCACCCGCGCCCCCCTCGAAGCCCTTGGTTGGAGCACCTCGTTTGCTGATGGGCAGATCGCCGCCGTGGCCGCGGTCAACGATCTGGTCGTCGTCACCCGCAACGTCGGGCACTGAACCGTTGGGGGTCGATGTAACCACGTGGCATACCCGGCCGGCCGGCACCCCGTAGCTCGCCCGTGGATTCGTGACCATCGGCGGGCGCTGACCCAGCTGGCTCGACACTCAGAGTTGAGGAAGCGGGTGGTGAAACTCGGCCAGCCAGCGGTGCACCGTAGGGTCATCGGGGTCTTGGACGTTCTCGACGGCGGCCGGTGAGAGGTCACCGTCGGCAAATGCGTCGATCTCGGCCCGGGTCAGCGGCCACGGAGGACCCTGAGGCCGGGGCTGCACGTCGTTGTGGGCGGCCGCGAGGACGATGAGCGTCCCTCCCGGCGCGACCATGCCGGTGATGTTGGTGATGGCGTTGCGCCGCGGCGGGTCCGGCAGCGCTTGAACCGTGTAGATCTCGACCACCAGGTCGAAGGCCTCGCGCCAGGCGGACGGTGGATCCAGAAGATCTGCGACGACGTACCGCACCGGAGAGTCGGGGAAACGGCTGCGGGCGATCCGTATAGCCGTCTCGGAGATGTCGAAGGCGACTGTGTCGAACCCCAGCGCGGTGAGGTACTCCCCGTCCGCGCCGAGACCGCAGCCCACGACGAGGGCGCGCTGACGAGCGCCGCTGAGGTCGCGGTCCCGGGCCCACTGCACGAGCATGCGGTGCGGTTGGTCCCGGTCCCAGGGCATCGCCACCTCCCCGTGGCGGCCGGCGGCGTACAAGTGCTCGAACCAGCCGGTGGGATCGCCGGCGGCGAGGGACCTCGCCGCCAGGCGGTCGGCCTGCTCCTCCCATCCGCCTGAGGTGTGCCGCAGGATCGCGGGTACGGCGATGTCCCACACCGGTCGTGGCGGCACTTGGTGCCCGACTCCCGCCAGCGGGATCAGTCGCGCTCCGGGAATCTCGGTGGCCAGCGCCTCGGCATGCCCATAGGGGAACAAGGGGTCATCGGTGCCGTGCATGACGAGCATCGGCGCGGTGATCTGCCCGAGCCGGTGACGGACCGCTTGACCACCATCGATCAGCCAGTGGTTGGTCATGCTCGAGGCGATGTTGCCGGTGCGGTCGACTATGCGGCCGGCCAGCTCACGTACGCGCTCTTCCTCGAACTGGAGCTCTCCGGCGAATGTACGCGCACCCTCGACGATGTGGTCGATGACGGCCGCACGGTCCGACCAGTCCGGTTCTGGCGGCGGTGCGGCGAAGTGTGCCTGGAGTCGGTCCGACATCGGCGAATCGGGGTTCGCTGGTCCACCTGGACCGGCCGGACTGGTCGAGATCAGCGTCAGGGACGCCACGCGATCCGGATGATCGACAGCTAGCCGCTGGCCAATGCCGCCACCCATCGAGATCCCCACCACGTGAGCCGCTCGCAGCCCGAGCGCAGCGAGCAAGCCAACGACGTCCTCGACGAGATCCGCCAGGCTGTACGCGGGCGCGCCGACCGGGTAGTTCACGGATCTGCCGGTGTCGCGGCTGTCGCAGCGGATGACGAACCGGGAGCCGATGGCAAGCTGCTGGCAGAACTCGTCCTCCCACCAGTCCATCGACGCGGCGGCGCCACCGATGAGGAGGATCGGCGGGTCGGCGGGATCACCGAACGTCTCGACACAAAGGTCGACGCCGTTGGCCCGGACAATCCGCTCGTTGGACCCCACAAGGCTTCCTTCGTGCAGCGTCTCGCGTTCGTCACACGCTGAACCAAGCCTGCTTCACCGATACAGACCCTGGCGCACCCGAAGAATCATCGGTACGGCAGTCACACCCTGCAATTACCGTTCCAGCAATGCGCCCAAGGAAGCTGCTCCGCCGAATCTCGGGTGGGAACTACGCGAACGTCCGATTCGTCGACCTGGTACGGCTGATCGAAGCCTGCGAATTCGAGCTGGTGCGCGTCTCCGGCAGCCATCACATCTTCGCGCATTCAGATGTCCCAGGCTTGGTCAATCTCCAGGAGCTCGCCGGCACGGCCAAGCCCTATCAAGTCCGCCAAGTGCTGCGACTCCTCGAGCGCTACGATCTGCAACCGGAGGCCGACTCGTGAGCGATTACCACATCAACGTCTTTCATAGCGCGGAGGACGGCGGCTACATCGCCGACATCCCCGACTTGGAGTCGTGCTCCGCGTTCGGCTCAACCCCGCAGGAGGCACTCGGCGAGGTGCTGACCGCCAAGGAGGCGTGGCTCGCGGCGGCGCGTGAGCGCGGCATCCCGATCCCCGAGCCGCGCTACCGCCCGGCGCTGTACGTCTAATCATCATCCGCTGGGCGCTCAGCTGGGGGCTTCGCCGACCAACTGTGCGAACAGTTGCTGGTCGGCGACGTGTCAGGTGCTCTTGTCCTCGATCTCCCACAGGTGGTCGAGCACGTGCCACGCGATCCGGCGCGCGGCGTAGCGGGGCGGCCAGCCCTTCTCAGTCATTGGCTCGGCGTCGTGAGCGCCTCGCAGGACGGTCAGCAAGTCGCCGCGCATCGCGTCTTGTCCGCCCGGCTGGGCGAACTGCGTGGGGGTGTAGCGGACGCCGAGTTTGCGGGCGTAGGAACGCTCGGCTTGGGCGACGTGCTCGACGATCTGGTCGCGGTCCCGCCCACCGCCACGCGGACCCTTCCGCAGCCTTGCAGGGGCGTTCGCGACGACGCGCTCGAACACGCGCCAGGACGCCGCCACCAGGTCGGCGAGCCCTGCCGAGGCGGCAACGGTGAGTGGCTCGGCGTCGGCGTTCGGGACTGCATCAGGCACGCCGAATTCCGTCGTGGACGAGCCGGCTACGTGCTCGATCACCGTGAACAGCCCGGCCGGCGGCGTCTCAGGGTTGCCCGGCGAGAACTGCACGCCAGCCTCCTCGGCGACGACCGCGTAGCGACCCGCGTAGGCGGCGAGCGCGTCGATCGCGGCGTCCTCGTTCCGCCCGACGCGGCACCATCCGGGCCATGCCAACGAGCAGGCGAACACTCGTCTCGTGCCCTGCTCAAGGTAGATCGGTTCGCTCATCTCGGGGTTCTGACGTGGTTGGCATCAGACTTCTCCGCCATGGTTCTCGTGCTGAGGACAGATTTTGACCTAAACGGCCCGTATGGTGCTCCCGACGAACGACGAAGGGAGAACAAGATGCTCGAGCGAGACGGCTATCCCGCCGGCGTCCCGTGCTGGGTCGACACCGGACAGCCCGACCCGGAGGCCGCGGTCGCCTTCTACGGCGACCTGTTCGCTTGGGAGTTTGAGGACCGCACTCCATCGGATTCGTCCCAGCGCTACTTCGTCGCGCAGCTGCGTGGCCGTG
>JACCTL010000164.1 GCA_013812395.1 Euzebyaceae bacterium
TCGTGCACGGCGACGATGACCACTACTTCGGCTCCGAGCATGCCCAACGGCTACTGGCCGCCGCCCGGCCACCTGTGACGCTGTGGCCGGAACCGGCGGGCTTCGGCCACGCCGAGGATGGGTTCACCCCGGCGTTCGCCGACCGCCTGCTGGAAGCCGTCGCCGAGGTTTGCCGCAGCGGCGTCTGGCCGCCCGCATGTCGGCCGGCGGGCACCGACCAGCGCAGTCCAGCCGCGTAGCCTACGGTCGGTCTGACAACGAGCGTGAGGATGGGCGTGGCGGTACGGGTGCGGATGTTCGCTGCGCTGCGCGAGGCGGCCGGAACCGGCGAGGCCGAGATCGACCCCGGACCGCTGCCCGACGTACTGGCGGCGCTGTGCTCCGCGTACGGCGAGCCGTTCGCCACCCGGCTGGCCATTTGCACAGTGCTTCTGGACGGCTCCGCTGTGCGCCATGACGAACCGGTCGATGTCGCCGAGGGGGCAGAGCTGGCGTTGCTGCCGCCCGTCAGCGGCGGGGTGGGCGGCGACGAGGCCCGGCTCGGGCTGCCGCCGGCCAGCGGCGGAGTGGGCGGCGAGGAGGCCCGGCTCGCGTTACTGCCGCCAGTCGGCGGTGGGGCGGGCGGCGATGAGGCAGAGTTGGCGCTGCCGCCGCCGGTCAGCGGCGGGGCGGCCGGAGGGTGATTCGCGACTCGAGGACCGCCCGGCTAGCTGTGGGCGGTGTGCTGGCGGTCGCCGCCGCAGTCACAGTGTCGGCTGGGCCCCGTCCGTTCGGGGTCCTAGTCGCGTTGCTGGCGGCGGTCCTCCTCGTCGAGCTGTCGGACATCCTGGGCCGCGACGGCGCCCGACCGGTTCTGCCCGCCGCCGCGATCCCCGCCCTGGGGCTGCCACTAACGGCAGTCGTCACCCCCGACGGAACCTGGGAGCGGCTGCCGGTCTTCCTGGCCGGCATGCTCCTGGCCGGCTTCGCGCTCCTGCTCGTCGGCGGCCGGCGGCGCCGGGTGACCGAGGCGCTGGCCGGCACCTGTCTCGCTGGGACGGTGATCGGTCTAGGTGCCGGCAGCCTGGTGCTGTTGCGAGCTCTGCCCGGCGGCTTCGCCTGGGCGCTGGCCACCCTGCTGCTGACCGCCATCCCGGCAGCCGTTGTTTGGACTGCCCGCGAACTCGTCGGGCAGCCGGCGCGGATCACCGCCGCCGCGGCGCTGGTGGCCGTCGGCATCGTCGCGGGCGTCTTGATCGCGGTCTACGACCCTGCGCTGTCGCCGACCGTGATCGTCGGCCTGGCGGTGATCGGTTGGGCGGCGGATGTGCTCGCGCGGCCCCTGCGACCCAGGGGCGCTGAACCGGGGTCCGCCGGCCTGCTGCTGCCACTGCTGGGCGGCTGCCTGCTCGCGGCTCCGGCGGCGTACGTCCTGGCCCGCATCGTGGGGTGACCGCTGGCTGGGGGATCGCCAGCCACGGTGTCCGTCAGCCACGATGACCGGCGGAAGGGTGCCGTCGGGCAACCCCGTGTCTGTCGGCCGAGCAGATGCCGGCTCGAGCAAGCGAGCGTCACGCCATGGGTAAGCCCTGTTTTCCACCTCGTTCTTGTCCAGGTGCCACCGCCGCGAGGCATGATCCAGGTGGTTGTTCAGTCAACGGCAGTGGAAACTGGCGGAGGAGGAGCCTGTGGTCGGCGCGACTCTCCAGGTGAGGGCGCACAGGTCAGACGAGGCCAGCGGCGGCGTCAGCGTCGCGCGGGCCTTGCGATCGACGACCCGCGCCGGCATCTACGAGCACCTGCGGCAGGCCGCCACTGCGCTGACGGTGCGCGACATCGCCGCCACCTTCGACCTGCATCCCAACGTGGCGCGCACGCATCTGGAGTTGCTCGCAGACGCTGGCCTGGTGGTCGTCGGCCGCCGCAAGCATCCGGGGGGCGGCAGGCCGGCGAAGGTCTACCTGGCCCGGGATGAGGCAGCGGTCGAGCTGGCACCGGTGCAGGCCGGGCTGCGCGGGACAGGCGCGGCCGGCGCCGCGCTGCTGGTCACCCTGCTGGTCGGCCTGGTGGATCGGTCCGCCGAAGGTGACCGGCTCGATGCCCGCGACGCCCGTGACTCGCGTGACCCCCGCGACCGGCGCGACACCCGGGACTCCCGCAACGCCCGCGACATCCCTGACTCGCCAGACGCCAGCGACTCGGGTGACTTCCACGACTTCCGTGACTCCCGCGACCCGCAGAACCCAAGCGACGCGGCCTTGACCAGGCGCGCCCACGAGGTGGCAGCCGCCGAGGGGCGACGGCAGGTCAGCAGCCTCGGCGCACGGCCCGACCGCCCCACCCTGGAGGCCGCCGCCGAGGTCGCCCTACGAGCGCTGCGGTCCCATGCCCCAGAGGCACGCATCGTGCGGTCCGGCTCGGACTGGGTCGACATCGGTGGGGTCCGGGGCATCTTCCGCATGCTCGAGCCGGTGCAACCCCAGCTGGCCGAGGCGCTGGAACGCGGTCTGGTCATCGGTGCCCTGGCCGCGGCAGGCGCACCCGTGACGCTCGCCGACGCTGGTGTCGCGCCCGGCGGCGGGCGGGCTTGGCGGGCGCGCTCAGCCGCTCCCGTCAGCAGCCGCCCCAGCACGCAGGTCGCCGGCAGGGTCGACGCACGCGGTCTCGCCCGAGAGGCCGGCGTCGTCCAGGCGATGCGCGCGGTCACCGGTCTGGCACCGGGTGAAGTGCTAGAGGTCTTGGCAGCCGGCCCCGGCTCACCAGCGGCGTTCGCGCGCTGGGCCGACCGGGCAGGCCACGTGCTGCTCGCTGTGGAACGGGCGACCGACGCCGGCGGCCGGCCGGGCATCCGGCTGCTGATCCGCAAGGGCGCGGGATGAGGCAACGGGAGCACATCAGACGTCCCATAACCGCTGGCAGCGCGATAGTGCACCAATGAGCTCGCTGCTGTTGCTCTCCGGTGACCTCGTCTGGGGTCTACGCATGGCGATCACCCGCATCGCGACGGAGCAGGTCACGGTCGTGTTGCTTGATCGAGCTGCCGCTGCCGCCCGGCCCGGCCACACCGACGCGGAAGCCGTGGCCGCCGCCGTGGCCGCCGGTGCCACCGTCGTGGCGCACGACGACGCCCTGCGACGGCGCGGCATCAGGCAGGTGGCCGAGGGCATCGGCGTCGTGGATCTCGACCGGATCACCGACCTGCTGGTAGAGGGCGCGGATCAGGTGGCGTGGCTGTGAGTCGGCGCACAATCGCGGTTGTGTTGACCGAGGACGGTGCCGCCGAGTCCTCGGCCACGGCGTTGCAACTCGTCCAGCGTCTGATGCTGCGCGGCCACCGGGTTACCGTCTATGCCGCGGAGGCCGCCGCCGAGCTGACCGCCGGGGACAGCGAGATCACCGTCGCGGTGGCCGCGCTGCTGCGCCGCGGCATCCACGGCGGGAACCTCGACTGGGTGGTCGACGAGGCGGCCGCCCGCCGGCTGGGCGTGGACGATCGCTGCGTCCCCGGCGTGGTCCCGGGCTCGCCGTCGGACCTGTGGGCCTTCGTGCGGGCCGCCGACCTCGTGCTGAGTCCAGGGAAGGCCTGACATGCGCCACGTCGTCAGCATCGTGCGCAGCGCACCCTCGGCGTTGCGGCCCGGCCAGCCCGCGCTGGAAGCCAACGCCTATGCCGTGGCAGAGGACATCGACCTCACGGTGGTCCTGCGCGGCGCCGCCGTGGAACTGGCGCTGCGTGCCACCGAGGTCCGCCCGGGTGACGTGGCCGGCGTGGCGATGCCTGCCTCAGCCGGCGGGCAGGACCTGCGCGGCCTGGTCGAAAGCGGTGTCGGGATCCTGGTGGCGGCCGAGGACCTGGTCGCGCAAGGGCTGCGTCCCGACGAGCTGGTGGTCGGGGTCGAGGCCGTGGACGACGAGCGGCTGCAAGAAGTCCTCCGGGCAGCCGAGGGCCTGCTCGCGTGGTGACGTTCGTCCGGACCTAGGCATAGCTGACCAGTCGCGGATAGCAGAAAGGGACTATGGCGGTCGGCGGGCGCCTTGGGCACGATCAGACCACGGCGACGACAGGCAGGAGCGACGCGCGTGGTATGCCGGGTGGTGGTGGTCGACGACGCGGACTCGGTGCGCGACCTGTTGAGCATCCGCTTCGAGCTCGAGGACGAGTTGCAGGTCGTCGGCACCGGCGACGACGGCCTGGAGGCCATCGACCTCGCGGGCCAGCTACGCCCGGATGTCGTCGTCCTCGACAACCAGATGCCTCACCTCGACGGGCTCTCGGCGATCCCGCTGATCCGCTGTGTTGCGCCGGCCACCCGCATCGTCGTCTTCAGCGCCTGCGAC
This sequence comes from Euzebyaceae bacterium, assembly GCA_013812395.1. Lineage (GTDB taxonomy): Bacteria > Actinomycetota > Nitriliruptoria > Euzebyales > Egibacteraceae > JACCTL01. Next base: position 4,318 of record JACCTL010000164.1, read on the forward strand.
ACGATCCAGGATGCGGCGCTGGAGGCCGGCGCCTGCGCCTACATCGACAAGGCCCAGTCGCTGGAGACCCTGGTCACGGTCGTGCTCGACGCCGGCTCGCAATATGCCGACCTTGCCTGACGCCGACTCGCAGTAAGCCGGCCGTGCTCGACGCCGGCTCGCAGTAGGCCGGGGCCCTCACCACCGCCGTCAGTACACCAGCGCGGTCGCTGCCTCGGCTGTTGCCAGCTCCACGAACCGAGCCGAGCCCGCGAGCTGCGTGCCCGCGCGAAAGTCCGTCTCCGATAGGCCTCGGCGGCTGGCGCACGGCGTACAGACCGTGACCGTGGCGGCGGCGTACAGCGCGTCGAGCAGCTCGGCGATGGGTGGGGCGTCGGCCAGCTTTAGCTGCTCCGGCACGTCGGGTTGCGCCAGTCGCACGCCCTCGACGGCGAGAAAGACGTGGACCGTCAGGCCGCTGGCCAGCGCGACCGCCGCGACGTTGCAGCCGATGTGCGCACGCTCGGGGTGGTCCAGCGCGTGGGTCACCTTCACGACGAGCGATCTGGCCATGGCGATCTCCTACGATCCGAGGGCTAGCTATCTCTGCGCGTGGTCAGTCGCCCATCAGGCCTTCGCCGAGCAGGTCGGCCAGCTCCTTGGCGTTGCGCACGCCGTAGTCGCGGTAGCAGTTGTTGAACACCAGGTGGGTTTCGCGAGCCGATTTGGTCAACGGGCGGACCGCCTTCGACCAGGTGCGCAGCTCGTCGGCGGAGTACAGATATTCGAAGCGCTCCGCGGCGCTGATCCCCCGCTTCTCCCAGGTGTCGGCGTTGTGCCCGTGGAAGCGCACCACCGCCAGGTCGGCGGTGGCCTCGAGCAGCGGGGGCACCGAGGACTTGAAGCCCTGCGGCCCGTCGACGCACACCAGCGCCAGCTTCGTCTCGCGCAGCAGGTTCAGCGTGCGCGACTGCGTGCGCTCGTCCAGCCAGCTGTGGTGGCGGAACTCCACGGCGACCTGGTAGTCGGGCAGCCGTCCGGCGAGGTCTTCCAGGAACCTCCGGTTGTCGCGGCGGGCGGTGAACCACTGCGGGAACTGGAAGAAGACGGCGCCGAGCTTGCCTGCCGAGTGCAGCGGCATCAAGGCCTCGCGGAAGTGCTCGAAGGCACGGTCGACCGCCTTGTCGGGCAGGTGGCTCAGGTAGACGGAGCGCTTGTCGGCATGCTCGGCCTCCAGGTCGGCGGCGACGTCCTCCCACAGCGACTTGGGTTGCGTGGGGTGCTGCGTGAGCAGTGAGTAGGCCTTGACGTCGAAGCGAAAGTCCTGGGGGGTGCGCTCCACCCAGAGGCCGGCAAGGTCAGCCGTGGGCGGGTGATAGTAGGTGGCGTCGACCTCCACCATGGCGAAGATCGAGGCGTAGTGGCGCAGCCGAGCCTCGGCCGACATCGACCGCTTCGGGTACCAGTCCGACTCCTTGGTCAGGGTGGGGTCGGTCCACGACGCGGTGCCAACTCGGATCATGGTGGAACCTTACGGGCTGTTGCTTCGGCAGCGAACCCCCTACAGCGCGGCGTGCCCGAGGTCGATGCAAGTGGTATGAGTCCCTCTCCCGATGGCCGCGCTGTGCGCATGTGTCAAGCGCTGCTGGCCGCTTGTGACCCGCTCGGGCACATGCGCCGGGGTGCCTCACCTGTTGCCTACGAGGCGCTGGCCGCCAGCGTGGTGGCCGCGCTGGTCGCCGGAGAGCCGGTAAGTCTGGAGACCGACAACGCCGCCGATGCCGAGGCGGAGCGCCGCTTTCTCGCCGCCATGGACGACTGGTGGGCGGCCCACGGCCGGCGCTTGTCGTAGATCGGCGCCTCGTTCGGCCGGCGTCTGTCCCTGATCGGCGCGTCGTTCTTGGGCGCCCGTCCTGATCGCCGTCTCGTTCCTGCGGCGCCGTCCTGATCGCGTCTCGCTCTCATCACCGCGGCCCTCAGTGTCCGTCGAGTAGCTGCGGCAGCTGGTGCATGTCGTCGAACACCATCGTCGCCGGCCTCACCAGCCACCCGGCCGGGATCAGCCCGCCGGCGTAGCCGTAGGCGCGCATCCCCGCCGCCCGAGCGGCCTCGACGCCGTAGCGGCTGTCTTCGACCACGGCGCACGCCGCCGCCTCGACGCCGAGGCGCTGCGCGGCATGCAGGAACAGATCCGGCGCGGGCTTGCCGGCGCGAACGTCGTCGACGCTGAAGATACGGCCAGCGAAGCGCTGGTACAGCCCGGTCAGGCCGAGGCTGTAGCGGATCTTGTCGTGGCTGCCGCTGGACGCCACGCACGTCGGCATCATGATCGCGTCGAGGGCCTCGACGACGCCGTCGACCGGGGCGAGCTCGGCGGCGAAGGCGTCGCGGTAGCGGTGCTGGAAGGGATCCTCCCAATCGTCGGGCAGCCGCCGTCCCAGCTGGGCCTCGATGGCGGCGACCATGTGCTGGTGACTGCGGCCGACGAAGCGCTCGACGATCTCGTCGGCGGTCAGCGGCCAGCCCAGCTCGGCCAGCACCTCGACCTCCACCCGGACCGCGATGTGCTCGCTGTCCACCAGCACGCCGTCGCAGTCGAAGATCACCAGCTGCGGGGCCTCGGGCACGGGTGAGTCGCCGGTCAAGCGGTCGGTCAAGCGTTCTGGCGGTCGCCGATCGCCGCCGCCTGATCTGTCACCAGCACCGCCCGGGCCTGCGACACCCCGCCGGCCGGCACGTCACCTTGGTCGACCAGGGAGCGGACAGCATCGGCCTTGTCGTCGCCCACGATCTCCCAGACCAGCAGGCGGGCGCGGTCCAGCGCGGGATAGGTCAGCGTCATCCGCCGCCTGCCCTGATACTCGCCGGTCAGCGCCACATCGCGGTCAGTGACGTGCAGCACAGGGTCCCCGGGAACAAGCGAGGCGGTGTGCCCGTCGGGGCCGAGGCCGAGGTGCACGACGTCCAGCACCCCGCCGGCGAGGTCGGCCAACAGCGCCGCATAGTCGCCGGCGGCCTGCTGCAGATCCTCGGCGGTCACGGGCATCAGGTGGGCCTGCGCTCCGACGCGGTCCAGCAGCTCGGCGCGCAGCATCGTGGCGTTGCGGTCGGGATGGCCGTCGGGTGCCAGGCGCTCGTCGACCTGGAAGACATGGACCGAGTCCCATGGCAACGGTCGTTGCGACAGCGCACGCAGCATCGGCGCGGGGGTGGCGCCGCCACTGAAGGCGACGGTCGCGACGCCGTGCTCCGCCACGGCGCCGTCGATGGCTGCCGCCATCCGCTCGGCGACCTCGGCGGCGACGGCGGTCGGGTCGGGCACCACACGGATCTCCATGGCCGCGCAGTATGCACCAGCGGGGACGGGTAGGGGATGCTCATGCAGACCTTCGACCTTGTCGTGCTCGGTGCCGGGTCAGCCGGCGAGAACCTCGCCAACAACGTCGCCCGGGCCGGCCGCTCCGTCGCCCTCGTCGAGCGGCTGCGGGTCGGCGGCGAATGCCCCTTCGTGGCCTGCATGCCCAGCAAGGCACAGATCCGCTCCCACGAGGTCCGCCATCTGGTCGGTCGCGCGGTGGAGCTGGGTGCGGCGGGTGCGGCGGTAGATGCCGGCGATCCGACCGCGGCCTTCACGGCCTCGGCGGCTCGACGCGACGAGATCGTGGCGCACCGCGACGACCACGCCCACGCCGAGGAAACCGAGTCGGCCGGGGTCACCCTTGTCCGCGGGAAGGGCACGATCACCGCACCTGGCGTACTGGATGTGGACGGGCGCGAGCTGCGCTGGACCGACCTGGTGATCGCCACCGGCTCCACGCCCACCGTGCCGCCGATCGACGGGCTGGCCGACGTGCCGCACTGGACCAGCGACGAGGCGTGGAGCAGCAGCGTCCTGCCCGTGTCCGCCGTCGTGCTGGGGGGCGGTCCGGTCGGCTGTGAGCTGGCGCAGACGCTGGCTCGCTTCGGCTGCCGCACGACGCTGGTGGAGGCGACCGATTCCCTGCTGCCCGGCGAGGACCCATCCATCGGCGCCGAGCTGGCGCGGATCTTGTCCGACGACGATGTAGACGTGCGCTGCGGGGTCACCGCGGAGGCCTTCGAGCCTGCCGAGGAGGGAGCGCTGGCGCGCCTGTCGGATACCCGCGAGGTGACCGCCGAACGGGTGGTCGTGGCTGTCGGACGAGCACCGGCCATCGAGGGCATCGGCTTGGATATTCTCGGGATCCAAGCCGGCAAGCAAGGGCTGGAGATCGACGAGCACGGGCGGGTACGCGGCCAGGAGCACGTCTGGGCGGCAGGTGATGTCACGGGCATCGCACCGTTCACCCACACCGCCAATTACCAGGCGCGGATCATCGCCGCCAACCTGCTCGGCGCCGACGCGCGCGCCGACTACCGCGCCATCCCCCGAGCCGTCTACACCGACCCCAATGTGTTCGCCGTGGGCCTCACGCCCGCGCGGGCCCGCGACGCCGGCATCGACGTCATCACCGCCGAGACCGACCTCGCCGAGACCGCTCGCAACACCACCGAGGGCGCACCAGGAGGACGGCTACTGCTGGTGGCCGACCGCGACCGTCGCGTCCTGCTGGGGGCGTCAGCCGTCGGTGCGCACGCCTCGGAATGGCTGCACGAGGCGGTGCTGGCGATCCGCGCCGAGGTGGCCGTTGAGGTCCTGACCGATGTCGTGCACGCCTTCCCGACGTTCGCCGAGGCCCTCGAGGTGGCGGTCCGCGACCTCGCCAATCAGCCATGAACGCCGCTTGCTCTTTGTCGACCGTCTGGCTGCCGTCGAACTCGGAGAACCAGGCAGCCACGTCGCTCCAACGCCACAGCGGGCTACGCACGTTGCCGGCGACGGGTCGCGGCCAGCCGCCAGGGCCTCTGGCGCCGCTGATCAGCGACGAGATCGACTGTCGGCTCCTGCCGGTACGGTCGGCGACGTCGGCAGCTGACACCAGCTCATCAGGCTCTACTCGGAGAACCTCAAGGCGTGCCGACGCAACGTCGTTGAGCGCCGAGAGCACCGCCTCTGACAATGAGCGCGCCTCCCGGTCGAAACCGATCGAATGGCCCTGCGGCCCCGACTCCGGATAAGCGTCCTCTGCCCCTGCCTCGAACAGCCGGTTGGCGCTGTCCTCGTCGATCGGATCGGCGACGACGAGTCGGACGTGTACGTGTCCATAGGGAGCCCCATTCTCCACCGCCGCAGCGAGCGTGGTGCGAGATCGTCAGCCTGGTCGCCGCGGGCTGGCCGCCGCTATTCCTCTGGCAGGTGCCAGCGCCGAGGGGCGATGAGCTCGTCGGATGCGGTCGGTCCCCACGAGTCCTGGGCATACGGCTCGAGCGCTGGCGGGGACGCGAGCACGTCGGCCACGATCTCCCAGGTCCGCTCGATCCCGTCGGCGCGGGTGAACAAGGTGCGATCGCCCATCAGCGCGTCGTGCAGCAGCCGCTCGTAGGGGCCGATCGCCTCGGACCCGAACGACGACTCGTAGGCGAACGTCATCGTGGCCGGCGTCAGTTCCAGCGCTGGCCCCGGCTTCTTGGCCAGGAAGGTGATCTGCATGCCTTCCTGGCCGCCCAGCTCCAGAGTCAGGTGGTCGTTGGGCAGCCCGTCGCGTTCCTCGCCGTTCAGCCCGGGGAACAGGCCTGACGGCGGCTCGCGGAACGCCAGGGTCACCGACTGGCGGCTGTCGGCCATCCGCTTGCCCGTGCGCAGGTAGAACGGCACGCCGGCCCACCGCCAGTTGTCCACATACACCCGCGCCGCGACGAAGGTCTCGGTCTGCGAGTCAGACGCGACCCCGTCGACCTCCCGGTAGCCGTCGAACTGCCCGCGCACGGTGTCGGCGCCGCGCAGTGGCAGCATCGACTCGAAGACCTTCAGCTTCTCGTCGAGCAGCGGCTTGGCGTCGAAGGCGTACGGCGGCTCCATCGCGATCACGCCGAGCACCTGGAACAGGTGCGTGACGACCATGTCGCGCAGCGCGCCGGTGCGCTCGTAGAAGCTGCCGCGCGTGCCGATGCCCAGCTCCTCGGGCACGTCGATCTGCACATGGTCGATGTGCGAGCGGTTCCAGACCGGTTCGAACATGCCGTTGGCGAAGCGCATGGCCAAGACGTTCTGCAGTGTCTCCTTGCCCAGAAAATGGTCGATCGTGTAGATCTGCTCGTCGTCGAGGACGCGGTGGGACAACTGGTTGAGTTCTTTGAAGCTGTCCTGATCCAGGCCGAACGGCTTCTCGTACACCACCCGAGCCCGCTGGGTCAGCTTGGCGGCGTGCAGCGCCTCGGTGATGATCGGGAACGCCGGCGGGGGGACCGCCAGGTAGAACAGCCGGCAGACCTCGCCGCCGAGGTCGCGCTCGGCGGCCAGCACCGCGTCTCGCACCGCGTCGGTGTTGTCCGGAGTGAACTCCTCCGACACATAGCTCAGCCGGTCGGCAAAGACGTCCCAGGCTTCGCCGTCGGGCTCCAGTCCGCAGAACTCGGTGATGGCCTCCTTGGCGAAGGTGTCGAACGCTTCGTCGGAGAACTCGTTGCGCGAGTTGCCGATGATCCGCCAGTTGCCCGGCAGCAGACCCTCCTGATGTAGTCGCCACAGGGCCGGGATCAGCTTGCGGCGTGACAGGTCGCCGTTGCCGCCGAACATCACGATGAGCGTGTCGGGCGGGACCAGGTTCATGTCTGGTCTCCTCGGGCGCGCACCGCGTGGCCGCCGAACTCGTTGCGCAGCGCTGCCAGCATCCGGTTGGCGAACGCGTCGTCCTGGCGCGAGCTGAAGCGGGCGAACAAAGCCAGTGCGATGGTCGGCGCGGCGACGGCAGCGTCGATCGCCGCCTCCACCGTCCAGCGACCCTCGCCGGAGTCCTCGACGTAGCCGCTGATCGAGTCCAGCCCCGGGTCTTTGTCCAACGCCGAGGCGGCCAAGTCCAGCAACCATGACCGCACGACGCTGCCGTGGCGCCAGACCTCGGCGATCTGGTGCAGGTCGAGGTCGAACTCGCTGGCGCGCAGCAACTCGAAGCCTTCGGCGTAGCCCTGCATCAGCGCGTACTCGACGCCGTTGTGGACCATCTTGGTGTAGTGCCCGGACCCGACAGGGCCGACGTGCGCCCAGCCGTCGGGCGGCGCGAGGGTGTCAAAGATGGCAGTCAGCCGGTCGACCGCCCGCGGCTCACCGCCGACCATCAGGCAGTAGCCCTCCGCCAAGCCCCACACCCCGCCGGAGGTGCCGGCGTCGACCAGGTTCACCTCGCCTTCGGCCAGCTGCTGCGCGCGGCGCATGCTGTCGGTCCAGCGCGAGTTGCCCCCGTCGACGACGCAGTCGCCGGCGGCAAGCAGGTCCCCGAGCTGTTCGACGGTCTGCTCGGTGACAGGGCCTGACGGCACCATCACCCATACGTTGCGCGGCGCATCCAGCCGGTCGACCAGGTCGTCCAGCGACGCCGCAGCGACCGCGCCGCCGTCCGCCGCCTTGCGCACCGCCTCGGGGTCGAGGTCGTAGACGACCACCTCGTGGCCGCCCCGCAGCAGGCGCGTGGTCATGTTCGCGCCCATCCGTCCCAGACCCACCATCCCGATGCGCATGGGCTAGACCCTATCGCCGGGGCGCCGCCCAACGTCTTGCGAAACAAAGAACCGCCCGGCCCTTGAAGGGCCGGGCGGTTCAGCATCCAACTCGCTCGTCTTGCGTCTCAATCCCCGTGATCGGCGATTGCCGGTACGGGTGGGTGGGTGTGACCAGGTCCCACAGACCCACGAGGCGGTGACGAGATTGGACTCGGTAGGCCGACCGAAGTCGGTCCGGATGCGAGACCGGGTGGGCCTAGCGCCTCATCACCTC
>JACCTL010000169.1 GCA_013812395.1 Euzebyaceae bacterium
AGGCTGCCGACAGCGAGCGCCAGGCCGCCGAGGCGCGCGATGCTGCCGCGCGTGCGCAGGCCCGCTCCGACGCGCAGGCCGACGCGCAGGCCGAGGCCAACGCGGCGCAGGCCACCGAGGAGGACACCCAGCCCGATCCCGGTCCCACCGAGGAGACGGGCGCCATCACCGAGGAAGGCCAGGTGACGCAGCAGTGATGTCCGAGCAGGTGCTGTCCTACCTCGCCAAGTCGCTGGTCGACCGCCCCGACGACGTGTCCGTCACCGCCGTCGAGGAGGGCGAGGGCGACATCGTCCTGGAGCTGCGGGTCCATCCCGAGGACATGGGCAAGGTCATCGGCAAGCGGGGCCGGACCGCCAAGGCCCTCCGCACCATGGTCAAGGCCGCTGCCACCCGCGAGGGAACCAATGCCACCGTCGAGATCGTCGAGTAGGGGTCGGCGGGGTGGACCGACCCCAGCCCACGATGACCGCACCGTCGTGGTCGGCGTCGTGGCCAAGGCGCTGGGTCTGGCCGGCGAGACCTTTGTCCGCCCCGATCCCGACCTCGACGAGCCGTTCCCGCCGGGCGCTGCCTACGCCAGCTCGCGTGGCGGCGAGCTGGTCATCGCCAGCAGCCGCCTGCACTCCGGGCGCCAGGTCGTGCGCTTCGACGGCGTCGACAGCCGCGAGGCCGCCGAGGCGCTGCGCGGCGCCGAGCTGCGCCGTCCCCGTGCCGACATCCCGCTGGATGACGACGCCTTCTGGACCGACGAGCTGATCGGGCGCGAAGTCCTCGACGACAGTGGTGCGGTCGTGGGAGTGGTAGAGGCCGTGGCCGACGGGGCCGCCCACGACTATCTGGTGGTGGCGCGCCCGGACGGCGGCGAGGTGCTGCTGCCGGCGGTGGCGGAGCTGGTCGAGGTCGGCGCAGACCACGTCGTGGTTCACGCGATCCCCGGTCTGCTCGACGACCAGCCGGGTTGACCGTCGTGCGCATCGACGTCGTGTCGCTGTTCGTGGACTTCTTTCGCGGCCCGTTCGACGCGTCACTGCTGGGGCGGGCGCGCACCGAGGGGCTGTTGGACCTGCGGGTGCACGATCTGCGCGACTGGGCCCGTGACCGCCACCGCACCGTCGATGACCAGCCGTACGGCGGCGGCGCCGGCATGGTCCTCAAGCCCGAGCCGTTCTTCGACGCGGTCGAGCAGCTGTACGGCAGCGTCGAGGCCCGCCCACGAACGGTGCTGCTGACCCCCCGGGGCAGGACGTTGACGCAGCAGCTCGTCGAGCAGCTGGCCGCCGAACCGCAGCTGCTGCTGCTGTGCGGACGCTACGAGGGGATCGACGAGCGAGTCCACCGCGCCCTTGCCACCGACGAGGTGTCGGTCGGCGACTACGTCCTAGCCGGCGGCGAGGCCGCCGCCTGCATCCTGGTCGAGGCGGTCACCCGGCTGCTGCCTGGCGTGATGGGCAACGCCACCAGCGGCGTCGACGAGTCGTTCGCCGCCGGCCTGCTGGAGTACCCGCACTACACACGCCCCGCCTCCTACCGGGGGATGGACGTGCCGGCGGTGCTTACCTCTGGTGACCATGCCGCGGTCGCAGCCTGGCGGCGCGAGCAGGCGGTCGCCACCACCCGCCAACTGCGTCCCGACCTGTTCGAGGCGTGGCGGCGGTCGGACGGCGAGGGTGCGGGGTGAGCAAGCACGCCGCGCCGGCCCGGCGGCGATGGTCGGGCGCTCTCGAGTTGCCGATCCTGATCGTCACCGCACTGCTGCTGGCGGTGCTGGTCAAGACCTTCCTCGTCGAGGCGTTCTGGATTCCGTCGGTGTCGATGGTGCCGACCCTTGAGGTCGGTGACCGGGTGCTGGTCGAGAAGGTGTCGTATCGCCTGCGCGAGCCGCGGCGCGGCGAGATCATCGTCTTTCACCGCCTGGACGGGTTCGGCCCGGCCGACGAGGGGTTGCCGGCGGCGGCCCGCTCCTTCTTCGAGGGGCTGGGGCTGGTGCAGCCCGACGGCGACATCGATTTGATCAAGCGGGTGATCGGGTTGCCCGGAGACACGGTTGAGGTGCGCGGGGGGCGCGTGCTGATCAACGGCCGCCGGCTGCGCGAGCCCTACGCCGTCAGCGACGACCGCGACTTCCCGGAGATTCGGGTGCCCCGAGGAGAGCTGTTCATGATGGGCGACAACCGGGGGGCGTCCGATGACAGCCGCTTCTCGCTGGGCACCGTCGACACCGAGGTGGTCGTCGGCCGCGCCTTCGTGATCATGTGGCCGCCGAACCGAGCGACGAACGACCTCGTCGCCGACTATCCCCGGCGCCGCTAACTGGCCGCTCCTTCGCCTGACCTTGGTCCGCTCCGGTGGACCGGATGCGAGGGTCAGGCTATGCTCTGCGGTCGGCGCGCGGCCCTCTTGCGCAGCGTGCTACCTCGTGTCACTCCGCTCGCGGCTGTTTCCCGGCGAAAGACTGCTGTCCATGAACCCCACCGACCTCGTCGACATCGGCAACCTCCGCGACGACGTGCCGGACTTTCGCGCCGGCGACACAGTCCGTGTCCACGTCAAGGTCACCGAGGGCAACCGTTCCCGGATCCAGGTCTACGAAGGCGACGTCATCGCGCGGCGCGGCAGCGGCGTCCGCGAGACCTTCACCGTACGCAAGATCAGCTTCAACGCGGTCGGCGTGGAGCGTACCTTCCCCGTGCACGCGCCGGTGATCGACCACATCGAGGTCGCGCGGCGCGGCAAGGTCCGCCGGGCCAAGCTGTACTACCTGCGCGACCGGGTCGGCAAGAAGGCCAAGATCAAGGAGTTGCGCACGCCGGCGGGGACCTGACCGTCAAGACCGCCTCGTCGCGAGGCGCCGCCGCTGCATGACCGCCTAACCACGGGGCGCATCCACCACGGTCGCCTGACCGCCGGTACCGCGCAGCTGTCGCTTGCGACTGCCTGAGCGCCTAGTCTTATCTGGTGACCTCCACCAACACCAGCCGGCCGTCGTCGGGCGCGGAAGGCCAAGGTGAGCCGCAGCGGGCGCGGCGTGAACCCGAGCGACGCGGCTTCTTCGCCGAACTGCCACTGCTCATCGGCATCGCCTTCGTACTCGCCCTGCTGCTCAAGACGTTCCTGGTCCAGGCCTTCTTCATCCCCTCGGCGTCGATGGAGCCCACGCTGCTGATCGGTGACCGGGTCCTGGTCAACAAGGTCGTCTACAAGCTGCGCGACCCGCAGCGTGGTGAGATCGTCGTGTTCTCCGACCAGGATGCGTTCGGCGTTGAGCAGGCGCCGGTCAATCCTCTGGTGCGCTTCGTGCGGTCGATCGGCTCGGGCCTTGGCCTGGCCGCCCCCGACGAGAAGGACTTCATCAAGCGGATCATGGGATTGCCAGGCGAGACCATCGAGATGCGCAACGGGGTGGTCCTCGTCGACGGGGAGCCACTGCCCGAGGCGGCGACCGACAAGGGCGGGTACCTGTCGTCACGCGATCTCAACGACTTCGGTCCGGTGACCGTCCCCGCGGGCGAGTACTTCATGATGGGCGACAACCGGCCGAACTCCTCGGACAGCCGCTTCGGATTGGGCACCATTCCCCGCAAGGACATCGTCGGGCGGGCATTCGTCACGATCTGGCCGGTGACCCGCCTGTCGACCCTGGGCAACGTGTCCTATGTCGCCGCGGGCGCGATGGTGATTCCGCTGCTGCCGGTCAGGCGCCGTCGACGGGCCGCATGAGCCGGGCTGTGTCACAGCCCGGCGCTACGCTGGCAACATCATGAGCGCGGAAGATCTCGAGCGGTACGAAACCGAGATGGAGCTGTCGCTGTACCGCGAGTACCGCGACGTGGTGAGCATGTTCTCCCATGTCGTGGAGACCGAGCGGCGCTTCTACCTCGCCAACGACGTGACGGTGACCCCGCACAGCGTCAACGGTGACGTGTGGTTCGAGCTGGAACTGCGCGACGCCTGGGTCTGGGACATGTACCGGCCTGCGCGCTTCATCTCGCAGGTGCGGGTGCTGACCTTCCGTGACGTCAACGTCGAGGAGCTGACCGGCGCCGACACGACCACCCCGCCGTTCCTGCACCAGGGCAGCAGCTAGTGGGCTTCAACGCCACCCGCCGCTACCGCGACAGCAAGTCCCGTGACGTGGTCCTGTTGCTGGCAGCGGTGGTGATCATCGGCGGCCTGGTGGGCTGGGCAGCGGGCCTGCTGGGCTGACTGTCCACAGCGGGGACCATCCCGCCCGCCAACCCGCCCTCGATCGGTGGCACCGTCGCACCGATGACCACCGCAACCAACCGCATCGGACGGATCGGCGAGGAACTCGCCGCCCGTCACCTGCAGCGCCTCGGCTACACCATCCTTGCCCGCAACTGGCGGGTGCAGGTGGAAGGCCTGCGCGGTGAGCTGGACATCGTTGCGACCGATGCTGGCGCGCTGGTGTTCTGCGAGGTCAAGACCCGTCGTCGGGCCCTGCCGGGCGAGCAGGCGTTGGCCGCGGTGGCGCGGGACAAGCAGCGCCAGCTGCGCCGGCTGGCTGGTCTGTACCTTGCCCGGGAGGGTGGTCACGGCGCGGACGTGCGCTTCGACGTGGTCGGCGTGGCTTGGCCGGCCTCCGGCGGCGCCGCCGAGCTGGTGCACGTGCGAGGCGCCTTCTAGTGGTTGGCCGGGTGCGGACTATGGCCGTCGTCGGTCTGCAGGCGGTGGCCGTCACCGTCGAGGCGCACGTCGCGGGCGGCCTGCCGGGCTTCTCGGTGATCGGGTCGTGGGGCCCGGCTGCCGGCCAAGCCGCTGATCGGGTGCGCACGGCGCTGGCCACCGTGGGTGTGGCCATGCCGGGACGCAAGGTCCTGATCTCGCTGGCGCCTGCCGACCTACCCAAGGCCGGCGCCCGTTTCGACCTGGCGATGGCCGCCGCCATCCTGCTGGAGCTGGGTGTGGTGGAGCAGGCGGCGCTGGATGGGGTGGCGCTGCTGGGCGAGCTGGCGCTCGACGGCGAGGTGCGCCCCGTGCCGGGGGTGCTGCCGTCGGCCGCCGCCCTCAGCGCGACCGGCGTCCACCGCCTGGCCGTCGCCGACGCCAATGCCGCTGAGGCGGCACTGGCGGGCGGTCCCGAGGTGGTGCCGGTGCGTCACCTCGCAGAGCTACTAGCCGTGCTGCGCAAGGAGCAGGCGCCGCGGCCAGCACCTGCCGGCGACAACGACGTTGCCGCGGCGACGGTGCCGGCGGCGGGACCCGACCTCGCCGACGTGCGCGGGCAGGCCGAGGCACGCAGGGCGCTGGAGGTCGCCGCCGCGGGAGGTCACCACCTGCTGTTGCTCGGCCCGCCGGGCTGCGGCAAGTCGATGCTGGCCCGCCGGCTGCCGGGGATCCTGCCGCCGCTGACAGACGACCAGGCCTTGGAGGTCGCCGGCGTCCGCTCGGTCGCGGGGCTGCTCGGCGACCCCGTACGGTTGGAGCGCCGACCGCCGCTGTGCAGCCCCCACCACACCATGTCGGCCGCTGCCCTGTTCGGTGGCGGCACCGGCGTCGCCCGCCCGGGCCAGCTGTCGTTGGCCCATCATGGCGTCCTGTTCCTCGACGAGCTGTTCGAGTGGCCGCGCGGCGTGATCGAGGCGCTGCGTCAGCCGTTGGAGGACGGCGTCATCTGTGTCGCCCGGTCCCGCGCGACCGTGACCTATCCCGCTCGTGTGCAGCTGGTCTGCGCGGCCAACCCCTGCCCCTGCGGCGGCGGGGACCGCTGCTCGTGCTCCGACGATGCGGTTTGGGCCTACCGCTCGCGGCTGTCGGGACCGTTGGCTGACCGCCTCGATCTCGCCCCGGCGGTCGAGCCGTTGTCCGCAGGGGATCTGCTGTCGGCGCAGGCGGGTGAGTCCAGCGCCGCCGTGGCGGCCCGGGTGGCGTCGGCGCGCGCGGTGGCGCGTGACCGCTGGGGGCAAGCGGTGACCTGCAACGCCGTGGCGCCCGCCCGGCTGGTGCGCCAGAGCGTGCGGCCGGCGGCGCTGCGCACACTCGCCAACGCCGTCGAGGCCGGCGCGCTCACGGGCCGCGGCTACGACCGGGCCCTGCGGGTGGCCCGCACCTGTGCCGACCTCGAGGGCAGCCAGATGGTCGGCACCGACCACGTCCTGGAGGCCTACGCGCACCGCTTGGGATTACGGCAGCAGCCAACCGCCGCCGCGTCGGCGGTCGGACCGGCCGTCGCAGTGGCGCAGTGGTGACGACCGCAGACTGGGCGGGCGAGCTGTCGGCCGGCGCCGATCCCGACCTGGTCGAACGGGTCCTGCGGTTGGCGGCCGCACCCTGGGTGCATCCCGAGCGGTTGCGGGGCGCGGTGGAAGCCAACCTCGACCGTCCCTGCGTGCGGGTGGAAGACGTGATTGCGGGACTCGAGGCCGCAGGCGACGCCCGCTCCCGCCCGCTGCCCAGGCGGGCCCAGGTCCGCGAGGTGGCCCTCGCGCTGCTGCGCCATGGCGCGCGCATGGCCATCGTTGGACAGCCCGGCTACCCCCGACGCCTGGCCGACGCATGGCCCGAGCTCGGCGCCCCCCTGTGGCTGTTCTTACGCGCTCCCGAGGCGCGCTTACCGGCGGCCGCGGCCGTGGCCGTAGTCGGCACGCGCCACCCGACGGTCGACGGTGCGCAGACGGCGGTGGCGCTGGGCCGCCTGCTGGCACGCCATGGTGTGACCGTCGTGTCGGGCATGGCCCGTGGCATCGACCAGGCCGCGCACCGCGGTGCGCTGCAGGCCGGCGGGGCGACCGTGGCCGTCCTGGGCACGGGCTTCGGCGTGGACTACCCGGCGGGTGACGAGACCGTCCGGGAGGCGGTGGCCGCCGCCGGCGGCCTCGTCAGCGAGTTGCCGCCCGGCTGCGGGCCGAAGCCACAACACTTCATCTGGCGCAACCGGCTGATCTCGGGCCTGGCCGATGTGACCGTCGTGGTGCAGGGCCGCGTGCGCAGCGGCGCCCTGCACACCGCGCGGCTGGCCGCGGCCCAGGGTCGCGAGGTGATGGCCGTGCCCGGCTCGGTGAACGACCCCGCCAGCCGAGCGCCGCTGGACCTCATCCGCGACGGGGCGACACCGCTGACCCGCTTGAGTGACGTGCTCGACATCGTCGGCGTCGTCGACGCGCAACGCGGCGGGATGCAGGACGGGCCCGCGACACCTGGGAACACCCTGACCGCGAGGCTGTCCGCGGACGCGAGCGACCTGCTGACCCTGATCGGCGCCGTTCCCGCTGCACCCGGGGCGCTCGCGCGCGCCGCGCAACGACCGGTGACCACGATCCTGGCCGCCGTCGCCGAGCTGGAGACGGCTGGGCTGGTCCGGGCCACACCTCGCGGACCTGTCCTGGCCTGATCCCTCACGCACCATTCAAGGAATGCGGCCTTTGCGCCGATTCTTACCAGCGCGGGTCGGGAAAGGCCAGGCCCATGGGGGAGGGAACGACCGATGAAGAACCGTGTCTATTTGCTACTCGGTGCCATCGCCATGCTCGTCTCAACGCTGGGCGCTCCGCGCAAGTGGTAAATGCCCAACCGTGAGCCTGCTGGCGCCCGCTAGGCGACGACAGGAGGGAGCGGTGTGCCGCTGCTGCTGACCGCACTTGTAGTCGGCATTGCCGTCATCATCGTCTCGGGGGGCCGCCTGTCGCGTCTGGCCGATGTCCAGTTGCGGGCCGGCTTTCTGCTGATCGGCGCTATGGCCGTGCAGGTGGCCTTGATGCTGCACCTGCTGCCCGCGGACCAGCGTGCGTTGCAAGGCGCCCTGCACCTGTGCAGCTACGGATTGTCCGGCGCCTTCGTCGTCGTCAACCTGCGGGTCCCGGGCCTTGGACTGCTCGGCTTCGGCGGGCTGCTGAATCTCCTGCCCATCGCCGCCAACGGCGGGGTGATGCCGGCGTCGCTCGGCGCACTAGAGCGCGCAGGGATGGTCGCCGTGCCGTCGGGCTTCACCAACTCGGCGGCTCTGACCGGCTCTCGGTTGTCCCTGCTGGGTGACATCTTCGCGGTGCCGGCCTCCTGGCCGTTCGCGAACGTGTTCAGCATCGGGGACGTCCTCATCGTCGCCGGAGCGATCTGGGGTCTGTGGCGCCTCTGCGGCACCCACCCCCTGCCCAAGTCACTGCGGCCCCTCGCCGAGTTGCGGCAACACCCAGATTTCCTGCGCTTGTGGGGCGGCCAGGCGGTCTCCCACTTCGGAGATTGGGTTTTTGCCCTGGCGGTCGTGACCAGCCTTGCCGGTCAAGCAAACCCGACCCGGCTGCTGGCGATGCTGCTGGTGCTACAGGTTGCGCCCGCCGCGGTCGTCGGGCTCCTCGGCGCTCCGTTGATCGACCGCTTCCCGCGCCGGCGCCTGATGATCGTCGCCGACCTGGTGCGGGTGGTGGCGGTGGGCTCCCTGGTGCTGGTCGACACACCGTCGGTCGCTCACCTCGGTGTCGCCTCGGTGTCGCTAGGCGCGATGGGCAGCCTGTTCCAGCCCAGCTTTGCCGCCTCGCTGCCGAACCTGGTACCACGGGAGCGGTTGGTGGCGGCCAACTCGCTGATCTCGGCCACCTTCCACCTCGCCGTGATGGTGGGACCGATGGTCGGCGCCATCCTGGCTATGCGGCTGGGCAGCGCGGTGGCCTTCAGCGTGAACGCAGCGACGTTCGGCGTCTCCGCCCTCCTGGTGTGGTCGGCCAAGGTGCCTTCCAGTCCGGGCACCGCCATCGGTTCCCGCCCGCTGACCGCCTTGCGCGAGGGACTGTCCTACTCGTGGCGCACGCCGGTCGTGCGTGGCGTGCTCAGCGTCACCTGCCTTGTCATGCTCGCCTCGGCGGTGCGCCAGCCGGTGGAGCTGACGTTCGTGCAGAGCGTCCTCGGCAGGTCGGTAGCGACGCTGGGGCTGCTCGGTGGGGCGTGGGGAGCCGGCATGGTGGCCGGGTCCATCGCCGCACCGGCGGTGGCACAGCGCTGGGCACGCGAGCACGTGTTGACCGTCAGCATCGCCGTCGTCGGCCTGGCAATCATCGCGGCGTCGCTGACCAGTGCACTCGGAATTGTCATCGTCCTGTGGATCGTCGCTGGCGCCGGCAACGCCTCCGGGGCGATCGCCTACGAGACCCTGCTGCAGGAGCAGACCCCCGATGCGGTGCGCGGGCGGGTGATGGGCGCCTCGGAGGCGGTCATGGAGGCCTCCTACCTGGCGGGTGTGTTCCTCGCTGGGTGGCTCGCGCCGGCCGCCGGACCGCGGATGACCTTCCGTGTCTCCGGCCTTGGGTTCGTCGCCGCGGGGCTGGTCAGCGCGGCGGTCATCGGGCGCGTTCGGCGGCGGCGCCCGGCGCCCATACCCGCCGCATCCTCTGACGCACAATCCCGCAGCCCAGCTCCGACCCCCTGATCCTGGGCCGCCCACCGCGAGGTTCGCCGCGGGGATCGCGGGAATGGTCCGGGGCATGGGCCAAAACGTCGCACAGAAGCTGATCGGCTCGCACCTCGTCATGGGGGAGATGACCGCCGGCAGCGAGGTCGGGATCCGCATCGACCACACCCTCACCCAGGACGCCACCGGCACGATGGTGATGCTGGAGTTGGAGGCCATGGGCCTGGACACCGTCAAGACCGACCTGTCCGCGCAGTACGTCGACCACAACCTGCTGCAGACCGACGAGCGCAATGCCGACGACCACCTGTTCCTGCAGAGCGCATGCCGACGGTTCGGCATCTGGTATTCCAAGCCTGGCAATGGCATCAGCCACGCGGTGCACATGCAGCGGTTCGGCAAGCCCGGCGTGACCATGATCGGCTCGGACAGCCACACACCGGCCGCCGGCAGCCTCGGCATGCTCGCCATCGGGGTGGGCGGGCTCGAGGTCGCGATGGCCATGGCTGGCGAACCGCTTTACATCACCATGCCCGAGGTGTGGGGCGTGGAGCTGTCGGGGGAGCTGCCTGTGTGGGTCAGCGCCAAAGACGTGATCCTGGAGATGCTGCGCCGCCATGACGTCAAGGGTGGGGTTGGACGGATCATCGAGTACCGCGGCCCCGGCCTGGCTGGCCTGTCGGCGATGGACCGCCCCGTCATCGCCAACATGGGCGCCGAGTTGGGAGCGACGACCACCGTCTTTCCCGCCGATGACGAGGTGCGCCGCTTCCTGACCGCCGAGCAGCGGGCAGGTGACTACCGCGAGTTGATCGCCGACGACGACGCGACCTACGACGTCCACGAGCAGATCGACCTGTCCGCCCTCGAGCCGCTGATCGCCAAGCCGTCCAGCCCCGGCAACGTCGTGGCCGTCCGCGAGGTGGCCGGCGAAGAAGTGACCCAGGTCGTCGTCGGCTCCTCGGCGAACCCTGGCCTGCGAGACTTCTCCGTGGTCGCCGAGATCATGCGCGGCCGTCAAGCCGACGACGCCGTCTCCTTCGACGTCAACCCGTCGTCGCGCCAGGTGCTGGAAAATCTATCGGCGATGAACCTGCTGATGCCGCTGATCCAGGCCGGTGCGCGCCTGCACCAGTCCGGCTGCATGGGCTGCATCGGCATGGGGCAAGCGCCGGCATCGGGGCGTAACAGCCTGCGCACCTTCCCGCGCAACTTCCCGGGGCGGTCGGGCACCAAGGAGGACTCGGTGTTCCTGTGCTCCCCGGAGACGGCGGCCGCTGCCGCATTGACGGGCGAGATCACCGATCCCCGAGACCTATCCGAGCGGTTCGGCATCGCCTACCCGCGCTTCCGCGAGCCCGAGCGCAACCTGGTCGACACCGACATGCTGGTAGCACCGCTAGCGCCCGACGTGGCGGTCAAAGAGGAGCTGGTCAAGGGCCCCAACGTCTCGTCGCTGCCCGACTTCGACCCGCTGCCCGACGAGTTCAGCGCGCCGGTGCTGCTCAAGGTCGGCGACAACGTCTCCACCGACGAGATCATGCCGGCTGGCCAGAAGGTCCTGCCCTACCGCTCGAACATTCCCAAGATCTCCGAGTTCGTCTATTACCAGGTAGACGAGACCTATGTCGAGCGCGCCAAGGCCGCCGACGGCGGGCACTTCATCGTGGGCGGGGACAACTACGGTCAGGGCTCGTCGC
Organism: Euzebyaceae bacterium; assembly: GCA_013812395.1. Classification (GTDB taxonomy): domain Bacteria; phylum Actinomycetota; class Nitriliruptoria; order Euzebyales; family Egibacteraceae; genus JACCTL01. The sequence goes on from JACCTL010000169.1 coordinate 11,059, forward strand.
GCGAGCACGCCGCCATCGCGCCACGCTACCTCGGGCTCAAGGCGGTCATCGCCAAGAGTTACGCCCGCATCCACTGGCAGAACCTGGCCAACTTCGGGATCGTCGGCCTGCAGTTCGCCGACCCGGTCGACTACGACCGGATCGAACGCGACGACGTGCTGGCGCTGACCGGGTTGCGCGCTGCCCTGGAGTCAGACGACCGGAGGGTCGAGCTGGTCAACACCACCAAGCACGAGCGCTACACCGTTGGCCATCGCCTGTCGCCACGGCAGGCGGAGATGGTGCTGGCCGGCGGCCTCATCCCGGTGTTTCGCCGCCGGCTGCAGGAGCAGGGAGCGACTAACGGTTGAGCATGTCCTCGAGCTTGGTGACCTGATCAGCGGGCGGTGGCGTGATGTCGACTTCGGTGCCGAAGTCGTAGAACTCCACCGTGGTGACGAGCTCCTGGGCAGCGGCCGGTCTGCCAGGATCCGCAAAGAACTCGCTCTGGCTCAGGTCGATGGCCGTCACCTGTCGCCGCAGCAACCCTTCGGCGTCGAGCCAGACGTCCATCGGTAGCTGTTCCAGCCCCAGCATCCGCAGGCCATGCCGCAGCTGATCGCGGTCCCTGGGGGGAGCCTCGGCCAAGACCTCGCCGATGTTGACGACCGCGCGGTAGTGCGTCGTGGCGACGCCGCGCATCTGATCGGAACCGATCTCCTCGACGTCGTCGGAGACCCCGCGTAGGTAAGCCAGTCCAGCGGCTGGGTCGCTGCCGATCTGCGGCAAATCGCTGAGCGGCGACTGCCCTCCACCACCTTCCAAGCTGATGCTGAACCACGGCGTCGGCGCGGGCATCCCAGCGGGCGCCTTGATATAGGTGGCGCGACCGTCTACCAGGAGCTCGACCGGTCCCGACAAGTCCGCCCTGCCTGGCGGGCCGCTGTTAGCCATGACCAGGCACGCGCTGGCGGGAGAAGTCGACGACGCCTCTTCCTGTGGCCAGCTTCGTCTTGGGCGCTTCCCGCTGGCCCGTACTGAAGAAGACCCTGGCGGTCTTCGCCTCAGCCGTCTTGCTGGCTGCCGCGGCGACCGCCTCCGCCGGCGTCTCCTGTGTGGCCGGCGTCTCCTGTGTGGCCGGCGTGCTGCAACCTGCCAGCAGGAACAGCAGCAGCCCTAGCCGCCCAGCACCGACGTGTCGCACGGAGGTCCCCCGTAGTCTTTGTGAGCACAGCGTACTCTTGTCGTGACAGCTAGTACAGGTATGAGCGGTGGTGACCGGTCAGTACCGGTATAAAGGGTGCAACAGTCGTGTACGGCACCCTGCGACAATGGCCTCCCGCGACCGCTGCGCCGGAAAGGAGTGGCATGGAGATCCGGCAGGACCTGCCGCCCCCATGGGCGCACGCGGTGGACGTCTTCGCACGGCATCTACAAGACGAGCGCATGCTCGCCGGTCTGACCGTCGAGGCCTACCTGCGTGACGCGCGGCAACTGGCCAGTTTCTGCGCCGGCTTCGGCGTGGACGATCCCGACGAGGTGGAGCCACTGGCGCTCCGCCGCTGGCTGGCCCAGCTGTCGCGGGAGGACTACGCCCGCGCGTCGCTGGCCCGCAAGACGGCGGCCGCACGGGGATTCTTCGGGCTGCTGGCGCGACGGGGCCTGGTCACCGGCGACCCGGCGTTGCATCTCGGCACGCCCAAGGCTGGTCGGCGGCTGCCCAAGGTGTTGCGCGCTGACCAGGTCGCCGCGCTGCTGGCGGTCCCTGATCCGGACACCCCGACCGGTCTGCGCGACCGTGCGGCGCTGGAGCTGCTGTACGCCAGCGGCGCGCGGGTCAGCGAGCTCGCCGGCCTGCCGGTCGATGCCGTGGACCTGCTCGCCGGCAGCGCCCGTCTGCACGGCAAGGGTGGTAAGGACCGGATCGTGCCGCTGGGCGAGCCTGCCTGCGTCGCGGTGGAGCGCTGGTTGCGCGACGGTCGACCGCAGCTCGCCGCCGTGAGTGCGCAGCCGCCGTCCACCGTGCTGCTGACCCGGCGAGGAACGGCGATGACCGCCAACGACGTGCGGTCGGTGGTGTCCAAGGCCGCCGCCGGTGCGCGGCTGGGCAAGGTGACGCCGCACACCCTGCGCCACAGCTACGCGACCCATCTGCTTGAGGGCGGCGCCGACCTGCGCAGCGTCCAGGAGCTGCTGGGCCACGTTTCGCTGTCGACGACCCAGATCTATACGCACGTCTCGCGAGATCACCTGCGAGCCAGTTACGAGCACGCGCACCCGCGGGCCTGACCGGAATTCCGATGCCCTCTTCAGCCGCGCGTACCGCATCCTCCGTATCCAAGGGGAAGGCTTCCGTCCAGCGCGTCGGGCAGGGGCGGGTCAGCGCCGACCCGCAGGTCGTGGCCCTGTGGCAACGCTTCAAGGCTGACGCCAGCCCGTCGGCTCGCGAGCGGCTGATCCTGCAGTACTCGCCGCTGGTGAAGTACGTCGCCGGCCGTGTCAGCGTCGGCCTGCCCGCCACCATCGAGCACGCCGATCTCGTGTCATACGGGATGTTCGGGCTCATCGACGCCATCGAGAAGTTCGACTTGAGCAAGGGCGTCAAGTTCGAGACGTACGCCATTACGCGCATCAGGGGCGCGATCATCGACGAGCTGCGCTCCATCGACTGGATCCCCCGTTCGGTGCGTTCCAAGGCCCGTGACGTCGAGCAGGCGATGACGTCGCTGGAGCTGCGGTTGCGTCGCACGCCAACCGAGCAGGAGCTGGCAGACGAGCTGTCGACCGGCGTCAAGGAGTTGCGCGCCATGCTGACGCAGGTGTCACTGGTGTCGGTGGTGGCGCTGGACGAGTCGTTCGGCGGCGAGGACAACGACCGTCAGTCCCTCGTCGACACGTTGCAGGACCCCAAGGCTGCCGATCCGCAGGCCACCTACGAGGGTATCGAGATGCGGGCGATGCTCGGTGAGGCGCTCAACCGGATGGGGGAGCGCGAGAAGACCGTGCTGGTCCTGTACTACTTCGAGGGCATGACCCTGGCGCAGATTGGTCAGGTTCTCGGCGTCACCGAGTCGCGCGTGTGCCAGATGCACACCAAGGCAGTGCTCGGCCTGCGGGCCAAACTGACCGAACGCGGCGCCTGACCCAGCGGCGCGCGGCATGACCGCAGCAGCGGCGCCTGACCCAGCTTGAACCAGTCGGGCGGCGCTTGACTCAGCCGAGCGGCGCTTGAGCAGTCGGGTGGCGCTTGATCCAGTTGGGCGGGCCTGACTCAGCGCTGGCATGCGGCTGGCTCTCGGCCGCCCTGGCATGGCCGCCGTGAAGGCCGTTCGTCCACAGCCGGACCGGCATCGCAGGCCCCGGTTCGCCCGCACCGTCATAGCGTCCTGCCATGCGCCGCTTCGCCGCCTGCCTGCTCGTCACGCTGGCCCTGGTCATTGCCTGGGACCCAGCCGGCGCCGACGGGCCCCCGACCCCTGCATTCGCTGCGGTCGGCCAGTCCCGGTCGTCGCCGGCGGTGCCGCCGGTGCGCGGCCCGCTGCTGCGCGCCTTCGACCCGCCGGCCTCCCGCTACGGCGCAGGCCACCGCGGCGTGGACCTGGCTGCGGCACCCGGCGAACCGGTACGCGCCGCACTGGCTGGGACGGTCAGCTTCTCGGGCACGGTCGCGCGGGTGGGCTGGGTGACGGTCGACCATGGCGGAGGGCTGTCGACCACCTACGGGCCGCTGGACCCGCGCTCGGTGCGCGCCGGCGACAGCGTGGAGGCGGGAGGGCGACTCGGGCGCCTGGCCGAGGGTGCGCTGCACCTGGACTGGGGTGCGCTGGTGGGCGACGCCTACATCGACCCGCTGACGCTGCTCGGTCGCTGGGAGGTGCACCTGACCAGCGCCGACCGCACCGTGGCCGAGCTGCCGGCGCGTTGGGTGGCCACGACCCAGGCCATCGGCGCCGGGCAGGTCGGGCGGACGGCCGGGCCGGCCGGCTCTGGGCAGGGCTGGCGGCTGGCCGCGCCCGTCGGGGGCCCGATCACGTCACCGTTCGGAACTCGTGTCCATCCGATCACCGGCGCCGTGCGGTCCCATGCCGGCCTCGACTTCGGGGCGCCGTCCGGCACGCCGGTTGCGGCTGCGGCCGCAGGCACGGTGACGTCCGCCGGCGCCGCCGGCGGCTACGGGCTGCTCGTCATCGTCGACCATGGCGGCGGGCTGACCACCCGTTACGCGCACCTGTCGCGGTTAGCTGTGGCCGGCGGTCTGCGGGTTACGACGGGGCAGGCGATCGGCGCGGTCGGCTCCACGGGGTTGTCCACCGGCCCGCACCTGCATTTCGAGGTCCACCTCGACGGCGCGCCGCAAGATCCGGCTCGCTGGCTGGGCCGACCTGCCAAGTAGAAGGATTGGTCACACTATCGTGACCAACCCTTCTACTTGCTGGGTGGTGGCGCGCGCCGGGGCGGGCTCGGGCGGGCTCGGGCGGGCTCGGGCGGGGTGGTATGCTCGACCACGGTCCGGCTTCGGCCGGCCGATCTCTGCTGCCCCGGTGACGGGGTGGACATTTCAGCGGAACCGCGAGGCCTGCGGTCTCCTGCGGCGTGCACACGCCGGCGGGGGGAAGGCCCGAACGTCGCTTCGGCGGCCCGGTTCTCGCGAGGCCTAACCGCGACAACACGAGGAAACACCCATGGCAGTCGTCAGCATGCGCCAGCTGCTTGAAGCCGGCGTCCACTTCGGTCACCAGACCCGCCGTTGGAACCCGAAGATGAAGCGCTTCATCTTCAGCGAGCGCAACGGCATTTACATCATCGACATCCAACAGTCGATCGGGATGCTCGAGCAGGCCTACGGCTTTGTGCGCGACAGCGTGGCCAAAGGCGGGACCATCCTGTTCGTCGGCACCAAGAAGCAGGCACAGGAAGCCGTCGAACAGCAGGCCCAGCGCGTCGGGATGCCCTACGTCAACTACCGCTGGTTGGGCGGCATGCTTACCAACTTTGAGACAATCAAGACGCGTCTGGTGCGCCTACGCGAGCTGGAGGCCATGGAGGCCGAGGGCACCACAGAGCTCCTGCCGAAAAAGGAGGTCCTGTCGCTACAGCGTGAGCGAGGGAAGCTCGAGCGCAATCTCGGCGGCATCCGCGGCATGACCAAGCCGCCGTCAGCCATCTGGGTCGTGGACACCGTCAAGGAGCACATCGCCGTCAACGAGGCCAACCGTCTCGGCATCCCAGTAGTTGCCGTGGTCGACACCAACTGCGACCCCGACGTGATCGACTACATCATCCCGGGCAACGACGACGCCATCCGCTCTGGCGCGCTGCTGACGCGGATCATCGCCGACGCCTGCGCCGAGGGCTATGTCCGGCGCGCCAGCCGTAGCGCCGACGATGTCGTCGCCGAGCAGGCTGCCGCGGCCGCCGCCGCCGCCCAGGCGCCGGCCGCGCCGACCAAGCCGGCCGCCGAGCCGTTGGCCGAGTGGGAGATCGCCCTACAGCAGGAGGAGGCCGCCCGCCACGCCGCACAGGCCGGCGGTGTGTCCGCGCCGGAGCAGGGTCACGCCAGCGAGAAGCCGGGCGAGGCACAAGTGGTGCAGCAGGCACAGGCCGACGCTGCCGCCGAGCAGGCCGACACTGGCGCCGCCGAGCCGCCGGCCGACACGCCGCCGTCCGGTCCCGGCTCCGCGGACGAGGCTGCCCGCGAGGCCGTGGCCACACCCGGCGACGCCGACAACCCCGACACGCCGGTCACGCCAGAGCAGCGCTGACCCGGGTTTCACCAACGAACCAAGGAGTACACCGTGCCCGACTTCACCGCCGCTGACGTCAAGCGGCTCCGCGACGCCACCGGGGCCGGGATGATGGATTGCAAGCGCGCCCTCGCCGACGCTGACGGGGACCTGGACAAGGCCGCCCAGCTGGTCCGCGAGCGGACCGGGGCCAAGATGGAAGGCCGCGTCGGCGAGCGCACCGCCGCCGAGGGCTTGGTCCACGCCTACCTGCATGCCCCTACCCCCGGGTTGCCTCCTAAGGTGGGCGTCCTGGTCGAGCTCAACTGCGAGACCGACTTTGTCGCCAAGGGCGAAGGCTTCCGCCAGCTGGCCAACGACGTGGCGCTGCACATCGCGGCCATGCGCCCGCTGGTGGTCAGCGAGACCGAGGTCGACCCCGACGCCATCGCCGCCGAGCGCTCCTTTGCCGAGAAGCAGGCTCGCGACGAGGGCAAGCCAGACCACATCATCGAGCGCATCGTCGAGGGCAAGGTCAAGGCCTTCTACAAAGACAAAGTGCTGCTCAACCAGCCCTTCGTGAAAGACGACAAGCGCACCGTTGCCGATCTGCTCAACGAGTTCCAGCGGACCAGCGGTGAGAAGATCGCCGTCGGCCGCTTCGCGCGCTACCAGGTCGGGAGCTGACGGCTGGGGGGCTCCGTCAGCTTCCGAGGGTCCTCAGGGGCGGGGGCTCCGTCAGCTTCCCAGGGTCCTCAGGGTTGACCCCCTCTCCAGCTGACGAAGCCCCCTTTCCGCAGTCTGGGTAGGCTGCGCGGAGTGGCTGACGGTAGGGAGCGTGGTGGGTGAGGCGAAGTACGGACGGGTGTTGCTGAAGCTTGGGGGAGAGGCGTTCTCCGATGCGGACAGCACGATCAGCCCGGCGGTCGTGAGCTCTGTGGCTGCCCAGCTCGCCGCTGTCGTCGAGCTCGGTGTGCAGTTAGCGGTGGTCGTCGGTGGCGGCAATATCTTCCGCGGCACGTCGCCCCAGGCTGGGGGGATGGACCGCTCCAGCGCCGACCACATGGGCATGCTCGCCACGGTCATCAACGCGCTCGCGCTACAGGACGCCTGCGAGAAGCTGGACCTGCAGACTCGCGTGCAGTCGGCGGTGTCGATGCAGGAGTTGTGCGAGCCGTACATCCGGCGCAGGGCGGTCCGCCATCTCGAGAAGGGCCGGCTGGTCATCTTCGCGGCGGGCTTGGGCGCCCCCTACTTCTCCACCGACACCGCCGCCGCACAGCGGGCGCTGGAGATCGGCGCCGAGGCGATCTTGAAGGGCACGAAGGTCGACGGCGTCTACGACCGCGACCCGAACCTGCACGCAGGGGCGTTGCGGTTCGACGAGCTCAGCTACCTCGAGTTCCTTCGCCGAGGACTGAAGGTGATGGACACCACGGCGATCTCGCTGTGCATGGACCATGAACTACCCGTCAGCATCTTCAACCTGTTCGTCGAAGGCAACCTGCGCAGGGTCATGTGCGGGGAAGCGATCGGCACGTTGGTCCATTCGGCACCGGACAAGCCCGACCTGGAGAACTTCCTGTGATCGACGAGACGATGATGGAGGCGGAGCTGAAGATGGCAGCCGCCGTGGACCACACCCGCTCGGAGTTCGGCAAGATCCGCACCGGACGGGCGAATCCGGGGTTGATCACCGACCTGCCCGTCGACTACTACGGCGCGCCGACGCCGCTGCAGCAGCTGGCGGGCGTGTCCGTCCCCGAGGCGCGCATGCTGCTGGTCAGCCCCTATGACCAGACTGCGCTCAAGGCCATCGAACGCGCCATCCGGAAGTCGGATCTCGGCCTGAACCCGTCCAACGACGGCAAGGTCATTCGCGTCGTCTTCCCCGACCTCACCGAGGAGCGGCGCCGCGAGTTCGTCCGGCTGGCTCGCGAGCGCGCCGAGGATGGGCGGGTGTCGATCCGCAACGTGCGGCGCAGCGCCAAGTCCGAGCTCGCCCAGCTGCGCGACGCCTCCGACATCACCGAAGACGACGAGCGCCGCGCTGACAAGGCGCTGCAGGACCTCACCGACAGCTACGTGGGGCAGGTCGACAACCTGCTCAGCCACAAGGAGAAGGAGCTGCTGGAGGTCTGAGGCCCCGCGACTCCAGACCCAGCGACTCCAGGCCCCGCGACCCCGATGCCTGTCGCACCGCCAACCACCGCCGGTCCTCCCACTCCGGCTCATCGCACTCTCGGCCGCAATCTCCCCGCCGCGATCGCCGTCGGGCTCGGGCTGGCAACGCTGTTTCTCGCGACCCTGTTCATCCACCCGGTCGCCTTCCTGATCTTCATCGCGGTGATGGTCACCCTTGCGCTGTTCGAACTGGACCGGGCGTTTCGCTCGAAGGGGCTGCAACCGGCTATGCCGGTGGCCCTGGCTGCGGGGCTGGTGTTGTTCTTCGGGGCCCACGCGGGTGGGCCTGGCGCGCAGAGCGCCGGACTGGCCCTGCTGGTGGTCGGTGCGGCCGCCTGGGCGCTGCTCAACCGCGATGTGCAACGACCGGCGAGCAGCATGGGCGTGACCTGCCTGATGGTGCTGTGGGTGCCGTTCCTCGCCAGCTACATCGGCTTGCTGCTGGCCAGGCCGCAGGGTGAGTGGTTCGTCATGGCCACGGTGGCGCTCACGGTCAGCAGCGACATCGGGGCGTTCGCCTTCGGCAGCCGCTACGGGCGCCACAAGCTGGCGCCCAGCGTCAGCCCCGCCAAGTCGTGGGAGGGCTTCGCGGGTGGCCTTGCCACAGCGCTGATCCTCGCGGCCTCCGTCACCGCCCACGTCCCCGGGTTCACCTGGAGCACCGCGCTGGCGCTGGCGGTGGGGGTCTGCGTCGCCGCTACCATCGGTGACCTGGCCGAGTCCATGGTCAAGCGCGATCTGGACGTCAAAGACCTGGGCGGCATCCTGCCAGGGCACGGTGGCATCATGGAACGCGCCGACGCGATCATCTTTGCGCTTCCGGCCGCCCACCTGTTGCTGCTCGCGCTCGGCTCATGACCATGTCGATCCCGGATCCCTACGCCCTCGGCCGCGGCGGCCTCGCTGCCTTGCTGGACGACCAACCGCGCTACCGCGCCGAGCAGGTGCACCGCTGGCTGGTGCGAGGCGTCGACGATCCCACCGAGATGACCGACCTGCCTCGCAGCCTGCGCGCGCGGCTCATGGAGCTGTTGCCGCCGCCGCCGGTGCTGCTGCGCCATACCAGCGCCGACGGCGGCCTCACCCGCAAGGTGCTGCTCGGCTTCCCCGCGTCGCACGGCCTGGACCCGCTGCGCAGCGGCCTGGAAATCGCTCCGCGCTCGCTGCAGGCTGGCGTGGAATCACGAGCTGATGCTGTGGAAATCGAAAGCGTGCTGATGTGCTACCCGGCGCGCCAGGATAGGGCGGGGCGGGCGACGGTGTGCGTCTCGACCCAAGCCGGCTGCGCCATGGGATGCCCGTTCTGCGCCACCGGGCAAGCGGGACTGCGTGGGCAGCTGTCGGTCGGCCAGGTCGTCCGCCAGGTCACGGTGATGCAGCGGCTGCTATCCCAGGGAGCCGTCGACGTGCCCGGTGTCCCCGACCACGTCACCAACGTCGTGTTCATGGGCATGGGCGAACCCTTGGCCAACCTCGACGTCACCATCGCGGCGGTGCGGTGGCTGCATGATCCTGACGGGTTCGATCTTTCCGCCCGCAGCATCACGGTCTCGACGGTCGGGCTGGTGCCGGGCATCCGACGCCTCGGCGAGCTCGGGCTTCCCATCACCCTGGCGGTCAGCCTGCACGCCCCGGACGACGAGTTGCGCGACGACCTCGTGCCCGTCAATCGGCAGCATCCGCTGGCCGAGCTGCTGGCGGCGGCGCGCCAGTACTCCGACCGCTCCGGTCGCCGCCTGACCTTCGAGTACGTCCTGATCGACGGGATCAACGCGGGGGTGGACCAGGCGCGCCGGCTGGCCTCGCGGCTGCGTGGCTTCGGCGCTCACGTCAACTTGATCCCGATGAACGCCACGCCGGCGGTGCCGTGGCGTGCACCGCCCGTGCCAGTGCAGCTGGCGTTCCTGGCGGCACTGACCGACGCCGGCGTGACAGCCACTATCCGGCACAACCGCGGTGGCGCCATCGACGCCGCCTGCGGGCAGCTGTACGCCGATTACGCGATGGCCAGCGGCCGGACCCTGCCCGCAGCCGTCGGCGCGGCCGAGCGGTTGTCCACGCAGGGGTCAACGCGCCTGGTCATGGCACCCACGCAGGGGTCAGCGGGCCCGGCCATGGCGCCGCCCTCGTGACCACCGTCACGGTCCTCGGCAGCACCGGTTCGGTCGGCAGGCAGACCCTGGCGGTGACCGCCGAGCATCCTGACCGCTTCACCGTGACCGGCCTCGCGGCTGGTAGCAACGCCGAGCTGTTGAGCACGCAGGCGCGCCAGCTGGGGGTGCGCCGGGTGGCGCTGGCCGACCGCGACGCCGCCCGGCGTGCGCGCGAGCTGCTCGGCCCGGGGGTCGACGTGCTCGACGGCCCGGATGCCGCCACCGAGCTGGCCAGGGAGGCTACCGACGTGGTGCTCAACGGCATGGTCGGGTCCCGTGGCCTGCAGCCGACACTGGCGGCGCTGGCGGCGGGCAACCGCGTGGCGCTGGCCAACAAGGAGTCGTTGATCCTCGGCGGGCGGCTGGTGCTCGACGCCGTGCGGCGCCCCGGTCAGCTGACCCCGGTCGACAGCGAGCACAGCGCGCTGGCGCAGTGCCTTCGTGCGGGAGCGGAGCGGGAGGTCGCCCGGCTCGTCATCACCGCCAGCGGGGGGCCCTTTCGCGGTCGCTCCCGCGAGGAGCTGCGCCACGTCACCGTCACCGACGCGTTGGCGCATCCGACCTGGAACATGGGTGCGGTCATCACCATCAACTCCGCGACGCTGGCCAACAAGGGCCTGGAGGTGGTGGAGGCGCAGCTGCTGTTCGGCATCGGCTACGACCGCATCACCGTGGTGGTCCATCCGGAGTCGGTCGTGCACGGGATGGTCGAGTTCTGCGACGGCGCGACCGTGGCCAAGTTGAGCCCGCCGGACATGCGGCTGCCGATCCAGCTGGCGCTGGCGTGGCCCGAGCGTCTCGACTTCGCGCCGGTGCACCTGGACTGGACACAGGCCCGTTCATTGCAATTCGAGCCCCTGGATGCCGAGACATTCCCCATGGTGTCGCTCGCTGTCGCCGCCGGTCGACGTGGCGGGTCGCATCCCGGCGCGTACAACGCGGCCAACGAGGAGGCCGTCGCCGCTTTCCTGGCCGGCCGCTTGGGATTCCTCGGCATCCCGGCCACGGTCGAGGCAGTCTTGGCAGAGCACGACGGCACCGACGCCCCGGATCTGGCGACGGTGCTGGAGACGGAGGCGTGGGCGCGAGCCCGTGCCGCCGAGTTGATCCGTGACGCGAGGACGACCGCATGTTCGTAGTGATCTTCATCCTGGGACTGATCTTTGTCATCATGTTCCATGAGTTCGGCCATTATCTGACCGCCAAGCTGTTCGGGATGAAGGTCGAGCGGTTCTTCCTCGGCTTCGGCCCAACGCTGTGGTCGGTGCAACGCGGTGAGACCGAGTACGGCGTCAAGGCCATCCCGGCGGGCGGCTTCGTCAAGATCTCCGGGATGAGCGCCTTCGAACAGATCGATCCCGCTGACCGCGGCAGAACCTTCTACGAGCAGTCGGCCTGGAAGCGCGTGATCGTGCTGTCCACCGGCTCGGCAACCCACTTCGTCGTCGCCGTCGTTCTGCTGTTCGCCGCCCTTGCCTTCGCCGGGTTGCCCAGCATCGACGAGCCGGCCACGACGATCGTTGAGGTGGTGGTAGCCGACAGCCCCGCGGCTGAGGCCGGTCTGCGCCCGGGCGACGTCATCACCGCCGTCGCCGGGCAGGCGACCGACGACTTCGACGACGTGCGGGCGGCGCTGGACGGGCGGGGCGGCGAGTCCGTGCCCATCGTGATCGAGCGCGGCGGAGCCGAGCAGGACCTGCAGGCCACGCTGGCCAGCGAGAATCCCGAGGGCCAGCAGGGCGCGTTCCTCGGCATCGGGCCACAGCTGGTGGTGCGCCGCCTCCCACCCGCCGAAGCGCTGCGCGGCACCATCACCGGCGACTTCTCCGTCGCCCGGCTGGTGGGCTTGACCGTATCGGGGTTGGGGCAGGTCTTCACCCCTGACGCGCTGGGTGAGTGGTTTCGTTCCGTTGACGACCCGGGACCACGTGATCCCAACGGGCCGGTCAGCCTCGTCGGCGTCGGCCAGACGGTCAACGCCCTGGGCGTCGGTGGCGACATCTTCGCGGTGTTGGTGATCTTCGCCCAGCTCAACATCGTCCTCGGGACGCTCAACATGCTCCCGCTGCCACCGCTGGACGGTGGGCACGTGGCCGTGCTGCTGGTCGAGGAGGGCGTCAACGCCGTGCGCCGTATGCGTGGTCGGTCGGCGCGCTGGCGCCTCGACCCGGCGGTGATCACCCCGATCGCGCTGGTGGTGATTCTGTTCTTCGTGGTGCTGTCAATGACCGCCCTGTACGTCGACATCGTCAAACCGGCCAGCGACCTGCTGCAGCAGTAATCGCCCGTCCGGGCGGCCGACGGACGGCCAGCGGAGGGGTGCGGGGCCACCGGTAGGCTGGGCCATACGACACCGTCGACGCCGAGGACCCTTCGTGGGCACGTCTCTTCCTGTTCTCAACACCCAGCCGGCGGCAGTGGCCGCCGCCCATCACGCCCCGCCGGCGCGCCGTGTTACGCGGCGCCTGAACGTGGGCAGCGTGCCGGTCGGGGACGGCGCACCCATCAGCGTGCAGTCGATGACCACGACACCGACCCATGACGTCAACGCCACGCTGCAGCAGATCGCCGCGCTGAACGCCACCGGCGTGGACATCGTTCGCGTCGCCTGCCCACGCCAGGAGGACGCCGACGCGCTGGCGACCATCGCCGCCAAGTCCACGGTCCCGGTGATCGCCGACATCCACTTCCAATGGAAGTACGCGATGGCCGCGATCGAAGCCGGCTGTGCCGGGGTCCGCATCAACCCTGGCAACATCCGCAAGCACGACAAGGTCAAGCTGATCGGGGATGCCGCCAAGGAACGGGGGATCCCCATTCGCATCGGGGTCAACGGCGGGTCCCTGGAGGACGTGTTGCTGGCTAAGCACGGCGGCGTCACCCCCGAGGCGCTGGTCGAGTCCGCGCTGGGCGAGGTGGCGCTGCTGGAGGCGGCGGACTTCTATGACACCAAGATCTCGGTCAAGCACTCCGACCCGTGGGTGATGATCCAGACCTACCGCCTACTGGCCGAGCGCTGCGATTACCCGCTGCACCTCGGCGTCACCGAAGCCGGGCCGCCCAAGACCGGCATCACCAAGTCCGCGGTCGGGATCGGCACGTTGCTGGCCGAGGGCATCGGCGACACGATCCGGGTGTCGCTGTCGGCCGACCCCGTCGAGGAGGTCAAGGCCGGCATTGCGATTCTGGAGGCGCTGCACCTGCGCGAGCGCGGATTGGACGTGGTGTCCTGCCCGTCGTGTGGGCGCGCCGAGGTCGACGTCTACAGCCTGGCCGAACAGGTCCAGGACGCGCTGGAGGGCATTGACGTACCGTTGCGCGTGGCGGTCATGGGCTGTGTGGTGAACGGTCCGGGCGAGGCTCGCGAGGCCGACGTCGGTGTGGCCGCCGGCAAGGGCAAGGGCCAGTTGCTGTACAAGGGACAGGTCGTGGCGCAGGTCCCCGAGGACCAGATCGTGGCCAGTCTGCTCGACCTGGCCAACGAGGTCGCCGACGAGATCCGCGCCGAGCGCGGCCAGGGCTCGCCCGTCGTCGTCGCCTGACCCCGGCAGCCAACGGATCTTCCGCCCGTGAGCGCTCCGGTGCTGGTCACCGGCGGCGCGGGGCTGCTTGGCAGCACGCTGCTGACCACCGCACCCGCCGGCTCGCCGGTGCACGCCACCTGGCGCCGGTCGCCCGTCGCCGGCGCGACCGCACACCGGGTGGAGCTCAGCGACCCCGCGGCCGTTCGTGATCTCATGGGCCGCGTCCGCCCTGGTCTGGTGGTGCACACCGCCTATGGCAAGCACGACGGCGAGCGAGACATCGCCGCCGCCTCGCGGTCGGTGGCCGCCGCGACCGCCGCCGTCGGCGCGGACCTGGTGCACCTGTCCAGCGATGTGGTCTTCGACGGCGAGTACGCGCCCTACGCCGAGACCGACGCGCCGGCGCCGATCAGTCAGTACGGCCGTTGGAAGCACACCGCCGAGCGCGAGGTGCTGCGGCTGGTGCCTGAGGCGGCGGTGGTCCGTACGTCGCTGATCCTCGCCCCGCTGCGGCCCGACCCGACGACCGCTTGGATCGTTGACGCGATCCGGGCCGGTCGCGGCGTCGACTTGTTCGTCGATCAGCTGCGTTGCCCGATCGCCGTCGAGGACCTCGCCGGCCAACTATGGGAGTTGGCTGGTCTGCCGACCTCTGACCGCGCCGGCGTCTGGCATCTCGTCGGACCCGAAGCGCTCAGCCGCTACACCCTCGGCCTGCTGCTGGCCCGGCAGCTGGGGCTGCCCGCTCACGGGATTCGCCCCGGGTACAGCAGTGCGCGCTCCGGCGCCTCTGAGCCGCGACCTCGAGATCTGCGCTTGACCGCCGCTCGCGCCGATGCCGCGCTGCTCCGCCGCGCGCGCCCCATCAGCGAAGTCCTTGCAGGTCGGGCATCCCTGGCGGAGCGCTCGTGACCTGCCGTTCTCGTCGAGTGGGTGCGCTAGCGGACGTCGGTGTCCGCAACTGCACCCGGCCGGCTGGGAGGCGGTCGGTGTCGGTCGAGTGGGTGCGTTAGCGGACGTCGGTGTCCGCAACTGCACCCGGCCGGGCCATGGAGATCGCGGCCGCAGCGCTCGGCCGGTCCGGTCGGTCCGCGCGCGTCAGTCGCCACCGGACAGGAATGACAGCAGCACGAAGCGGCGGCCGTCGGTGACGTCGAGGACTTCGTGCAGCAGTGAGCAGGAGAAGATCAGGGCGGCGCCGGCGGCGGGGCGGTAGCGCTGCGGGCCGTACTCGGGAAACCGCAGATGCCCGCCCTCATAGCCATCGTTCAGGTTGAGCGTGAGCGCGAACCTGCGGTGCGCGGTTGACGGGCTCAGGTTGTCGCGATGAGCACGGAAGAACCCGCCCGTCGTGGCGTCGTAGCAGCCGATTTTGAAGCCCTCGAAGCGGCTCGCGCGGAACGCGAATGCCTTGGCGATCTCCGGCATGATGCGCTGGCCCACCTCCGAGGCGATCGGCTGGGACAGCGCCTGATCCGTGACCGTGTGGTCTCGCCGGCGCTTGTAGTCGGCCGCGATCGTGTCCGCGCGTCGACCGCCCGCTGACGACTCGACCCCCGTCTCCACCGACCCCTGCTGCTCCCAGACCTCCATCAGCTCGGTGCACATGCCCCGGTCGAGCGCGTCGGGGATCAGCAGCACCGGCGCCTGCGCGGTGACCTCCAAGGCCTCCTGCCGAGGTAGGCCGGCGATCGCCAGGCGCACCGCCTCGGCGGCGTCAGCCGGGGACGCATCGGTCCAGCCGTCGAGCACGCGCAGGTTGGGGTCCAGCACGTAGCCGGTCACCCCCTGCCCCGCGCGATACGCGGCGTGAACCTTGCCGTCGGCATCGGACAGCAGCTCCGGATCAATGGAGGCACCGTTGCCTAGCTCGTGCCCGCGGTCGGTATCGGCGCTCAGGCGAGCCACGAAGTGCAGGGAGACTTCGAAGCCCTCGTGCTCGCGCAGCGCCGTGGCCAGCGCCCTGACGGCCCCGACGCGCTTCGCGTCGCCGGCGTCGAACAGGCAGATCACCGCCGGTCGCCCTCCAGCGGCGGCGTAGAAGCGCGTCGGCGTCCCGTCCGCGCGGGGGAGGACAAAGTCGGGCGCACGCACGCCTCGCGGGAGCAAAGCTTCGGCGGTGTCCATGCGGCTTCCTGTCGTCGGCGGGCCCCCAGCCTGCGCCCCACGGCGAGCGACCGCCACCGCTACGCTGACGCGGCGAAAGGGGGCTGGCCATGCCACCACTGTCCACCGCCGCAGCCGAGTCGTTCCTGGCGCAGCGCCACTGGGGTGCGCTGGTGACGCTCAAGTCCTCCGACGGCCGCCCGCAGATCAGCAACGTCGCCTACGCCTTGCTCGACGGGCGCATCAGGGTGTCGGTGACCGACAGCCGCGCCAAGACCGCCAACGTCCGGCGAGACCCGCGCGTCAGCCTCTATGTCACTAGCGACGACTTCTGGACCTACGTTGTCGCGGAGGGCGATGCCCAGCTGTCGGCGCTGGCGACGCAACCGGGTGACGAGACCTGCCGGCGGCTGCTGGAGCTCAACGAAGCCGCCACCGGCCACCCGCACTCCGATCCCGACGAGTTCTTCGAGGCCATGGTCGCCGACCACCGCCTGGAGCTGTCCTTCGCGATCAACAACCTCTACCCGACACTCTCGGTGCAGCGCCGGTAGGGACCATGCGCCCTCGGCGTTGCCGGGGCGGGCGCACTTTGCTACTGTCGGCGTTGGACCGGTCGGACCGGGAGGTTCTGCGTGTCCGGGGCGCCCGTGTGACCGAGCGGGAACGCGCCCTGTACAACTGAGCGGGACCGAATGCGAAAGTGGGCTTCCGGCCCACTTTTTGTTTCGTCTGATAGCCGACAGACAGGAGGTGGCATGGCGTCCGACACCGCTGCGATCCGCCGTTGCGCCAGTACTGTCTGCGGTGCTGCCGGCCTTGATCTGGTCGATGTTCAGCGCAAGGGTGCCGGTCCTCAGACCATCGTCCGTGTGGTGGTCGATCGCAAGGGCGGGGTGGATCTCGGTACCTGTCAGCGGCTGTCAAAGGACCTGTCCCGACAGCTTGACGCACAGGACCCTGTCAGCGGTCGCTATTCGCTGGAGGTCACGTCCCCGGGGACCGACCGCCCGCTGCGCACGCAGCGCGACTTTGACCGGATCGAGGGCCGGCTGGTGCAGCTGCGACGGCAGGCCGGCGATGACATCGCCGAGCTTCGCGGCACCGTGCGCGAGGCCCGCGACGACGCCGTCGTCCTGGACGTGGACGGCAGCACGGTGGCGGTGCCCTACGTCGAGGTGGACTCGGCTCGACAGGCACTGCCGTGGTGAGCGCGACGGGGCAGACACTGGCGAAGCACGGGGCGACTAAGGAGCCGAGATGATGAAGCCCGTCGACATCAATGCCCTGCGCAGCATCGAGCGCGAGAAGGGCATCGCCTTCGACACCATCATCGAGGCGCTGGAGGGGGCGCTGGCCAGCGCCTACAAGCGGTCGCAGGCCGATGCCGAGGAGGCTCGCGTCGTCATCGACCGTGGCTCGGGTGCGGTCACCGTGTTCGCCCAGGAGCTCGACGACGACGGCAACGTCGTGGCGGAGTGGGAAGATGACCCGCACGACTTCGGCCGGATCGTGGCGCAGACCGCCAAGCAGGTCCTGATGCAGCGCCTGCGTGAGGCTGAGCGCGAGATGACCTACGGCGAGTACTCGGGAAAGGAAGGCGACCTGGTCACCGGCACGCTACAGATCCACGACCGCGGGCTGACCGTGCTTGATCTCGGCAACGCCGAGGCCGTCCTGCCGTACGCCGAGCAGGTGCCGACCGAACGCTACGAGCACGGCACCCGCCTACGCGCCTACATCGTCGAGGTGCGCCGGTCCTTCAAGGGTCCGCAGATCATCTGCAGCCGCAGCCACCCGAATCTGGTGAAGGAACTGTTCCGCCTGGAGGTGCCCGAGATCGCCGATGGGCTCGTGCAGATCCGCGGCATCGCCAGGGAGGCCGGGCACCGCACCAAGATCGCCGTGGAAACCAACGACCCCAACGTCGATCCCGTGGGCGCCTGCGTTGGCACGCGCGGCACCCGCGTGATGGCGGTGGTCGAGGAGCTGTCCGGCGAGAAGGTGGACATCATCCCGTTCTCCGACGAGCCGGCGCAGCTGGTGGCCAACGCCCTGTCCCCGGCCAAGGTCAGCGAGGTCTACCTGTATCCCGACGACGCGACCGCCCTGGTCGTGGTCCCCGACTACCAGCTGTCGCTGGCCATCGGCCGTGAGGGGCAGAACGCCCGCTTGGCGGCGCGGCTGACGGGCTGGCGCATCGACATCAAGAGCGAGACGCAGTTCGCCGAGGAGCAGGCTGCCTTCCAGGCCGCCTACGAGCGCGGGGAGATCGACGAGCACGGCAACCCGGTCGCCGGCGACACCCCGGTGGCAGTGGAGGCTTCCGGGGAGCCGGAAGGCTAGACTTATGGCAACCCCTATCCGCTCGTGCCTGGCATGCCGGCGACGCGACGAAAAGGCCGCGCTGCTCCGGCTGGTGGCCGTCGATGGCATCGTGACGGTCGATCCCGAGGCCGTTCGGCCCGGGCGCGGCACCTACCTGTGTGAGCGGTCCGCGTGCCTGCGCAGGGCAACTGACAACAACGGCATATCGATCGCCCGAGCGCTGCGACGGCCGCGCGGGACGGTCACGGTGGACACCGACGCCCTCCGGGCGGCACGACGCGCGCCAGCCTCGGATGGCGCTCAGGTAACACAGCGGTAGCGCTCAGGACAGTGCACGGCGCACCGCAGCAGGGGCAAAGCAATCAGCAGCAGGAGTCAGTGAGTGAGCAAGGTTCGAATCTATGAGCTGGCCAAGGAGACGGGGCTTCCCAACAAGGAGGTCATCCGCCGCCTGACTGAGCTCGGCGTTGACGCCCGGTCGCACTCGTCGACGGTCGAGGCGCCTGATGCTGCGCGCTTCCGTGACAGCCTCGGCAGGCTGCGGGAGGCACGCCGCAAGCAACAGGATGAGCGCGAGCAGCGCGAGGCCGAGGAGTACGACCTGTCGGCGTTGCAGGCTCCCGCCAGCGGCGCCAAGGCCCGTCGCGTCCTGCCGCCGCACCTGCGCCGCCAGGCCGAGGAGCAAGCGGCGCCCGCCGAGGGTCAGCCTGCCGCTCCCCGTTTCCGGCCGCCCGCGACGCCCTTCAAGCCTGGCGCGCCCACCGGCGTCAGCGTCGGTGGTGCCGACGAGCCGCCGGCGCCCGGGTCTATGGAGGGCGTTCCCGGCGACACCGCGCCCGACGAGGCTGCGATCACAGAAGTGCCGGCAGCAGCCGAGCAGCCCGGGTCCCGGATGCCAGCGGCAGAGCGCCCAGCCACGGCGATCGAGGCCGCACGCGCCGGCGTCGTGCGCCCTCCGCGACCGCCCGCTCCGCCGCGAGCCCCTGCCCAACCCGCCGAGGACGAGGGCCCGCGTGGCATTCCTGGCGTGCCGCGGCCGGGCACCCCGCCACGCCCCGGCCAGCCGACGGTGCCGCCGCGCATGCCCATGAGCCCAGCAGCGACCGGCGCTCCGGTGGAGCCGCGTCGCCGTGTCGAGCCCAACCTGCCTCGGGAGGGCAGCGGCAGGCGGTACATCCCGCCGCCACTACGCCCCGCGCCCAAGGACGCCCCCGTCGGCGGTCCCGGCCGCAGCGGTATTCCGGGTCGTCCCGGCGGCGCCGGGCGCCCTGGCGCCCCCGGCCGACCGGCTCCCGGGGGCGGTCCTGGCC
>JACCTL010000180.1 GCA_013812395.1 Euzebyaceae bacterium
CTGAGCCGGCGCCCACTGAGCCGGCGCCCACTGAGCCGGCGCCCACTGAGCCGGCGCCCACTGAGCCGGCGCCCACTGAGCCGGCGCCCACTGAGCCGGCGCCCACGCCTTCCGCCGGCCTGCCGACCGACGCGGACGCCACGGCGTTCATCGCCCAGTACGAGACGGTCTACGGCGACGATTCGCGGTCGCTGGCCAGTGACGTGGATGCCGACGGAGTCAACGAGCTGGTGTTGGCGCGCATTACCGACGGGGTGGCAATGCTCGACGTCGCGCGGTGGAGCGGCGAGGGCTACGAGGTTGTGTACAACGATGAGGGGGCCACCGCCGATCGCCTCGACAGCCTGATTGCCCGTGACATTAATGGCGAACCCGGCATGGAGATCGTGGTTACACAGTCGCTGGGGGAGACCGGCACCAGCCTGACGGTGTGGGGTGCCCGCGGCGACCGCGTCCGACCGCAGCGGGCGCGTGGCGGCTGTTGGGACGGCAGCAAGACCTACGGGATCACGGGCGCGGTGATCTCCGACCAGCGCATCACCGCGACCTGTGACGGGTCGCCGCTGCCGCGAGCGGACTGGCCTTCGGACGTCTACGTCTGGGCGGACGGTGGCTGGACCTACGGGCGGACCCAGGCCGGGCAGCCATGAGGCCGCCCCCGGCCCCGTTCGCGTTTGGCGCCCCTGGGTAGGATCACCCGGCCTGGCGGTCGCCCCCCGGGGGCGGCGAAGGCACTCACCCACCGGAGAAAGGTCCTGAGCGTGGCTATCCAGCTTCCCCGCGCAAGATCAGTTGTTGCCAACCCCACTCAGGACGAACTCAAGGCGTGGACGGCGCAGATGCCCAACGCCGCGTACACCGAGTTCGACAACTACAACGTCGAGGCTCGGGTCACGGCGCGCTCGGCCGGCTCGACGTTCATCATCACCGACGACCCGGACTCGGTGTCCAAGCAGACCATGCCCCGGCGCGACTACACCGACGTGGTGCGCCGCCAAGAGGCCTACATCGCAGACCAGGACATGCTGCTGATCGAGGGCTACATCGGTCCGGAGAACAGCCCCCTGAAGCGGCCAGCGCAGGTGTACATCGAGCGCGCCAACGCCAACATCCCAGGGATGCAGCAGCAGTTGTACTACCCCAAGGACGCCGACTGGCGTGAGGCGGACGCCCTGACCGTCATCTACACCCCCAACTGCAAGGCGGAGGGTTTCCCGGAGCAGCGCCTCGTCACCATCGATCTGGAGAACTGGGTCACGCGGGTGTTCAACATCGACTACTTCGGCGAATCGAAGATGGGTGGCCTGCGGATGTGGATGGAGTGGGTCTACCAGCAGGGCGCGCTGGCGATGCACTCCGGCGCCAAGGTGATCCCCACCGACAGCGGCGACAAGGTGGGTCTCATCATCGGCCTGTCCGGCACCGGGAAGACGACGACCACCTTCACCCGCCAGAACGGCTCGCTGCCGGTGCAGGACGACATCGTGGCACTGGTGGCCGGAGGTGAGGTGTACTCCACGGAGAACGGTTGCTTCGCCAAGACCATCGGCCTTGATCCGCGGTACGAGCCCACCATCTATCACGCCCTGGCGTCACCCGCCGGGTGGCTTGAGAACGTGGCCGTCGACGGCGAGGGCAAGGTCGATTTCTTCGACGACAGCTACACCGCCAACGGGCGTGGCACTTTCGGGCTGGATGCCATCGAGCACTTCGACCCGCGCAAGCTCGGCAAGGCCAACTTCTTGCTGATTCTCAACCGCAACGAAAGCGTGGCGCCCGCCGTGGCCAAGATGGCCTCCGTCGAGCAGGCGGTGGCGTACTTCATGTTGGGAGAGACCAAGGGCACGTCGGCTGGCGGCAAGGCGGAGGCCGGCAAGTTCCTGCGCGTGCCGGGCACCAATCCGTTCTTCATGCGTTCGGAGGATCTGCAGGGCAACCGCCTTGCCGAGCTCATCCGCTCGATGGACTACGACTTTGGCGTCTATGTCCTTAACACGGGAAGAGTGGGCGGGGGCGAGGATGTGGAGGGCTCCAAGAAGGTCAAGATCCCGCACTCGTCGGCGATCGTGAAGGCCATCGCCGAGGACACCATCACCTGGGAGCACGACTCCGACTTCGGCTACCTCATCGCCACTGCCGTACCCGACTTCGACGATCCCGAGCTGCTGGCACCGCGCCGGCTGTACGAGCGGTTGGGACGCACCGAGGAGTACGAGCGCGCGATCGAGCAGGTCAAGGCGGAGCGCGCCGAGTACATGCGTGGCCACAGCGGCCTGGACAAGGCCGTCGTCGAGGCGCTGAGCTGAATCAGCGCCGGTCGAAGAAGCGCTGGGTGGCGTAGGTGTAGCGCCCACCCTTGGCGATAGCGACGACCATGTGGTTGTAGTCGCGTCCCAGGATGTTCGCGCGGTGCCCCGGCGATCGCATTAGCAGGTAGTGCAGCCGCTGGGCGGCGTCCGAGGCTGTCGTGCGCCCCACGTTCTCGCCCCATACCACGGTCGACGAGGGCAGCTCGTGGCGCAGGTCGGGGTCATGGAAGATCGCGTGGCGCTGTTGCATCTGTCGCGAGTGCCCGCGTGCCTCGTCGAGCACACCCCAACTGATCTTCAGAGGCCCGAGGTCATGGCGTCGCCGGGCGCTATTGACACGCTCCTGCAAGTCCTTGCGGATCTGCACACCACCGCGCGGGTCAAGGGCCTGGGCGTCGCTCGCCGGCAGCAGCGCCAGCAGCAACGCGGCGGCCAGCAGCGCGACGATGATGCGCGGCAGGGTGATGCGAATGGCAGCCATCCACCGTGTATCGGCGGGCCGTCGCGGGCCCTTGAGCGACCCATCGCGTGCAGGCGTCCTAGTGCCTTGAGCGACCCGCCCTGCGCAGGGCTGGTCAGACGTCGGCGCGAGCCACGATGCGGCCGGTCGGCTCGGGGCTGCCACCCACGGGCTCGATGGTGACCGCGATCGCCTCGGCACCGGCGACGACCTCGTCCAGCACGG